>CALRZF020000341.1:0-4275 GCA_943372585.1 Ramlibacter sp. 2FC | reverse complement strand
GATGGTGATGCTCAACCCCGGCGACTCGGTGGTCGACTGGGTGCTCAAGACTGTGCCCACCATGGGCGCGGGCTGGTGCCCGCCCGGCATGCTGGGCATCGGCATCGGCGGCACGGCCGAAAAGGCCATGCTGATGGCCAAGGAGTCTTTGATGGACGACATCGACATGTACGAGCTGATTGCGCGTGGTCCCAGCAACAAGACCGAGGAACTGCGCCTGGAGCTGTACGAGAAAGTCAACGCCCTGGGCATCGGCGCGCAGGGCCTGGGCGGCCTGACGACCGTGCTGGACATCAAGATCAAGATGTACCCCACGCACGCGGCCAGCAAGCCCGTGGCCATGATTCCCAACTGCGCCGCCACGCGCCACGCGCACTTTGTCATGGACGGCTCGGGCCCGGTGTACCTGGACGCGCCGTCGCTGGACCTGTGGCCCGATGTGCAGTGGACGCCCGACACCAAAAAGAGCAAGCGTGTGGACCTCAACACGCTGACCAAGGAAGAAGTGGCTGGCTGGAAACCGGGCGACACATTGCTGCTCAACGGCAAGATGCTGACCGGCCGCGACGCCGCACACAAACGCATCAAGGACATGCTGGCCAAGGGCGAGAAACTGCCGGTGGACTTCACCAACCGCGTCATCTACTACGTGGGGCCCGTCGATCCCGTACGTGACGAAGCCGTGGGCCCTGCAGGTCCCACCACCGCCACACGCATGGACGGTTTCACTGAAATGATGCTGGCCGAAACCGGTCTGATCGCGATGATCGGCAAGTCCGAGCGTGGCCCTGTCGCCATCGAGGCCATCAAAAAGCACAAGAGCGCCTACCTCATGGCCGTGGGCGGCGCGGCCTACCTCGTCTCCAAAGCCATCAAGACCGCCAAGGTCGTGGGTTTTGCCGACCTGGGTATGGAGGCCATCTATGAATTTGACGTGGTGGACATGCCCGTGACCGTCGCGGTGGACGCGGGCGGCACCAGCGCCCACATTACCGGCCCGGCCGAATGGCAAAAGCGCATTGCCACGGGCGAATTCAAGAACATTCCTGTTGCCGCAGGTTGAGCGCTGACGCGCCGGTCGGCGTTTTTGACAGCGGCGTCGGTGGTCTGAGCGTGCTGCGCGCGCTGCGGGCCGCCATGCCAAGCGAAGACTTCGTTTACCTGGCCGACAATGCGCACGCCCCTTACGGCGAGCGGGGCGACGCGTTCGTCGTCGAACGCTCACTGGCTGTCGCGCAGCAACTGCGCGATTTGCATGGCATCAAGGCATTGGTCGTGGCTTGCAACACGGCCACGGCGGCTGCCATTGCACAACTGCGCAGTGCCTACCCTGCCCTCCCCTTGGTGGGCGTGGAGCCCGCCCTCAAGCCCGCTGCCTCACTCACACGAACAGGCCATGTGGGTGTGATGGCCACGCGCGGCACGCTGGGCAGCAGCAAATTTGGCGCACTGCATGCGTCGCTGGCCGGGCTGGCCAGCTTCAAGCTGCAGCCCTGTGATGGGCTGGCAGAAGCCATAGAACGTTCAGACGCCAAAAAAATAAAAGCGCTCTGTTTGCAATACACGGCGTCCATGGGGCGATTTGGTGCCGGGCCGGGGGATATGGACACGCTGGTGCTGGGCTGTACCCACTACCCGTTTGCGGCTGATGTGCTGCGCAGCCTGATTGGACCCGAGGTGCAGCTGGTGGAAACCGGCGAACCGGTGGCGCGGCAGACACAGCGCCTGCTGGTTTCGGCAGGCCTGCTGGCCCCGCGTGCACAGGGGCGCCTCACATTGCTGGGTACGGGGACGGCACACGCGCTGACGGCAGCCACAGCACGCTGGCTGGGCGCTCAGGCCTGAGCATTGGCAGCCAGCGCGGCAGCCCGGCCACGCTTTACATCCACCTTCAGCAACAACACCAGGCCCACGACAAACAGCACAGCGGTCGACAGGATCGCGGTGCGCTGGTTGCCGCCGGTCGCCCAGGTGATGGCACCATAGCTCAACGGACCGATGATGCTGGCCAGGCGGATCGCAAACGTCCACAAGCCATAGAACTCGCCCAGCTGGCGCTGCGGCGCAAACATGCCGGCCATGGCGCGCCCCGCCGACTGGCTGGACCCCATGCACAGACCAGCGATGGCTGCCGCGTACCAGAAGCCGCCCTTGGTGGTCGTAACGGCTGCAATGACGCAGGTGGCGATCCAGCCCACCAGCGTGATACCCAACGCCAGCTTGTGGCCCACACGGTCCTGGAAATAGCCCCAGGCCAATGCCCCGCCTGCCGCCGCCAGGTTCAGCACAAAAATCAGGACCATGGTTTCCTGCGGCTGAAAGCCGATGACCTGCTCGGCATAGATGGCCGCAAGCGCAATGGCTACCGCCACACCCCCCTGGTAGAACACTGCGCAGGCCAGCAGCCACATGAAGTCCCGGTATTGCCGGGCCTGGGCGAACGTGCGGCGCAACTGCGCCAGCGACGCGTGCAGGCCGTTTTGCTGCAGGGCCGCGGGGTTGGGCTTGGCGCGCTCGGTCAACAGGCGAAAGGTCACGAGAGACGCCGCGCCATAGATCACGGCGGTAACCAGCATGGTGACGGGTACAAACTGCTCGGCCTTGATGCCCTGCCCCTGAGCCCAGATGACGTAACCCAGGCAAATGCCCAGCGACAGCATGCCGCCAAAGTAGCCAAAGCCCCACCCCCAGCCACTGACCTTGCCCAGCGATTCGGTACGGGCCAGCTCGGGCAGGAACGCTGCAGTGAGCGACTCGCCCCAGCTGTAGAACGTGTTGGCCACAATGATGAGCACGATCGCCAGCGCCACGCTGCCCGGCCCCGCCAACGCCAACGCGGCGGTAGCCACCACACAACCTGCCGTGGTGATCATGAGCAGGCGCTTCTTGGCGGCCCGCAGGTCGGCATAGGCGCCAATGCTGGGCATGGTGAGCATCACGATGGCATACGACACGCTGAGCGCTGCCGTCCAGGCAAACGTGGCCCATTCAGCCTTTTGCGCAATGCCCCCGACGAAATACGCTGCGAACACTGCGGTGATGACCACCGTGGTGAAGCCCGAGTTGGCAAAGTCGTACATTGCCCAGCCAAACACCTCGCGCTTGCGCACGCCGGGCTGAAGGGCATCTTGCGGGAAAAGCGACATAAGCAGCGACTATACGAGTGCCACCGCGGAACCGGCTTTGCCGGGCCGCTGGTGACCCCCCCTTGAGGGGGAGGCGCCGAAGGCGCTTCGGGGGGGAACCATTTTTTAGTGAAGGTGACGGGGACGGCGGCCACCGCCGTGGCCCGACCCACCGGAGCCACCTGATCCGCCCGAGCCCCGCGGCGGCCGGCCCAGCTCCAGCGAATTGACCAGTTCATCAAAACGCTGGCTGAACAGCTTGTCAATCTCGGCCACCACACCGCCGAGCTCGGAACCATCAAAGTGGCGCTCCATCATGTTCACCACGTCCTGCACCAGCAGGTCGCGCTGCACCTGCATGATGGCCGCAGGCGTGGGGCCGACAAACAGCATCACGAAATCGTCGCGCGACTCCGCGCCCGGGGCTTCTTCTTCCTCGTCAAAGTCGGCGTCGTAAAACGTCACCTCTATCGCGGCGCCATCCTGGGCCAGTTCATTGAGGTTCATGCACATCTCGTCCAGCGACTGGCGAAAATCCTCATCGCCGGGCACAGTCCAGCACATCCGCAGCAGGTGCTCCTGCGCGTCGAACTTGATACCGGGCTCTTCTTCGTAGCTGCTTTGGGCACCGTCGGCCAGCGATTTGGCGCCGGCGTATTTCCACAGCGGCTTCAGCGCATCCTGAATCTGGGCAAAGCCCACGTCGGCGCGCAAGGGCACGTCACCATGAACATGGATTTCAAAGGGGGCGTTATAGCGTGGCATGACGTGCTTTCTTCTGGTACCCGGAACCGGGCTTGAACCGGTACGCCGCCTTTCAGCAAGCGGCGGATTTTAAGTCCGCTGTGTCTACCAATTTCACCATCCGGGCGTACGACCTATTGTCAAACAAAACAGCCCCGGCAACAGGGTTGACGGGGCTGTGTTTCTGGAGGCGCGACCCAGAGTCGAACTGGGCTGATCGGATTTGCAATCCGGTGCATAACCGCTTTGCTATCGCGCCAGGGTAATTTCGGATTTTTACTGACAAAAAAGGGAAGCCTAGGCTTCCCTTTTTGGAAATCTGGAGCGGGAAAAGAGTCTCGAACTCTCGACCTCAACCTTGGCAAGGTTGCGCTCTACCAACTGAGCTATTCCCGCATTTCGAGCC
>CALRZF020000340.1:0-4291 GCA_943372585.1 Ramlibacter sp. 2FC | reverse complement strand
ATGGGCCCGGCGGCGGCACGGATGAGGCCGCACAGACACTGGCCTACACCGTGACGGCGGTGCCGGCTGCGTCGCTGGGCGACGTGGTGCTGGCGAACGGCACCACGGTCGTGACAGCAGGCACCACCTACACGCTGGCCGACATGCAGGGCATGCAGTTCCGCGCGGCGGCGAATGCCAGCGGCGGCCCCCAGGCGTTCAGCTGGAGTGTGCAGGACAACGGCGGGACGGCCAGTGGCGGCCTGGACGCCCGCACGGACAGCCTGACGGTCACGGTCAATGCGCCGGCCCCCACACCGGCACCCCCGGCGCCCCCTGCACCGGCGCCCACCCCCACACCAGCACCCGCGCCCGAACCGCCGGGCGCGCCCGCGCCGGTACCCCAGTTGCCGCCGCCCGCAGCGCCCGAGCCACCCGCACCTGCTCCAGCACCGGCCCCCGTGCCAGCGCCGCCGGCGGCTCCTTCGTTGCCTGAAACTCCTGTGGTGGTCGTGCCGCCGCCGGTGGAGGCGCCGGCCCCATCGCCGGTGGATTCGACGCCTTCGCCCGCACCCTCGGCCACCCCACTGGCGCCCCCGCCGGCGCCCCGGCCCGATGTCGGCATTGCCGCGCCACCGCCTGCCGGCACCGCGCCCGCGGGCTCGCGGGGTGATGGAGGTGGCGGCGCGGACGGCAGCGCACAGGGCGAGCCCGGCGCTGACGGCGGTGTCTTCATACCCGACGCGACGCAGCAGCAGCTGGCATCCGCCCTGGGGGTGACTGGTGCGCCGTTCACCGCCGTGCGCCCGCAGGCACTGGGCCTGGCGGACGTCGCGTTGCCGCCACTGAACACCCTGCCGCTGGAGCGGCGGCTGGCGGGCCTGTTGCCGCCGGCCGCCGAAGCGCCGCTGGATGTGGGCAGCGGCATTGGCACAGGCATCGCCTTGCGCAGCGTGGCGGTGTCCGGCGACGAACTGCAGCGTGCGCTGCGTTCACCGGAGTTTGTGCAGGAGATGGACCTGGTGCGCGAGCAGATCCGCGCCGAGTTCAACCTGGACCGTACCGTGGCTGTGTCGGCCGCGGGCTTTGGCTTTGGCGCATCGGTGATCTATGTGCTGTGGCTGATCCGCGGCGGCGTGCTGATGGGCAGCTACCTGTCGGCCATGCCCGCCTGGCGCGTGCTGGACCCGTTGCCGGTGCTGTCGCAGGCGTCGGACGGCGTGGGTGACGAAGGTGACGACGACGACGGCATGGACGGCAAGGCAGCGGGCGACCCGCTGGCCAGCCTTCGGGGGTATTGAACGTGAAGCGTCTGGTCGGCACACGCACCTATATCGCCATGGGCCTGGTGTCGCTGGTCAGCAGCGCACTGCTGGCCGCGTCATTCCTGGGCCTCATGCCCGACCGCACCGCCGCGCAACGCGAGGGCCGCATCGCGCTGGCTGAATCGATCGCGGCGTCGTCCACGGCGCTTCTCAGTGGCGGCGATGCGGCGCGCGTGGACGCGCTGCTGCGTTTCGTGCAGCAGCGCAACCCCGAACTGCTGTCGGTAGGCCTGCGAGCGCTGGACGGCCGCCTGGCCGTGACGGTAGGCGACCATGCGCGCCAGTGGCAGCCCATGGGGGCGGCCGCGCTGCCCGATACGCAGGTGCATGTGCCCGTGTACGCGGGCGCACAGCCCTGGGGCGAGGCCGAGTTCCGCTTCAAGCCGCTGGCAGCACCCGGGCTGCTGGGCATCGTGCAGTTGCCGCTGGTGCAACTGATTGCGTTTTGCGCGCTGCTGTGCTTTGTGGGGTTCCAGATCTACCTGAGCCGCGTGCTGCGCCACCTGGACCCGTCGCAGGCGATTCCCGGGCGGGTGCGCTCCGCGCTGGATTCGCTGACCGAGGGCCTGCTGGTGATCGACCAGAAGCGCAGCATCGTGCTGGCCAACAAAGCCCTGGTGAAGCTGCTGGGCCGCAGCAACGAGCAGCTCATGGGCACACAGGCGTCGCTGATCGCCTGGCTGGACGCCACCGGCCAACCGCTGGCTGCGCAAAACCAGCCCTGGGAACGCGCGCTGGAAGAAGGTGTGGTGCAGCGCGACACGGTACTGCGCCTGGCAGGGGCCGACGGCCTGCTGCGCACCTTCGTCGTCAACTGTTCGCCCGTGCTGGGCACGGCCGGGCGGCCCGGCGGTGTGCTCATCAGCCTGGAAGACATCACGCTGCTGGAACAAAGCCGCGTGGAACTGCAGGGCGCCCGCGACGAGGCCGAGGCCGCCAACCGCGCCAAGAGCGAATTCCTGGCCAACATGAGCCACGAAATCCGCACGCCCATGAACGCCATCCTGGGCTTTACCGAGCTGCTCAAGCGCGGCTACAGCAAGAGCGAGCGTGAATCCAGCCGCTACCTGGACACCATCCACACCAGCGGGCGGCACCTGCTGACGCTGATCAACGACATCCTGGACCTGTCCAAGGTCGAGGCCGGCCACCTGGAGATTGAAAGCGTGCCGTGCGCGCCGCACGCCGTGGTGCGCCAGGCCGTGGCCGAGCTGGACGTGAAGGCCCGCGAAAAAGGCATTTCGCTCACGCTGCAGGCCGCCACTGATCTGCCCGAATCCGTGGTGTCCGATCCGGCGCGGCTGCGCCAGATCGTGCTCAACCTGCTGAGCAACGCGGTCAAGTTCACCGAAAAGGGCGGTGTGAGGGTGGTGCTGCGCTGCGCGAGCGCGGGCAGCGACGGTGTTTTCACGGTCGAAGTGCACGACTCGGGCATCGGCATATCGCCCGACAAGATCGAATCCATGTTCGACCCGTTCACGCAGGCGGATGCCTCGATCACGCGCCGCTTTGGCGGCACCGGCCTGGGCCTGGCGATCAGCCGCAGGTTCGCGCGCGCCATGGGCGGCGACATCGTGGCGTCCAGCGTGCCGGGGCAGGGCAGCACGATGACGCTGACCTTTGCGACAGGGCCGCTGGCAGCGGTGGCGCTGGTGGACGGCGCGCAGCTGCTGGCTGCGCAGGACGCCGGGGGCGCGGTGCAGAGCGTGCGCTGGCAGCTGCCGCCGTCACGGCTGCTGGTGGTGGACGACGGGGCAGAAAACCGCGAACTGCTGTCTCTGGTGCTGGCCGAGCAGGGCTTGTGGGTGGAGGAGGCCGAAAACGGCCAGATTGCCGTGGACAAGGTGGCCGCCGGCGGCTTCGACCTGATCCTCATGGACATGCAGATGCCGGTGATGGACGGCTTCACGGCCACGCGCACGCTGCGCGCGCGTGGCGTCACCACGCCCATCGTGGCGCTGACCGCCAATGCCATGAAAGGTTTTGAGCAGGAGGTGCTGCAGGCCGGCTGCACGGGCTACGTCACCAAGCCGGTAGACATCGACGTGTTGCTGGCCGAACTGGCGCGGCTGCTCGGCGGACGCCGGGTAGAGCTTGCCTTGCAGGAACAGGCGGTGCAGGACACCGCGCCCCCGCAGGCGCCGGCGGCGGCGCTCCCTGTGGGCGAGCCCATCATGTCCCGTTTTGCTGGCAGCCCCCGCTTTGCGCCTATCGTCACCAAATTCGCCGCCCGGCTGCAGGAGCAGCTGGCCCTGGCCGAGCAGGCATGGGGCCAGAACGACAGCGCCGAGATTGCCCGCTTTGGCCACTGGCTGGCCGGGGCGGCGGGCACGGTGGGCTACGACGCTTTTACAGAGCCGGCGCGCGAACTGGAGCAGCGGGCGTTGCAGGGCGACACCGCCGGCGTGAACCAATCCATGGCGCTGTTGCGCAACATGGCGCAGCGGGTCCAGTTGCCTGACGCCTCGGTTGCACAGGCGGCGGGCGTGGGCTGAAAATAAGCATACTTACGTTGGGTACGGCTTTGCGGCCGGCATACAAGAAAGAAACCAGATGGTCGATTCAAGCGAATCCGCGTCTTCCAGCGCGACATTCCCGCCCGGGGGTCACATGCTGGCCGGCAAAAACCTCAAGGCCGTGACCGTGGACGAAGACACCTTTCACCGCCAGACCGCCTTCGACGCGGTGGACGCCGTCATCATGATGGTGGACGACGAGTTGCTGAACATCGAGATGACGCAGGCGTTCCTGGAAGACGCCGGCTACCGCAATTTCATCTCCACCCACGAATCCGAAAACGCCGTGGAGATGATGCGTGCCCGCCAGCCCCACGTGCTGTTGCTGGACCTGAGCATGCCCAAGGTGTCAGGCATGGACATCCTGGCGGTGCTGCGCGACGACCCGCAACTGCGCCATATCCCGGTGATCGTGCTGACCAGCAACACCGATGCGCCTACGCGGCTGCGGGCCCTGAGCCTGGGCGCCAT
>CALRZF020000339.1:0-4320 GCA_943372585.1 Ramlibacter sp. 2FC | reverse complement strand
ACATCCCCATCATGATGGCGCCCAACATGAGCGTGGGCGTCAACGTCACGCTCAAGCTGCTGGAGATGGCTGCCAAGGCCATGGCCACGGGCTACGACATTGAAATCATTGAAGCGCACCACCGCCACAAGGTGGACGCACCGTCGGGTACCGCGCTCAAGATGGGCGAGGTCATTGCCGGCGCCCTGGGCCGCGACCTGAAAGATTGTGCCGTTTATGCCCGCGAAGGCGTCACCGGCGAACGCGATCCGTCCAGCATTGGTTTTGCCACCATCCGGGGCGGCGACATCGTGGGCGACCACACCGTGCTGTTTGCAGGCACGGGCGAGCGCATCGAGATCACGCACAAATCGTCCAGCCGATCCACCTACGCCCAGGGCAGCCTGCGCGCGGTGCGTTTCCTGGCCGGGCAGCGCGCGGGGCTGTTTGATATGTTTGACGTGCTGGGGCTGCGCTAGGCCATGCGCTGGACCGACATCTTTTCCCAGGGCGACGCGGTCACGCGCGGCGTGGCGCTGTTGCTGTTGGCGATGTCGGTGGCCAGCTGGGTCGTGATTTTGTGGAAGGCCTGGCTCCTGCAGCGGGCCAACCGCGATGTGGGCCGCGCCACGGCGGCGTTCTGGCAGGCGCCGGCGCTGGCGGATGGCCGTGACCGTGTGGCCGCCTTTGACCGTGAAGCCCTTGTGCTCCCACTGATCGACGCGACCAGTACGGACGGTGCGGGCACGCTGGCCGCAGCCGGCGACCGGTCGCAACAGCTCACCCGTGTGCTGCGCGACGCGCTGCACCGTGTGCTGGACAAGCTGCAGTTCGGCCAGGTGTTGCTGGCCACCGTGGGCTCCACCGCGCCGTTCGTGGGGCTCCTGGGCACCGTCTGGGGCATCTACCACGCGCTGACCAGCATTGCCGGGGCGGGGCAGATCTCGATCGACAAGGTCTCCGGTCCGGTGGGTGAGGCGCTGATCATGACGGCTGCCGGCCTTGCGGTGGCCATCCCCGCCGTGCTGGCTTACAACGTGTTTGGCAGACGCATCGGGCGCATCGAAGCCGACCTGGAAGGTTTCGCGCGAGACCTCAGGGAATTGCTGGCCCACCCCAAGGCATAGCCACCATGGCTTTCGGCCGCCTTGAACGCACCCCCGGGCACCAGCCCATGAGCGAGATCAATGTCACGCCACTGGTGGACGTGATGCTGGTGCTGGTGGTGATCTTTATCATCACCGCGCCCCTGCTGGCCAGCTCGATCCGGCTGGATTTGCCCAAAACCGACGCCGCCACCGCCAGCGAGGCGCCGAAATTCGTCACCCTGTCGATCAACCCGGGTGGCCAGGTGTTTCTGGACGAACGGCCCGTGACGCCCGAGCAGCTGGCGCAGGGCCTGCAGGAGGCCGCCGCGCGCAACCCCGACACCGAAGTGCAACTGCGCGCCGACCAGACCGTGCCCTACGGCCAGGTGGTGGTGGTGATGGGCGCGGCACAAAAAGCCGGGCTGAACCGCATCGGTTTCGTGGCCGAACAGCCCGGCGCGCCTGCGGCGGCACGCTGAGCGGTCCCAGCGCCTAAAATCGCTGCACTGCGGCTCAGGCGCCGCCCCCTTTTGCGACAAGCCCATTCATGCAAGAAAAGTACAACCACACCGAGGTGGAGCGCGAAGCGCACGCCCACTGGACCGCGCGTGACGCCTACCGCGTGACCGAAGACGCCGGCAAGAAGAAGTTCTACGCCTGCTCCATGCTGCCTTACCCCAGCGGCAAGCTGCACATGGGCCATGTGCGCAACTACACCATCAACGACATGCTCACGCGCTACCTGCGCATGAACGGCTACAACGTGTTGATGCCCATGGGCTGGGACGCGTTCGGCCTGCCGGCCGAGAACGCCGCGTTGAAAAACGGCGTGCCGCCTGCGAAGTGGACGTACGAGAACATTGCGTACATGAAAAAGCAGATGCAGGCGATGGGCCTGGCCATCGACTGGAGCCGCGAGGTCGCCACCTGTGACCCGAGCTATTACAAGTGGAACCAGTGGCTGTTTTTGAAGATGCTGGAAAAGGGCATTGCCTACCGCAAGACCCAGGTCGTCAACTGGGACCCGGTGGACCAGACCGTGCTGGCCAATGAGCAGGTCATTGACGGCAAGGGCTGGCGCACCGGCGCCGTGGTGGAAAAGCGCGAAATCCCCGGCTACTACCTCAAGATCACCGACTACGCCGGCGAACTGCTGGACCATGTGCAAAGCCAGCTGCCCGGCTGGCCCGAGCGCGTGAAGCTCATGCAGGAAAACTGGATCGGCAAGAGCGAAGGCGTGCGCTTTGCGTTCACCCACGACATCCGCGATGCGTCGGGCGCCCAGATCGGCGACGGCAGGATGTACGTCTTCACCACGCGTGCTGACACCATCATGGGCGTGACGTTTTGCGCTGTGGCGCCCGAGCACCCGCTGGCCACGCATGCGGCCGCCACCAACCCCAAACTGGCCGCCTTCATTGAAGAGTGCAAGAAGGGCGGCACCACTGAAGCCGAACTGGCGTTGCGTGAAAAGGTGGGCATGCCCACCGGCCTGACCGTGACGCACCCGCTGACGCGGTTGCCGGTGCAGGTGTGGGTGGGCAACTATGTGCTCATGAGCTATGGCGACGGCGCCGTCATGGGCGTGCCCGCGCACGACGAGCGCGACTTTGAATTCGCCAAGAAGTACGGCATTGACATCCTGCAGGTCGTGCATGTGGACGGCGAGCACTACGACTACGACCGCTGGCAGGACTGGTACGGTGACAAGCAGCGCGGCGTCACCATCAACTCCGACATCTACAGCGGCTTTGGCTACAAGGACGCGGTCAACGCCGTGGCCCACGCGCTGGAACAGCTCGGCCTGGGCGAGAAAAAGACCACCTGGCGCCTGCGCGACTGGGGCGTGAGCCGCCAGCGCTACTGGGGCACACCCATCCCCATCATCCACTGCACCGAACACGGCGCCGTTCCCGTGCCCGAAAAAGACCTGCCCGTGGTGCTGCCGCAGGACTGCGTGCCCGATGGCTCGGGCAACCCTCTGCACAAGCATGAAGGCTTCCACGCCGGGGTGACCTGCCCCGTGTGCGGCAAACCCGCGCGGCGCGAGACCGACACCATGGACACCTTCGTGGACAGCTCGTGGTACTTCATGCGGTACTGCGACCCCACCAACGAACAGGCCATGGTGGCCGGTGGCGCCAACTACTGGATGCCGATGGACCAGTACATCGGCGGCATCGAGCACGCGATCCTGCACCTGCTGTACGCGCGCTTCTGGACCAAGGTCATGCGTGACCTGGGGCTGGTGAAGATCGACGAGCCGTTTACCAAGCTGCTCACGCAGGGCATGGTGCTGAACCACATCTACTCGCGCAAGGGCGCAAAGGGTGGCATCGAATACTTCTGGCCCACCGATGTGGAAGACATCCACGACGAACACGGCAAGGTGACGGGCGCCAAGCTCAAATCCGACGGCTCGGCCGTGACCTACGAAGGCGTGGGCACCATGAGCAAGAGCAAGAACAACGGCGTGGACCCGCAGGACCTGATTGAAAAGTACGGCGCCGACACGGCGCGGCTGTACACCATGTTCACCGCGCCGCCCGAGGCTACGCTGGAATGGAATGATTCGGCGGTGGAGGGCAGCTACCGCTTCCTGCGCCGCGTGTGGAACTTCGGCGCCAAGGTGGGGGCCGCCACCGATGCCAAGGCGGTGTACGGCAAGGATGCCAAGGCATTGCGGCTGGAAGTCCACACCGTGCTCAAGCAGGTGGACTACGACTACCAGCGCATGCAATACAACACGGTGGTGTCGGGCGCCATGAAGTTGCTGAACGCGCTGGAGGGCTTCAAGGGCCATGCGCCAGGCGATGCCGCCGCGGTGCGTGAAGGCTTTGGCATTCTGCTGCGCACGCTGTACCCGGTCACGCCGCACATCGCGCACGAGCTCTGGCAGGCGCTGGGTTATGCCGCGCAACAGGGCGACCTGCTGGACGCGCCCTGGCCCAAGGTGGACGAAGAAGCGCTCAAGCAGGACGAGATTGAACTGATGCTGCAGGTCAACGGCAAGCTGCGCGGCGCGATCCATGTGCCGGCTGCGGCCGACAAGGCGCTGATCGAGCAGATCGCGCTGGCCAGCGAGGCCTTCATCAAGCAGGCTGACGGCGCCGCGCCCAAAAAGGTGATCGTGGTGCCCGGGCGACTCGTGAATGTGGTGATCTAGCCATGACGCAACGCCGCCTTCTGCTGGCCCTGCCTCTTGCTGCAATGCTGTCCGCATGCGGCTTCCAGCTGCGCCAGGCGCCCGACT
>CALRZF020000338.1:0-4331 GCA_943372585.1 Ramlibacter sp. 2FC | reverse complement strand
TGTTCGCCAAAGACGTCCCACACGGTGGCGGGGCAGGCGGCGGATGCCACGGGCTCTATGCCGCGCTCTTTCAGCACGGCGGCCATTTTGTCGCCGATGGTGCCGACCTGGCTGATGCCGGTCAGGTCGCCCTTCACGTCGGCCATGAACACCGGCACGCCGATTTTGCTGAAGTTTTCTGCCAGGGTTTGCAGCGTGACGGTCTTGCCGGTGCCGGTGGCGCCGGTGATGAGCCCGTGCCGGTTGGCCAGGCCCGGCAGCAGCTCGCAGGTGGTAGTGGCGTTCTTGGCTATCAGCAGGGGGTCGGCCATGGCGGGGGGCTCCGTCGGGGTTGTAAAAAGTAGAATCGCAGGCTCTAGGTTAATTCAAGACAGAAGGGTCACCCAGTGGCTGGACACAGTAAATGGGCCAATATCCAACACCGCAAGGGCCGCCAGGACGAAAAGCGCGGCAAGGTGTGGACGCGCGTCATCCGTGAAATCATGGTCGCGGCCCGCCTGGGCGGCGGCGACCTGGCCATTAACCCCCGGCTGCGGCTGGCGGTTGAAAAGGCCAAGGCAGCCAATTTGCCCATCGACACCGTCAAGCGCAACATCGACAAGGCCACCGGCAACCTGGAAGGCGTGAACTACGAAGAAATCCGCTACGAAGGCTACGGCA
Source organism: Ramlibacter sp. 2FC (assembly GCA_943372585.1). Lineage (GTDB taxonomy): Bacteria > Pseudomonadota > Gammaproteobacteria > Burkholderiales > Burkholderiaceae_C > RAM1. The sequence goes on along the minus strand of CALRZF020000338.1, from coordinate 3,671 downwards.
TCGGCGGCGCGGCCATCATCGTGGACACCATGACCGACAACAAGGTGCGCACCGTGGCCGATGTGCGCCACGCGTTCAGCAAATACGGCGGCAGCATGGGCACGGCGGGCTCGGTGGCGTTCCAGTTCAAGCACTGCGGGCAAATGATTTTTGCGCCGGGTACCGATGAAGACAAGCTCATGGAAGTGGCGCTGGAAGCCGGTGCCGAAGACGTGATCACCGGCGAAGACGGCTCCATCGAGGTGCTGACCGCCTACCCCGACTTTGAGGCGGTGAAGAACGCCCTGGAAGCCGCGGGCTTGAAGCCCGAAGTGGCCGAAGTCACCATGCGGCCCGAAAACACCATTGCCCTGACCGGCGAAGACGCCGCCAAAATGCAGAAACTGCTGGACATCATTGAAGACCTGGACGACGTGCAAGAGGTTTTCCACAACGCCGAGATCTCTGAATAAATGAAAGTCCTCATCATTGGCGGCGGTGGCCGTGAACACGCGCTGGCCTGGAAGATGGCGCAGTCGCCCAAGCTGCAGGTGGTGTACGTGGCCCCCGGCAACGGCGGCACCGCGCTGGACGGCCGGCTGGTCAACATCAACATCACCGACGTGCGCGCCCTGCGCGAATGGGCGCAGGCCGAAAAGATCGTGCTGACCGTGGTGGGCCCCGAGGCCCCGCTGGCCGCCGGCGTGGTGGATGAATTCCGCGCGCACGGCCTGCGGGTGTTTGGCCCGACGAAGGCCGCCGCGCAGCTGGAAAGCTCCAAGGCGTTCTCCAAGGCGTTCATGAAGCGCCACGGCATCCCCACGGCCGAATACGACAGCTTTACCGATCCCGCAGCCGCCCATGCTTATGTGGACAAGATGGGCGCGCCCATCGTCGTCAAGGCCGACGGCCTGGCGGCAGGCAAGGGCGTGGTGGTGGCCATGACGCTGGCCGAGGCACACGAGGCCATTGACTTCATGCTGGTGGACAACACGCTGGGCGTGACGCACAACGCCGGTGGCGCGCGGGTGGTGATTGAAGAGTTTTTGCAGGGCGAAGAGGCCAGCTTCATCGTGCTGTGCGACGGCAAGAACGTGACCCCCCTGGCCACCAGCCAGGACCACAAGCGCCTGCTGGACGGCGACGAAGGCCCCAACACCGGCGGCATGGGCGCGTATTCGCCCGCGCCAGTGGTCACGCCCGAAGTGCACGCGCGCGCCATGCGCGAAATCATCTTGCCCACCATCAAGGGCATGGAAAAAGACGGTATCCCGTACACCGGCTTCCTGTACGCGGGGTTGATGATCGACGCCACGGGCAAGCCCAAGACGCTGGAATTCAACTGCCGCATGGGCGACCCCGAAACCCAGCCCATCATGATGCGGCTCAAAACCGACTTGTACGACGTGATGATGGCCGCCACGTCGGAAAGCCTGGACCAGATCGAGCTGCAATGGGACCGCCGGGTGGCGCTGGGCGTGGTGATGGCCGCGCACGGCTACCCGCTGAACCCACGCAAGGGCGACGCGATCACCGGCCTGCCCAAGGACACCGACGACGCCGTGGTGTTCCACGCCGGCACGGCCGCGCAGGACGGCGGCACGGTCACGTCGGGCGGGCGCGTGCTGTGCGTTACGGCGCTGGCCGATGGCGTGAAGGCCGCGCAGCAGCGCGTGTACGAGGTGGCCAAGGCCATCCACTTTGACGGCGCGCAGTACCGCAAGGACATCGGCCACCGCGCCATCCGCAGCTGACGTTGAAGCCGACCAGCGATTTCCCGTCGCCATACCCGATCCAGCCGATCCAGTTTCGCGGCAGCCGCCTGGCACGCTGGGCGCTGTGCCTGGCGGGCTGGACGGTGGACTTTGAAGGCCTGCCCGCCTTGCAGGGTGTGCTGGTGGTGTACCCGCACACCAGCAACTGGGACTTCCCCGTCATGATGCTGGCCAAATGGGCGCTGGGTGTGCCGGTGCGCTTCTGGGGCAAAGACTCGTTGTTTCGCATCCCGCTGTTTGGCCGCTGGCTGCGCTGGCTGGGTGGCGTGCCGGTGGCGCGTACGTCGGCCCAGGGCGTGACGACCCAGGCGCTGGATGTTTTTGACGAGCGCCGCCGTAACGGCCGGTATTTCTGGCTGGGCCTGGCACCTGAGGGCACGCGCAAATATGTGCCCGGGCTGCGCAGCGGCTTTTACCGCACGGCCCTGGCTGCCGGTGTGCCGCTGGGCCTGATCCGGCTGGACTACGGCCGGCGTCAGGTGACCGTGCGCGACTTCATCCAGCTCAGCGGCGACACGGTGCTGGACATGGCCCGCATGGCCGATGTGTACCAGGGCGTGCAGGGCAGGGTGCCGGCCAACATGGCACCCGTGAAGCTGCTGGACCCATCGTTCAACCGAGCCGATACCATTGTGAAATGACAGCCCCTACCCAAACCCCTGCCGACGTTCGCCTTTGGCTCATGGGCCTGCAGCAGCGCATCACTGGCGCCATTGCGCAGGCCGATGGCACGCCCTTCCTGTCAGACACCTGGGCCAAGCCGCCGGACGAGCCGCTGCAAGGCGACGGCGTCACCATGATCCTGGAAGGCGGGCCGCTGTTCGAGCGGGCAGGGTGCGGCTTTTCGCATGTGCGCGGGCCCAGGTTGCCGCCGTCCGCCACCCAGCACCGGCCCGAGCTGGCCGGCGCGCCGTTTGAGGCCATGGGCGTGTCGCTGGTGTTCCACCCGCGCAACCCCTATGTGCCCACGGTGCACATGAACGTGCGCATGATCGCCGCCACTGCGCCCGGCCAGGCGCCCGTGTGCTGGTTTGGCGGCGGGATGGACCTGACGCCGTATTACGGGTTTGAAGAAGACGCGGTGCATTTCCACACCACCTGCCGCGATGCGCTGGCGCCGTTTGGCGCTGACAAATACCCGCGCTTCAAGACCTGGTGCGACGAGTATTTCTTTTTGAAGCACCGCAATGAGCAGCGCGGCGTGGGCGGGGTGTTTTTTGACGACTTTTCAGAGCTGGGCTTTGACGGCAGCCTTGCCATGATGCAGGCCGTGGGCGACAGCTTTCTGGCCGCTTACCTGCCCATCGTGCAGCGCCGCCAGGGCACACCCTATGGCGACCGTGAACGTGCCTTCCAGCTGTACCGGCGCGGGCGCTATGTGGAATTCAACCTGGTGTGGGACCGGGGCACGCATTTCGGCCTGCAGTCGGGCGGGCGCACTGAATCGATTTTGCTGTCCATGCCGCCCTTGGTTAGCTGGGCCTACCAGCAGCAGCCCGAGCCCGGCTCGCCCGAGGCGGCCCTGTACAGCCAGTTTCTGGCGCGCAGGGACTGGGTTTGACGCGCCACGACGCGTCACGCCCGTACCGGCTGGGCATGTTTGGCGGCGCGTTCGACCCGCCGCACAACGCCCACATTGCACTGGCCCAGGCGGCGGTGGAACAGCTGGGCCTGGACGAGTTGCGCATCTTCCCCACGGGGCAGGCCTGGCACAAGGCGCGTGCGCTGTCGGCCAACGCCCACCGCCTGGCCATGGCCCAACTGGCCTTTGCCCAGGTGCCGCGTGCCACGGTGGATGCACGCGAATTGCAGCGTGCCGGTTACACCTACACCGTGGATACCTTGCGTGAACTGCGTCAGGAGTTTCCCCTAGCCCAACTGCTGCTCGTGATTGGTGCAGACCAGGCCGAAGCCCTG
>CALRZF020000337.1:0-4358 GCA_943372585.1 Ramlibacter sp. 2FC | reverse complement strand
GGCCTGCTTGATCAGCGTGAGCATTTCCTTGCGCTCGTCCGCCGGCAGGCGTTCGCCGTAATCGTCCAGCAGCTCCACCGACGACAAAATGGCCGCCAGCGGTGTGCGGAACTCGTGCGAGGCCACGGCCACAAAGCGCGACTTCAGCTCCGACAGCTCGCGCTCGCGCGCCAGCGCACTGCGGATGTCCTGCTCCACCTGGCGGCGCAGTGTCACGTCGGTCAGGAAATTCAGCGTGGCCGGCGCGCCCAGCCATTCGAATACCACGGCGCTGATCTCCAGCCAGCGGATGTCGCCGTTCTGGTGGATCACCCGGAACTGGTAATGGTTTTCCACCAGCTCGCCGCGCAGGCGGCGCAGGTGGTTGTTCAGCACCAGCTGTCGGTCGTCGGCATGGATGAACTCGATGAACGGGCGCGACTTGGCGGTCTCGTCGTCCAGCCCCGTGAGCTCCAGCGCGCGCGGGTTGGCGTAAAGGATGCGGCCCGCCGCCGTGACCAGGATGCCTTCATTGACGTTCTCCACCACGGCGCGGTACTTGGCTTCGGAGTCGGCCAGCGCACGCTCGGCCGCCTTGCGCCGCGAGATGTCGCGGATGAACGAGCTGAAGGTGTGCTGGTCGCCCGTGCGCACCGGCCACACCGACAGCTCGGCATCGAACTCCTCGCCGCTGCGGCGCAGGGCCGTCGTTTCAACGCGCCGGTTGAACATGCTGGACGAGCCGTCGTGCAAGAAGCGCTTGATGCCCGCGTTGTGCATGGGCCGGTGCACCGCCGGGATGATCAGTTGCGTCAATGTCTGGCCGATGGCCTCCACCCGCGTCCAGCCGAACATGCGCTCGGCGGCATTGTTCCAGTCAATGATCTGGCTTTGCGCGTCAATGGTCACCACGGCATCGTTGGCGGTGGCGATCAGCGCCTGAAGCCGCACCGTGGCGTCGCTCAGGCTGCGCTCAGCGTCGGTGCGGCGGCTGATCTCGGCGCGCAGGCGCGCCGTGGTGTCCAGCTGCCAGGTGACATCGCGCGCAATGTGCGTCACGCGCAGCAGCTCGCCGCCGGGCCCCAGCACGGGAAAGGCGCTTTCGCGCAGCCAGGCGGTGCGGCTTTGCATCACCGTATCGGCCGGTCGGGGCGGCTGGGTCACGCGCAATTCTTCGGTGTAGCCGCGCGGCGCGCCACCTGTGAGCTGCGCGCGGGCCTGCGCCAGCCGGGCCCGGTCGTCCGGGTGCACGCAGTCCATCAGGGTTTGCGGGCCGCTGGCGCGGCCCACGGCGGCAAAGCCCCAGAAACGCTCAAACGCGCCGTTGGAATAGGTCACCTGCTGGGTGCGCGGGTCCCAGACCCACAGCATCTCGTCAATGTTCTCGGCGACCTGAAGCAGCCATTCCTCTCCCAGGCGGGGTACGGCGGCGGCGGGGGATGGCGTGGGGGCGCTCATGTAACAAGCATACCGTCCTGCCAGTCGGGCTTTCGGTGCCACAGACCCGCCCCATGTGGCGGGGCGCGCCGAACTATGCGTAACGTGCATGAAGAAGGCCGTGTATTGGGGTTGCAACCCTAGGGAAAACCCTTATTCTTGATTCATAGCCACTTTGCGCCGCCAGACGGCGACTTCATATGTTTACCTTGTTTGCCCAATTGACCCAGCTTCGCAACTGGAACCGCTGGACGCCCACCGTGGCCATGACGCACCAGCCCGAAGGCGACGGTGTCGCCCACCAGCTCATGGAGCGCGCCGAAGCCCGTGCCGGCCTGAACCCCCGCCAGGCCCGCGAACTGCGCAGCGCCGCCAGTGCCTACCTCAGCGTCGTTCGCTAAGACGCCCCACCTCAGAGTTTCACGCCTGCACCCTTGACCGTCGGTGCAAGCTGCGCGACCTGTTCGCGCACAAACCCGGTAAACGTTGCCGGGCTGGCCGCCGAGGCCGTGATCCCCAGGTCCACCATGCGTTTCTTGACGTCCGCCTGCGCGAGGATTTCGTTGCAGGCGGTGTTGATCCGCGCTACCACGTCGGCCGGCATTCTGGCCGGCCCTGACAGGCCAAAGAAGTTGTCCAGCACCAGACGGCGGTAGCCGAACTCCACCACGCTGGGCACGTCCGGCACCAGCGGTGAACGGTTGGCCGACGTGACGGCCAGGGGTACGATCTGCCCGCTCTTGAAGTACGGCACAAACGCCGTCAGCACATCAATGCCCAGCGGCACCACGCCGGCGATCAGGTCGGTCGTCATGGGCGCGCCGCCGCGGTAGGGCACGTGCACCATGTTCACGCCCATGGTTTTTTTCATGAGTTCGCCGTAGATGTGGCCGATGGACGCCGGCCCGCCCGAGCCGAAGTCCAGCCGGCCCGTCTTGCGCGCCTGGGACTCCACATCGGTGATGGTCTTCAGGGGTGCGGCCGGGTTCGCCATGACCACGCACGGCGCGGTGCCGATCAGCGCGATGTGGGTGAAGCCGTCCACCGGGTCATAGGGCTGCTTTTCCAGCGCGAAAGGGCCGATGGAAATGGGGGTGGAATTGCTCAGCATCAGTGTGTAGCCGTCGGCCGGCGCCTGCGACACCACCAGCCCGCCCACGCTGCCGCCCGCGCCGGGGCGGTTGTCCACCACCACGGCCTGGCCCAGTTTTTTGGCCAACTGCTCGGCCATGACGCGCGCCACGATGTCGCTGGCGCCACCGGCCGGAAAGGTCACGACGATCTTGATGGGCTTGTCGGGCCAGGCGGCAAACGAGGGCAGGGCGACAGCCGCTGCGCCTGCGGCCAGGGTTTTGAGCGTGCCGCGGCGGGTGAGGTGAAGGGTCATGGTGGTTTCCAGGCAGGAAGGGCAAAGGGTGAACCCACTATAGGCAGCGCAGGCTGGCACGCCAATCGCGTCATACTTATCTGCCGCATAACAAAAGTGCCGAAACAGGGGTTTTGGCGCCCACCCGAGCCCCAGCTTTGTGCATTGCCCGCCATGAGCCGACCCAGCGACCCGTTTGACACCTACCTGCTGCGCGTGTTCAGCACGCTGATGGCCGAGCGCAGCGTGTCGCGCGCGGCGGCGCGGCTGAACCAGTCGCAGCCGGCCGTGAGCGCTGCGCTGAAGAAGCTGCGCGACATCCTGGGCGACCCGCTGCTCATCAAGGACAAGCAGCGCATGGTGCCCACCGAGCGCGCCTTGCAGCTGGAAGCGTCGGTGCGGATTGTGCTGGCCGAGATTGACGGCCTGCTGGCGCCCGCCGCAGCGTTTGACGCCGCCACCACGCGCCAGACCTTTCGCATCGGTACACCCGACTACCTGGCGCCGCCGCTCATGGCCAATGTGGTGAGCTACCTTCGCATGACCGCGCCACGCGCGCGCCTGATGGTGCATTCGCTGGGGCCGGATTACGACTACGAAGCCGCGCTGGCCGCCGGCGAGCTGGACGTGGTGATCGGCAACTGGCCGCAGCCGCCTGAACACCTGCGCATGGCGATCCTGCTGGAGGACGAAGTGGTGTGCCTGGTGGGCAAGGACCACCCCGCCGCGGGCGGCACGCTGACTGTGGCCGACTACCTGGGCGGCGCCCATGTGGTGCCGCTCATGTACAGCGTGACCCAGCGCGGCGTGGTGGAGTCGCACCTGGCGGCGCTGCGCATGGCGCGTGAAGCCACCGTAACCGTGCCGTTCTTCAACATGGCGCCCTACCTGCTGCCGGGCACTGACCTGGTGTTCACCACCAGCCGCCACTTTGCCGAGCACTATGCGCGGCTCCTGCCGCTGGCCGTGGTGCGCTCGCCCATTGACTTCCCGGTGATGCGCTTTTACCAGCTGTGGCACAGCCGCACCCACCACTCGCAAAGCCATGCCTGGCTGCGCTCGCTGCTGTCGGCGGTGGCGCGCACGGCCGATGCCACGCAGGGGCTGCGGGCGCCTGCGCGGCGCACTGCGCGCACCTGAGCGATCAGGCGTCCGGGCGCGACGGCGAAAAGGCCTTGGCCGCCGCTGCGGCCACCGCCAGCCGCAGCCAGGCGTGCTCCTTGCGCTGGCCCTGGCGGATGTGCCACAGCGAATCCACATGCACGGGCGGCACATCAAACGGCAGCTCGCGAACCATCAACTCGCTGGCCATGCCGGTCACATTGACAAAGTGGCGCGGCAACACCGTGAGCAGGTCCGAGCCGGACACGACCCGCCCGGCGGTGAAAAACTGGTTGACCGTCAACACAATGCGCCGGGTTTGCCCCAGTGACGCCAGCGCCTCGTCAATAAAGCCGAACGGCCGCCCCGAAAAACTCACCAGCAGGTGGTGCGCAGTGCAAAAGCGCTTGAGGGTGAACGGGCCGCTGCCCAGCGGGTGGCCCTTGCGCATGACGCAGACATATTCGCCGTTGTA
>CALRZF020000336.1:0-4363 GCA_943372585.1 Ramlibacter sp. 2FC | reverse complement strand
TTCCTTGTTGATGCCGCTGCGTGCCATGTTGCGCTTGAGCTTGAGCAGCGCTTCGTTCTGGATCTGGCGCACGCGTTCGCGCGTCAAACCCAGCCGGTCGCTCAGTACCTCCAGCGTCTCGGGTTCGCGGTCATGCAGGCCAAAGCGGCCCTCCAGCACTTCCTTTTCGCGTGCAGACAAGGCGTCAATCCAGTTGTCCAGCAGGCGCTCCACCTCGTGGCTGTGCGTGATGCCGGTCGGGTCCTGGTCATCGGAGCCGGCCAGGCTGTCGCCCAGCGTGTGATCATCGTCCGAGCGGTCTACCTGCGCATCCAGCGAACGCGGTGTTTCGGCCATGGCCAGAAGATCGGCGACCTCCTGCACGTCCCGGCCCAACAGTGCGGCCACATCTTCCACGCGAACGCCCTCGCCTTCCAGGCCCTTGCGGCGATCGGCAAATGCGGGGTCATTCTCCAGCGTGCGGCGCGCCCTCAACACCTGTTGCAGTTCACGCACCACATGCACGGGCAGGCGGATCACACGGCCCTGGTTCATCACGGCCCGCTCCACGGCCTGGCGGATCCACCAGGTGGCATAGGTCGAGAAGCGAAACCCGCGTTCCGGCTCGAATTTGCTCGTGGCATGCATCAGGCCAAGGTTGCCCTCTTCGATCAGGTCTGCCAGCGGAACACCCCGGCCCAGATAACCCTTGGCAATGCTGACCACCAGCCGCAAGTTGTGCTCGATCATGGACTGGCGGGCCTCGAAATCACCGGCACGCGCGCGCGTGGCAACCTCAAGTTCTTCTTCGGCGGTAAACAGCTCCGTACGGCGGATCTCACGCAAGTACAGCGTGAGCGTATCGCTGGATTCGCCAGCCAGTTCAGCCAGGGGCTCCCTGGCCGCAGCCTCTGGCACCTGGGCCTCGCTGTCCGGCACGCCCGTGCCCACACCCTCAAGCGCGCCCGGAACTGCTGTTTTGCCGTGTCCGTTGCGCTTCTTCATGGCCGCTACCTGGCGGGCAGGTACTTGGCCGGGTCCACCGGCTTACCCTGGCGACGGATTTCAAAGTGAAGCTTGACGCGGTCCGCGTCGCTGTTGCCCATCTCGGCAATCTTCTGGCCCTTGCGCACAGACTGATCTTCCTTGACCAGCAGCGTCTGGTTGTGGGCATAGGCCGACAGGAAGGTGTTGTTGTGCTTGAGGATGATCAGGTTGCCGTAGCCCCGCAGGCCGGCGCCTGCATAGACAACACGCCCGTCGGCGGCGGCCACGACGGCGTCGCCCGCCTTGCCGCCAATGTCCAGGCCCTTGTTCTTGACTTCGTCATAGCCGGCAATCAATGTGCCGTTGACCGGCCATGCCCATGCCACGTCGTCTTCACCCGCCGGTGCTGCAGGCGCAGCCGCGGCAGAAGCTGGCGCTGACGGGCGCGGCGCGCTGGCAGCCTGCGTGGGCGTGCCAGCACCCGCCGACACCGTGGCCGATGGAATAGGCCGCACCACCACCCCTGAGTCGGGTGCGGCAGCCACGGCCACCGGCGGCGCCACGCGCAGCACCTGGCCGACTTCAATGACGTTCGGGTTCTCCAGTGTGTTCCAGCGCACGAGGTCACGCCAGTTCTGGCCATTCTCCAGTGCAATGCGCACCAGCGTGTCGCCGGGTTTGACGGTGTAGTAGCCCGGCTTGCCTGCGTTCTCTGCGCCTGGCAGCACCTTGGCTGGCGCGGCAGCCGGCTCAACGGCGACGGCTGCAGGCCGGGCCGTGCCAGCGCCACGGTCCTCAACCGGCGCCGGCGTGCGCGAACTGGATGCGCAGCCCACCAATGCGGCCACCATCAGCCCTGTGAGCACGAAATTGCGGCTCCGGTTCAACGACTCAACCATCTTGTTGTTTCCCTTCAAGCGATGCCCGATTTTAGGGGGACAAAGTGAACCGCCTCAAGCACAGTTTGTTGCAACTTCGCAGGCGTTTTCTCCAGCAAAACCAGAGCCTGTTGCCCTGTCGCCGTAACCATCGGCGCAATGATGCGCCCGCCTACTGCAAGCTGGTCGACCCAGGCCTGCGGAATGGCGTCGCCACCCGCAGCCGCAATGATGCCCGCATACGGTGCACCTTTGGCGTAACCCGCCATGCCATCGCCAAACAGCAGGTGCACGTTGGCCAGCCGGAACGCGCGCAAGTTCTCGCGCGCCTTGTCATGCAGGCCGCGCAGGCGCTCGATGCTGTAGACCTCGCTGGCCAGCAGACCGAGCACCGCCGCCTGGTACCCGCAGCCCGTGCCGATCTCCAGCACACGGCCCAGCTTGCCGTCGGCGCCTCGTGCGCCGCCCATCAACAGCTCAGCCATGCGGGCTACCACGTTGGGCTTGGAAATCGTCTGGCCCAGGCCGATGGGCAGGCTGGTGTCTTCATACGCCTGATTGACCAGCGCGCTGTCCACAAACCGGTGACGCTCAATGCTGCCCATGGCGGCCAGAACCTGCGCGTCAGTCACGCCTTGTTTTGCGAGCTTTTGCACCATGCGCGCGCGCACCGCGCCCGAATCCAGGCCCAGCCCCTGAGGCTGCGCCGGCGCCACAGCGGGCGGCCGGTTGGCAGGCGATGCCACTTTGCGCGCGGCAGGTGCGGCGCTGGTGGCTTGATCCAGCCGCGCGGGAAAGCCGGGCCGCCGCGCTGTCATGCGGCCTCACCGGAAGGCGTTGCCAGCCGCTGCGCCGTTTGCGCCCAATAACGCAAGCCGTCGTGATCGGTCAGGTCGACTTTCAGCGGGGTAAGCGACACATGGCCCTGCACGGTCGCATGAAAGTCAGTGCCCTCTGCATCGTCCTTGGCCGCACCGGCGCTGCCGATCCAGTACATCGTTTCGCCGCGGGGGCTGTCCTGGGCGATCACTTTCTCCGCGGCGTGGCGGCGGCCCAGCCGGCACACTTTCAGGGGCTTGATGCTGTCAAAGGGCAGGCTGGGGATGTTCACATTCAGCAGCCAGGGGGCAGCGCCCACCAGTTCCTGGCGTGCCAGCTGCTGCACAAGTTCGCGCGCCGTCCGCGCGGCATCGTCAATGTGCTTCCAGCCCTTGTCGGTCTGCGAGAACGCAATGGCCGGGATGCCAAACAGGTAGCCCTCCATGGCCGCACCCACGGTCCCCGAGTAAATCGTGTCGTCGCCCATGTTGGCACCGTTGTTGATACCGCTGACGATCAGGTCGGGGCGGTAGTCCAGCAGGCCGGTCAATGCAATGTGCACGCAGTCGGCCGGCGTGCCGTTGATGTAGCGAAAGCCGTTGGGCGCCTGATGCACGTACAGCGGTGAATGCAGCGTGAGCGCGTTGGACTTGGCGCTGTTGTTGTGTTCGGGCGCGACGACTTCCACGTCGGCGATGTCCTTCAGGGCGTCATGCAGGGCCACAATGCCGGGCGCCTGGTAGCCATCGTCGTTTGAAATAAGGATTTTCATGGCGTGAGCAGTTGCAAAGATTGTAGGCGTCACGGCAGAGACAATGCGCCGTCCACGGCACTCCTATGATGCGCTTTCGGAATTGACGGAGAACCCGGATGCATGCATGGCTTTGCGAAAACCCCGTCGGCGTTGATGCGCTGACCTGGAAGGAACTGCCCACCCCCACCCCCAAGGCGGGCGAGGTGCTGATCGCCATCAAGGCCGCGAGCCTGAACTTCCCCGATCTACTGATCGTGCAGAACAAGTACCAGATGAAGCCGGCCCTGCCTTTCGTGCCGGGGTCTGAATACGCCGGCGTCGTAGAAGCCGTGGGCGATGGCGTCACCCACCTGAAGGTCGGCCAGAGCGTGGCCTGCCTGTCGGGCACCGGCGGCTTTGGCACGCACACCATTGCACCGGCCGCGCTGTGCATGCCGCTGCCCCCCGGCTTTCCCCACGTGGACGCCGCTGCGTTCATCATGATCTATGCCACCTCGTACCACGCGCTGGTGGACCGCGCCCAGCTCAAGGCCGGCGACACCGTGCTGGTGCTGGGCGCCGCCGGTGGCGTGGGCACATCGGCCATCCAGATTGCCAAGGCCGTGGGCGCGCGCGTGATTGCCGCCGCGTCCACCGACGAAAAGTGCGCGCTGTGTACCTCCATCGGCGCCGACGCCACCATCAACTACACCACGCACGGTCTGCCCAATGCCTTTCGCGAAGCCGTCAAGACCGCCACTGACGGCAAGGGCCCCGATGTGATCTACGACCCGGTAGGCGGCGACTTTGCCGAGGCAGCCTTCCGCTCCATCGCCTGGCGCGGCCGTTACCTGGTGGTGGGATTTGCGTCGGGCCCGATCCCGTCGCTGCCGCTGAACCTGGCGCTGCTCAAGGGTGCGTCCATCGTCGGTGTCTTCTGGGGCGACTTTGCCCGGCGCGAGCCCAA
>CALRZF020000335.1:0-4373 GCA_943372585.1 Ramlibacter sp. 2FC | reverse complement strand
CGGGCACTGTACCGGGCTCTGTTCCTGGCATTGTGTCAGCCCACCGGCGTGCGGGCCAGCCAGGCGGTCACGCAGGCGTTGAAGGTCTCCGGCTGGTCCAGCATGAGCCAATGGCCCGCGTCAAACGCCTGCACAGCGCAGCCAGGGCGCGCGGCCTGCTGGTCTACCCAGCGCTGTGACTGGAACTGGAACGGCTTGCGTTGGCCCCATACATACAGCATGGGGCACACGGGGGCCACCTGCGCGGCCTGACGGTAGCCACCGGTCCATTGCGCGGCATACGGGTAGTTCATCTGCCAGCTGATGTGTGCAGCCGGCACCGGGCAGCGCATGGCACGGGCCATGTAGCGCGTCATGCGGTTGGCCAGCGTGGTGCTCACCCACCGGCCCACAACCCAGGCCAGCGCCAGCCACAGCTGGTAGCCCGCCACCAGGGCTTTGGCCTTGCCCGAAAGCGAACGCTGCAGCGCGCCCGAGTTGTGGTCGCCAATGTCCACCGCCACCAGCCGCGCCACGCGCTGCGGGTGTTGCGCCAGGTACTCATAGCCAAACACGCAGCCCCAGTCGTGCAGCACCAGCGTCACCGGCCGGCCGGGGCTCAGCGTGTCGATGATGCGCGCCAGCAAGTCCACCAGAGCCTGCAGTGGCATGGGGCGCGGCGGCTGCGCCAGGTCAAACCCCGGCCAGCTGAAGCGCGCGATGCGCGCCTGCCCCGCTGTTGCCGCCAGGATCGGTGCAATCTGCCCATCCCACAGCCGCCAGCTGTCGGGCCAGCCATGAACCATCACGATGGTGTGTCCGCCCTCCCCGTCCAGGTGGACGTCCACACCGTCCACCTGCAGCGTGGCAACGCTCATGCGCGGCTGGCAGCGGCCTTGCGGTCGGCCACGACCTTTTGCGCCGTGGGCCGTTCGCCCACGAGCTTGATGTAGGGCTTGTAGTCAAGGCCGGCGGCCAGCAGCATGTCTTCGCCATACACGGCCTTGGTGGCCATGCCCAGCAGCGGCAGGTTGGCATACGCGGAGCAGTCGGCCTGGGTGAAGGTGTCGCCCGCCACATAAGGTGCAAATTTGGCCAGCTGTTTGAAAGCTGCAATGTTCTTTTCAAGCTGCTTTTGCACGCGGGCCTTGCTGCTGTCGCTGACGGTGCCGCCAAAGAAGGCCTGCGGGTACAGGTCGCGCACCACCAGCTCCAGGTGCAGGTCGATGAAAGTGGTCAGCTCGCGTACCTTGGCGGCGGCATACGGGTCGGCCGGCAGCAGCGGCGGGTTGGGGTGGGCCGCTTCGATGTATTCCAGGATCGCCTGGCTTTCGCACAGGCCGCCCTGCGGCGTGCGGATGAACGGGATCTTGGCCAGCGGTGAATCCGCCAGCACGGCCGGGTCAGTACTCTTGGTGGGCACGTTTTCTTCGGTAAAGGGCACGCCCTTTTCCAGCAGGGCCAGCTTGACCTTGTTGTAGTAATTGGAAATGGGGGAACCGCAAAGCGTCATCATGGCAAGGTCTCCTTTTGGTGGGCCGCAGTTTAGGGGGCTCAGCCGACAGGGCCTGCCACGCAGGGGACAGGCGTGCATCTGGGGGCCAAACCCCTTTTGCAGCGCCGCGCCCCGTCTTGCGCCACACTTGGGGTCATGTTTCCCCTATCCGTCCTGGACCTTTCCCCCGTCACCGAAGGCAGCGACGCTGCCCAGTCGTTTCGCAACACATTGAGCCTCGCGCAAAACGCCGAACGCCTGGGCTATTCGCGCTACTGGCTGGCCGAGCACCACGGCATGCCCGGCATTGCGAGCGCGGCCACATCCATTTTGATCGGCCACGTAGCCGGCGGCACGCACAGCATTCGCGTGGGCGCCGGCGGCATCATGCTGCCCAACCATTCGCCGCTGGTCATTGCCGAGCAATTCGGCACGCTGCAGGCGCTGTACCCGGGCCGCATCGACCTGGGCCTGGGCCGCGCTCCGGGGTCTGACCAGGCTACTGCCCACGCGCTGCGGCGCAACCTGTCGTCAGACGCCGATGAATTCCCGCGCGACGTGGTGGAGCTGATGGACTACATGTCGGATACGCCACAGCAGCGCGTGCGCGCCGTGCCGGGCCAGGGGGCCAAGGTGCCGGTGTGGATTTTGGGCTCCAGCCTGTTTGGCGCGCAGCTGGCCGCCATGCTGGGCCTGCCGTTTGCGTTTGCATCGCACTTTGCGCCCGCGCAGATGATGCAGGCCATCGACATCTACCGCAGCACCTTCAAGGCGTCGGCGCAGTTGCAAAAGCCGTATGTGATGCTGGGCTACGGCGTGTTTGCCGCACCCACCGACGCAGAGGCGGACGACCTGGCCACATCGATGCAACAGGCCTTTGTGAACCTGCGCACCGGCCGGCCCGGCAAGCTGCCGCCGCCGCGCCCGGGCTACTACGGCCATGCCGGCCCGCAGGAGCGCGCCGTGCTGGACACGGTGATGTCGTGCTACGCCATCGGCTCGCCCCAGACCGTGCTGGAGAAAACCCAGGCCTTCATCGACCTGACCGGGGCCGATGAGCTGATGGTGCCCACCCAGATGTTTGACCACGCGCTGCGCGTGCGCTCGTACGAGCTGCTGGCGCAGGTGCAACCCAAGCTCAGAAAGGCAAGCTGACATGGCTAAACCCAACGACTGGGCCGCCAAGGTCCTCACGCTGGTCAAAAGCGGCAACACCGACGCCGCCATTGCGCAGATCAAGGTCGCCCCCACCGTCAAAGACCTCAAGGCCCTGAAGACGCTGATGATCATGGGCAAGCTGGGCGGGCGCTGGCGCCATCTGGACGAGGCCATTGACGACAACCTGGCCCTGCTGTCGGTGCCGCGCCTGCACCGCGCGCCCTGAGCCAGGCCGGGCTGCTGTTAACCTGCGCCCCATGTCTTTTGAATCGCTGGGCCTGTCGCCCGAACTGCTGCGCGCCGCCGCTGCCGCCGGCTTTGCCAGCCCCACCCCCATCCAGCTGGGCGCCATACCGCCCGCGCTGCGCGGCGCCGACCTGCTGGGCCGGGCCCAGACGGGCTCTGGCAAGACGGCAGCCTTTGCCCTGCCTTTGCTTCAGCACCTGCAAAGCGTCAAGCCCGGGCCGCGCCGCACGCGCGCGCTGGTGCTGGTGCCCACGCGCGAGCTGGCCGCCCAGGTGGGCGAAGTCATCCGCTCACTGGCGCAGCACCTGCCGCAGCGGCCCCGGGTGGCGGTGGTGTTTGGCGGTGTCTCCATCAACCCGCAGATGATGGGCCTGCGCGGCGGCGCCGAGGTGGTGGTGGCCACGCCTGGCCGCCTGCTGGATTTGGTGGACCACAACGCACTGAAACTCAACACCGTGAGCCTGTTGGTGCTGGACGAAGCCGACCGCCTGCTGGACCTGGGCTTTGCCGACGAGCTGAACCGCGTGCTGGCGCTGCTGCCCGCGCAGCGGCAAAACCTGTTCTTCTCGGCCACATTTCCCGATGCGGTGCAGGGCCTGGCCGGCGCGCTTCTGCGTGACCCGGTGCGTGTGGAGGTGGCCGACACACCCGACCACGCACCCGCCATCGTCCAAAGGGTGATCGAGGTGGATGCGGGCAAACGCACGCAGCTGCTGCGCCACCTGGTCAAAACCAGCGGCTGGCAACGCGCACTGGTGTTTGTGGCCACCAAATACGCCGCCGGCGTAGTGGCTGAAAAGCTCTACAAGGCCGGCGTGTTTGCCACGCCGTTCCATGGCGACCTGAGCCAGGGCGCGCGCCAGCAGGTGCTGGATGAATTCCGCGACGAACGCTGGGAAGTGGTGGTCACCACCGACCTGGCCGCGCGCGGCATCGACATTGCGCAGCTGCCCGTGGTGGTCAATTACGACCTGCCGCGCTCACCCACCGACTATGTGCACCGCATCGGTCGCACCGGCCGTGCGGGCGAAACCGGCCTGGCAATCAGCTTTGTGAGCGCCGACACGGCAGCCCACTTTGCACTTATAGAAAAACGCCAGGGCCTGAGCCTGCCGCGCGAGCGGATCGAAGGCTTTGAGCCCGTGGACGTGGCGGCGCCGCCAGCGCCCGACCTGGGCGGCGGCAACGGTGGCATCAAGGGCAAGCGCCCGAGCAAAAAAGACAAGCTGCGCGCGGCAGCAGCCGCAGCATCGGGTACAGGCGGGGCCTGAGCCCGCTCAGGCGTCGCCGGGTTCTTCGCCAGCCTCTTCGCCGGCATTTTCTGCTTCCCCCGCAGGCCGGGGCTTGCGTTTGGCGGCGCGCGCCAGGATTTCCACATACACCGACGTAGCGCCCTCGCGGGCTGCGGCGTCCAGCTGCGGGATCACGGTGGCCAGATGGGCCGGGGCGGCGGATTCAGACGCCAGGCCGAACTTGCAGTCAAAGTCCCAGAAGT
>CALRZF020000334.1:0-4374 GCA_943372585.1 Ramlibacter sp. 2FC | reverse complement strand
GGCCGCCGGGCTGATAGAGACCTGGTTTGTCGGCAAGCTGGGCACGGACGCGCTGGCCGGCATGGCGCTGGTGTTCCCGGCCGTGATGCTCATGCAGATGATGTCGGCCGGTGCCATGGGCGGGGGCATTGCGTCGGCCATTGCCCGCGCGCTCGGCGCCCGCCGCAAGGACGATGCCGACGCGCTGGTGTTTCATGCGCTGGTGATTGCCGTGCTCTTTGGTGCCCTGTTCACCGTGGTGCTGCTGGTGTTCGGCCGTGCGTTGTATTCCCGAATGGGCGGCACGGGTGCATCGCTGGAGGCGGCGCTGGTTTACTCGGGCTGGGTGTTTGCCGGCGCGGTGATCATCTGGGTGTTCAACGCGCTGTCGGCTGTGATCCGCGGCACGGGCAACATGGCCGTGCCCGCCGGTGTGGCGACCCTGGGGCTGGTGGTGCTGATCCCGCTTTCGCCGCTGCTGATCTTCGGCTGGGGACCGGTACCGGCCATGGGCATTGCGGGCGGTGCGGTGGCGTTGCTGGTGTATTACGTGCTGGGTACGCTGGCGCTGTTGGCGTACCTGCGCTCGCCGCGCAGCCTCATGAGGCTGTCGCTGGCGCATGTGCGCCTGCGCTGGCCGCTGTTCAAGGACATCCTGCGCGTGGGGCTGGTGGCGGCGGTGTCCACCATTGCCACCAACCTGTGCATCGGCATTGCCACGGCCTTTGCGGGTGCGTTCGGCCCGGCAGCCATCGCGGGCTACGGCACGGCGTCGCGGCTTGAATATTTGCTGGTGCCGCTGGTGTTCGGTATCGGCGGGCCGCTGTTGGCCATGGTGGGCACCTGCATCGGCGCCGGCCAGCGTGAACGTGCGCTGCGCGCCACCTGGGTGGGCGCGGCCATGGCCTTTGTGCTGACCGAAGCGATCGGCCTGGCAGCAGCGCTTTTCCCGCGTGCCTGGTTGTCGCTGTTTGACAGCGACCCGGCCATGATCGAGGCGGGCGCGCGTTACCTGCAGGTGGTGGGGCCGTTCTACGGCTTCTTCGGTCTGGGGCTGGTGCTGTACTTTGCGTCGCAGGGCGCGGGCAAGCTGCTGTGGCCGGTGGTGGGCAATGCGGCGCGTCTGGCCGTGGCGGCAGCCGGTGGCTGGGTGGCATTGCGCTGGGGTGGTGACCTGGGCATTGTGTTCGCCGCGCAGGCGGCGGCCATGGTGGTGTATGGCGGTGTCAATGCCTGGTCGGTGGCGGGGGGCGCCTGGTTCGGGCGGCCGGGCTGGCCGCGGTCCCCGGCGGTCCTGGCTGCGCGACGGTGACACGCTGTCACCCAAGCGGCACACCGGTTGTACGGGCGCTTTCATACTTGGGGGTTTTCAAGGAGCGACCCCATGGACTTGCGTGACAAAGTGGCCATCGTGACCGGTGGCGCCAGCGGCATTGGCCGCGGGCTGGCAATGCGGTTGGCGCAAGACGGTGCACGCGGCATCGTGGTGGCTGACGTGAACCTGCAGCGTGCCCAGGGCGTGGCGGCCGAATGCGGCGGCATGGCTGTGGCCTGCGACGTGAGCAAGGAGTCCGACATCCAGGCGCTGGTGGCCGCGACGCGCGAAAAATTCGGCCAGGTGGACGCGTACTTTTCCAACGCGGGCATTCTGGGCACCATGGGCGGCTTCGAGCTGGAAGACGCGCTGTGGGACAAGATGTGGCAGATCCACGGCATGGCCCACGTGTGGGCCGCGCGCGCGGTGGTGCCAGAGATGGTGGCGCGGGGCGAGGGCTGCTTCATGGTCACCGCGTCCGCCGCCGGCCTGTTGAACATTGTGGAGACCGCGCCCTATGGCGTGACCAAACATGCGGCGCTGGCATTTGCCGAATGGCTGCGCATTGCCTACGGCCGCCGTGGTGTGCGTGTGAGCTGCCTGTGCCCGCAATCCGTGCAGACCGACATGGTCACGGGCGACGGTGGCTCTGCGGGACATGACGGCATCCTCACGCCCGAGCAGGTGGCGGCCGAAGTGATGGCCACCATCCGTGATGAACACTTCCTGGTGCTGCCGCACCCCGAGGTGCTGACGTACTTCCGCGCCAAGGGGCAGGACTACGACCGCTGGATCGGCGGCATGCAAAAGCTGTATGCCATGCATGTGGCCAAGGGCTGAGGTTTGCGCGTCCTAATCGCTGCCGCTGACGCGGCCGCGCAGCTTCTTCACTTCACCCCGGCTGGTCTTGGCGTCTACGCGGCGGATCTGTGAATTGCGCGTGGGCTTGGTGGGCTTGCGCGGCTTGGGCGGCACGGCCACGCTGTCCACCATGGCCTGCAGGCGCTCCAGGGCCTCGGCGCGGTTCTGTTCCTGGCTGCGGCTGGTCTGCGCCTTGATCACGACCACGCCCTGGTCGGTGATGCGCTGGCCGCCCAGCATCAGCAGGCGGGCCTTGATGTCGTCGGGCAGGGACGATGCCTCGATGTCAAAGCGCAGGTGCACGGCGCTGGACACCTTGTTGACGTTCTGCCCGCCCGCGCCCTGGGCCCGGATGGCGGTGAAGACGACTTCGTCTTCATGGATGGCCCAGCGGCTCATGAATGTCAGACAGGCACGGTGTAGTTCAGCGTCATGCGCCCGCCGTCCACCACCAGGATTTCGCCAGTGACGTAGCTGGCCGCGTCGCTGGCGAGATACGCCACGGCGTCGGCAATCTCGTGCGGCTCACCCAGGCGCTTCATGGGCGTGCGGCCCAGGATGCGGGCCTTGGCGTCGTCGCTGGTCAGCACCGCCTTGGCGGCCAGCTCGGTGGCAATGGTGCCGGGTGCCACGGCGTTCACGCGGATGCCCTTGTCGGCCAGCGCCAGCGCCATCACGCGCGTGAGCTGGTTGATGCCGCCCTTGCTGACGTTGTAGCTGGCAATGGTGGGGATGGTGAGCGTGCCGTTGACGGAGCTCATGTTCACGATGCTGCCTTTACCCACCTTGGCCATCTCACGCGCCACGGCCTGGCCTACCAGGAACGAGCCCTTGAGGTTCACGCGCAGCACCGCGTCAAAGTCGGCCTCGGACACTTCCAGGAAGTCGCTGGCCTTGAAGATGCCGGCGTTGTTGACCAGGATGTCGATGCGGCCATGGTGCTTGAGCGTAGCGGCCACCAGCGCATCGACCTGGGCCTTGTCGCCCACATCGCAGTGCACATACAGCGCGCCCAGCTCGGCGGCCAGCTTTTCGCCTGGTGCATCGGCCATGTCGGCAATGACGACCTGTGCGCCGTCCTGCGCAAAGCGGCGCACGCAGGCTTCACCAATGCCTTGCGATCCGCCTGTGACGATGGCCACACGGCCTTGCAACCCGAATGAAATCTGCTGTGTCATGCACGGATGATACCGGCGTACCCTGCGGCAAACGCCGCCGCGGATTCGCCCACCTGCGCCGCGGTCATGCCCGGTTTGTACAGGGCCGAGCCGATGCCAAAACCGTCCGCGCCCGCGGCGCGGTAGGCCGCCATGTTGTCCAGTGAGATACCGCCTACCGGGAACACGCGGGTGCCTTCGGGCAACACGGCGCGCAGCGCCTTGACCACGGCAGGCGTGACCATTTCCCCCGGGAACAGCTTGAGCCCGCTGGCGCCCGCGTCCAGTGCGGCAAAAGCCTCTGTCGCGGTCATCACGCCGGGCAGGCAGACCAGGCCCAGGCGCGCGGCTTCGCGCACCACATCGGCGTTGAAGTTGGGCGACACGATCAGTTGCCCGCCTGCCGCATGGACTTCGCGCACCTGCTGGGCACGCAGTACGGTGCCCGCGCCCACCAGCGCCTGCGGGTGCTGCGTGGCCAGGGTGGCAATGCTTTGCAGCGGCTGGGGCGAGTTCAGCGGCACTTCGATCAGCTGCCAGCGCGCATTGGTGAGCGCTGCGCCCACGCCCGGCGCCTCGGCCGGGGTCAGCCCGCGCAGGATGGCCACCAGCGGCAGCGATTGCAGGGCACGGGCAAACTTGTCTTGCGGTGTCATGGCGTTCCTTCCAGTGTGCGTGCAATTGCCCACAGGCCTTGCCAGGTCGCCTGGGCGCCCAGGTGCTGCGTGGCGATGCCGCAGTGAGCCAGGGCGCGGTCGTAGCGTTGCGTGAGCGCTGGCGCACCCATCACCACCACAGATCTGGTCTGCGGGGCTTGCGCACGCAGTTCCTCGCCGATCACCAGCCCTGACAGGTAGCTGGGCAGGGCCGCGGCAGGCATCTGGTCAAACAGCGACAGCGTGCGTGCGCTGAAGGCTGAGCCCAGCAGGCTGGCGGCCTGCAGCGCGAGGTCGACGCCGCGGTCAAACGCGGCCATGTCCAGCTCGCCATCTTGCGCGGGCATTGTGCGCGACAGGATGGAGTGCTGGCGCAGCAGCGCATAGAACTCGCCCGTCATCCAGG
>CALRZF020000333.1:0-4381 GCA_943372585.1 Ramlibacter sp. 2FC | reverse complement strand
CTGAATGAATCGAAGGCGCCGTTCTACCAGTGGTTCGAGGACGGCGAGCTCAACGCCAGCGCCAATTGCCTGGACAAGCACATCGGCACGCCGACTGAAAACAAGACGGCCATCATCTTCGAGGCCGACGACGGCGCCGTCACCCGGGTCACCTACAAGGAGCTGCTGGCCCGCGTGAGCCAGTTTGCCAACGCACTGAAGGCGCAGGGCATCAAGAAGGGTGACCGCGTCATCATCTACATGCCCATGACGATCGAGGGCGTGATTGCCATGCAGGCCTGCGCGCGCATCGGCGCCACGCACAGCGTGGTGTTTGGCGGCTTTTCCGCCAAGGCGCTGCAGGAGCGCATCATTGACGCAGGCGCGGTGGCCGTCATCACGGCCAACTTCCAGATGCGCGGCGGCAAGGAGCTGCCGCTGAAGTCCATCGTGGACGACGGCCTCGCTTTAGGCGGCTGCGACACCCTGAAGACCGTGCTGGTGTTCATGCGCACCCCCACCGCCTGCAACATGGTCGCCGGGCGCGACAAGACCTTTGACGAAGTGCTCAAGGGCCAGTCCACCGAATGCGCACCAGAAGCCGTGGGGGCCGAGCACCCGCTGTTCATCCTGTACACGTCAGGCTCCACCGGCAAGCCCAAGGGCGTGCAGCATTCCACCGGCGGCTACCTGCTGTGGGCCAAGCTCACCATGGACTGGACGTTTGACCTGAAGCCGGCTGACGTGTTCTGGTGCACGGCCGACATCGGCTGGATCACCGGCCACACCTATGTGGCTTACGGCCCGCTGGCGGCCGGCGCCACACAGGTGATCTTCGAAGGCATCCCGACCTACCCGAACGCGGGCCGCTTCTGGCAGATGATCGAAAAGCACAAGGTCACGATCTTCTACACCGCGCCCACGGCCATCCGCTCGCTCATCAAGGCCGCAGAGGGTGACGAAAAGGTACACCCCGCGCGCAGCGAGCTGAGCAGCCTGCGCATCCTGGGTTCGGTGGGCGAGCCCATCAACCCGGAAGCCTGGATGTGGTACTACCGCAATGTGGGCGGCGAACGCTGCCCCATCGTGGACACCTTCTGGCAGACCGAGACCGGCGGCCACATGATCACGCCGCTGCCGGGCGCCACACCGCTGGTGCCGGGCTCGTGCACGCTGCCGTTGCCGGGCATCATGGCCGCCATCGTGGACGAAGTAGGCGCGGATGTGCCCAATGGCTCCGGCGGCATGCTGGTGGTCAAGCGCCCCTGGCCTTCCATGATCCGCACGATCTGGAACGACCCGGAGCGTTTCAAGAAGAGCTATTTCCCGCCGGAGATGGGCGGCACCTATTACCTGGCCGGCGACGGTGCGGTGCGCAACAAGGACAACGCCTACTTCCGCATCACGGGCCGCATTGACGACGTGCTGAACGTGTCGGGCCACCGCCTGGGCACGATGGAAATCGAGTCTGCCCTGGTGTCCAAGACCGACCTGGTGGCTGAAGCTGCCGTGGTGGGCCGCCCCGACGACCTGACCGGTGAGGCTGTGTGCGCCTTCGTGGTGCTCAAGCGCTCGCGCCCCACAGGCGAAGAAGCCAAACAGATCGCCAACGAGCTGCGCAACTGGGTGGCCAAGGAAATCGGCCCCATCGCCAAGCCCAAGGACATCCGCTTTGGCGACAACCTGCCCAAAACCCGCAGCGGCAAGATCATGCGCCGCCTGCTGCGCAGCATCGCCAAGGGCGAGGCGATCACGCAAGACACCAGCACGCTGGAGAACCCCGCGATCCTGGAACAGCTGGCAGAAAAGCTTTAAGCAGCAAACAGCTCAACAAGAGAAAAGCCCGCAGATGCGGGCTTTTCTGTTCCAGCGCCACCGTGGAACCGGCTCCGCCGGGCCACTGTTGGCGCCCCCCAGTGGGGGGAGGCGGCCAAAGGCCGCTTCGGGGGGCGTCTTATTTCACGGTCATGATCCAGGCCGCGAGCTTCTTGGCCTCGGCGTCGTTGACCTGGGCATTGGCGGGCATGGGCACAGGGCCCCACACGCCGGAGCCGCCCTTGATGATCTTGGCGGCCAGTTTGTCCACGGCGGATTTGTCGCTGGCGTACTTGGCAGCGACGTCCTTGTAAGACGGGCCGACCAGCTTTTTGTCCACGGCGTGGCAGGCCATGCAGTTCTTGGCGGTGGCCAGGGCCTGGTCAGCAAATGCGGGAGCGGTGGCGGTCAGCGCGACGGCCATGGCAAACAGAATACGTTTCATCGATATCCTCGTGGGTTGGGTTACAGTCGTTTTAACGCGATTGTAGTGACTGGGGTTGACCGGCCCGTATCGCATGGGTAAAGCCGGTAAAGACCCCCAGCGTTGGAGAATTCATATGTACTTTTTGCTCATCGGTATTGCCTTGCTGGCAATGAAATACCTTGAAATCGGTCCCGTGGCGGCATTTCCTTGGTGGATCGTGCTGTCGCCCTTTGCCATGGCCGTGGCGTGGTGGGCCTGGGCCGATTCTTCGGGCTACACCAAAAAGAAAGTCATCGAGCGCGAGAATGCCCGCAAGCAGGCACGCATCGACAAAAACCGCGAGAACATGGGCTTTGCGCCCACGTCCAAGAAAAAGAAGTAAGCGGCTTCAGTAGTTGTCCAGCACCGCACCCTTGCTGGCGCTGGCCGCGTTGAACGCAAACTTGGCCTGCACACCCCGCGTGTAGCGCGGGGCAGGGGCCGTCCACCCGGCACGCCGCTTGGCGATCTCGGCTTCAGGCACGTTCAGCTCCAGCACCAGCTTGTGCGCGTCGATGGTGATGGAGTCACCTTCGTTCACAAACGCAATCGTGCCGCCGGCTGCAGCCTCGGGGGCCACATGGCCCACCACCATGCCCCAGGTGCCACCCGAGAAACGCCCGTCGGTGATCAGGCCCACGCTTTCGCCCAGGCCCGCGCCGATCAGTGCGCCGGTGGGTGCCAGCATTTCGGGCATGCCGGGGCCGCCCTTGGGGCCCAGGTAGCGCAGCACCATCACGTCGCCCGCCACGATCTTGCCGTCCAGGATGGCCTTCAGGGCCGACTGCTCGTCGTCAAACACGCGCGCCGGGCCAGTGATCACCGGATTCTTCAGGCCGGTGATCTTGGCGACCGCGCCTTCGGGCGACAGGTTGCCCTTGAGGATGGCCAGATGGCCTTCCTTGTACATCGGGTTGTCGATACCGCGGATCACGTCCTGGTCGGCGCGCGGCTGGTCCGGCACGTCCTTCAGCACCTCGGCGATGGTCTGGCCGCTGATGGTCAGGCAGTCACCGTGCAGCAGGCCCGCGTTCAGCAGCACCTTCATCACCTGAGGGATACCGCCGGCCTGGTGCAGGTCCACCGCCAGGTACTTGCCCGACGGTTTCAGGTCGCACAGCACGGGTGTCTTCTTGCGGATGCGCTCGAAGTCGTCAATCGTCCATTCCACCTCGGCTGCGTGCGCAATGGCCAGGAAGTGCAACACTGCATTCGTCGAGCCGCCGGTGGCCATGATCACGGCCACGGCGTTTTCAATCGCCTTCTTGGTGACGATGTCGCGCGGCTTGATGTCCTTCTTGATGGCCTCGATCAGCACCTTGGCGGATTCCTTGGCCGAGTTCATCTTCTCGTCATGCGGGTTGGCCATGGTGCTGGAGTAGGGCAGGCTGATGCCCAGCGCCTCAAACGCCGACGACATGGTGTTGGCCGTGTACATGCCGCCGCACGAGCCCGTGCCGGGGATGGCGCGCATTTCAATCTCGCGCAGGTCGGCGTCGCTCAGGTTGCCGGCGGCGTTCTGGCCCACGGCCTCGAACACGCTCACGATGTTCAGGTCCTGGCCCTTCCACTTGCCCGGCAGGATGGTGCCGCCATACACATAGATGGCCGGCACGTTGGCGCGCAGCATGCCCATCAGGCCGCCGGGCATGTTCTTGTCGCAGCCGCCCACCACCAGCACGCCGTCCATCCACTGGCCCTGCACGCAGGTCTCGATGCAGTCGCTGATGACTTCGCGGCTGACCAGGCTGTACTTCATGCCTTCGGTGCCCATGGCCATGCCGTCGGAAATGGTGGGCGTGCCGAACACCTGCGCGTTGCCACCGGCTTCTTCAATGCCCGCGATGGCCGCGTCGGCCAGCTTCTGCAGGCCGCTGTTGCAGGGGGTGATGGTGCTGTGGCCATTGGCCACGCCGACCATGGGCTTCTTGAAATCGCTTTCCTGGTAGCCCATGGCGTAGTACATCGAGCGGTTGGGCGCGCGCGATTTGCCTTCGACGATGGTGGCGGAACGGGCGTTGATCTTGATGACTTTGGTGTCGGCCATGGCGGTGTCTCTTTGGGTGTGGGTTGTTTGCAGGCGAGAGTATGCGCCGCGCCTAGACCATGCGTCCAATCTAT
>CALRZF020000332.1:0-4419 GCA_943372585.1 Ramlibacter sp. 2FC | reverse complement strand
GGGCCGCCGCCCTTGTAGGGCACGGTGACCCAGCTCACGCCGGCCTGCTTGGCCAGCATCACACCCGCCAGGTGCTGCGACGTGCCCGTGGCGCCCAGCGCCCAGGTCAGCTTGCCGGGGTTGGCTTTGGCATAGGCCAGGAACTGCTTCAGGTCCTGGGCCGGGATGGACGGGTGGATCACCAGCACCGAGCCAAAGGTCAGCAGCTTGGCAATGGGTGTGAAGTCTTTCAGCGGGTCATAGGGGACGTTTTCCATCATCCCGGAATTGGTCACATGGCTGGGCGCGGCCAGCATCAGCGTATTGCCGTCGGCGGGGGCTTTGGCCACGAACTGCGACGCGATCACGCCACCCGCGCCGGGGCGGTTTTCGGCCACCACGGTGCGGCCCCATTCCTCGGACAGCCACTGCGCGTACAGGCGCGACAGCAGGTCGGTGGTGCCGCCGGCCGCAGCCGGCACGATCAGTTTGGCGGTAGCCTGGGCAAAGGCATGCTGCAGCGGCAGCGCGGCAAGCGACGCCGCCAGCAGGCTGCGGCGGCTCAGCAGGGGTGAGTACACATTCATGTCTGTCTCCTTATAGTTCGATCAAAATCAAAATCAAAATCAGCATAACAGTTATGCTTATTATGTGGAAGCGGGTTTGAACCGGGGGATGTGCTGCCCGTCACCAATCGCGTCCCACCACAGCTGCACCTGCATGCCGATGCGCACCAGCTTCGGGTCCACCTCGGTGATGTTGGTCACCAGGCGCACGCCAGGCACGTCGGGGAAGGTCACCACACCCACCACATAGGGCAGGCTGGGCTTCACGGCCTCGTGGCTGGCGTGGTGGATGGTGGTGTGGGTGTAGACCTCGGCCCGCCCGGCGGTCTGCTTCCAGGCCACCTTGAACGAGCGGCAATGGGGGCACACCGGCGTGGGCGGGTGGCGGGCCGTGCCGCATTCCGCGCAGGCCTGGAACTGCAGGCGCTGGCCGGCGCAGGCGTTCCAGAAGTCACGGTCGTCAAAGTTGGGTTGCGGCGCGGGCATCGCGTCAGAGAAATAAGCCATTTCAGTCCCTCCCGATGATCATGGCGCTGGTGGGCGACACGCCCAGCCCGCCGGTAACAAGGCACAGGCGGGCGTCGTCCACCTGCGATGTGGATTCGCCGCGCAGCTGGCGCACGCCCTCGATGGCCACGTTCATGCCATGCACGTACGCCTCGGACAGCTGGCCGCCCGAGGTGTTGATGGGCAGCTTGCCGGTCTTCCAGGCAATGTTGCCCTGTGCTACGAAATCACCGCTGCCGCCCACGTCGCAAAAGCCGTATTCCTCCAGCGCCATCAGCACCATGCCCGAGAAGTGGTCGTAGATCTGCGCCACGTCGATATCGGACGGTGCCACACCGGCTGCGGCAAACAGCTCGCGCGCGATGCGCCGGCTGTTGGTGGAGTTGTAGTCGGCCTCGGGCATGTTCTGGCTGCCCAGCGGGCCGGAGCCCCAGCCCGGCCCGCTGCCGTGGCCGCTGGCCAGGATGCGTACCGGCGTCTTGCGCGCGTTGCGTGCACGCGCGGCGGTGGTCACCACCATGGCGCAGCCGCCGTCAGTTTCCAGGCAGCAGTCAAACAGGCGCAGCGGCTCGGCGATGTAGCGGGAATTGAAGTAATCCTCCATCGTCATCGGCTTGCCGTGCATCACGGCGTTCGGGTTGCGGTTGGCGTTGGCGCGTGCATTCACCGCCACCATGCCCAGATGCTCCTCGCGGATCTGCGGGTGCAGGTGCATGTGGCGGCGTACCAGCAGCGCCAGCATCTGCGCCGGCGCGAACAGGCCGTACGGGTGCACAAAGTTGCCATGCGTGCGTCCTTCGCCAAAGCGGCCGAAGCGCCTTGTCTGCCCCTGGCACAGGCCGCGGTACACCACCACGGTCTGCGCGTGGCCGGCCTGCACCGCAGCGGCTGCCTGGGCAACAGCCGCGCACGAGCCGCCGCCGCCGCCGCCCCAGACCATGGACGACCAGCGCATCTGCGGCACGCCCAGCGCCACCTGCATCAGCGCCGCCTCGTTGGCGTCGTTGGAAAAAGACGCAAAGCCGTCCACGTCATCGGGCGTCATGCCCGCGTCGGCCAGCGCCGCCAGCACGGCCTCGGCCGCCACCTGGAACTGGCTGCGGTCCATGATGCCGCCGTGCCGCTTAAACTCCGTCTGTCCGACGCCGGCGATGTATGCCGACTGTTCACTGGCCATGGGTGTCTCCTGTATCGTTCATGGTGATATTCCGTTTCAACAAGTCAAGAATGCCGACCTAGCATGCCGTCCGCACCGTCCAAACCCGTTCCGCGCGTCAAGAGCGCCATTGCAGGCATCGCCTCCCGGAACCTGCTCGATTCCAAACGGCTGTTCTACTTTTTCCATGTGGCGCGCCTGGGCAGCCTGACCACCGCCGAGGCGGTGCTGGACGTGGCCCAGTCGGCCATCAGCCGCCAGATCCAGCAGCTGGAGGCCGAGGTGGGCGAGCAGCTGTTGCAGCGCACCGGGCGCGGCGTGACGCTGACCGAAGCGGGCGAGCTGCTGTTCCGCCAGGCAGAGGCCATCCTGCAGGAGATGGCCAGCACCATGGAGATGATCGACCAGATCAAGCGCCGGCCGGCCGGCGGGCAGATCACCATTGCCTCGCCGCCCACGTTTTCCGCCCTGTACATGCCCGAGGTGGTCAAACGCTTTGTGGACGCGTTTCCCGACGTGCGCCTGGTGGCGTACGAGGGCTCCACCGGCCAGGTGTACGACCTGCTGGCGTCCGGCCAGGTGGACCTGGCCATCGTGCTGCATGCGGCCACATCGCAAAAGCTGGCTTTGCAAAAGCTCAGCACCGAGCCACTGCTGCTGATCGTGTCGCCCCGCCACCCGATGGCCAAGGCGAAGCTGGTGGCGCGCGAGGCGCTGGCCAGCCTGGAAGTGGTGTTGCCCGTGGGCTCGCACGGCTCGCGCGCGCTGGTGGAGGCTTACTGCGAAGAGGCCGGTATTCACCTGGACCCTCGCCTGCGGCTGGACAGCCTGAACATGACCAAGGCCGTGCTGGCCGATGGGCGCTTTTGCGCGGTGCTGCCGCACCTGGCGTGCGCTGGCGAAATCGCCCGCGGCGAGCTGGTCGCCATACCGCTGTCGCCGGTACTCAAGCGCACGCTGTACCTGGCCAGCCTGCGCGACCGCCCGCAGACGCCGCACATGAAGGCGTTGGCGCGTGAGATCGCGTCGGTGGTGCGCGGCAAGATCACCGACCCGCAGTAGCAGCGGCAAACCGGGCCGGCACCTCGATGTTGAACAGGCGCGCGGCATTCAGGCCCAGGATCTGGGCCTTTTCCTCGCGTGGCAGGCCTTGCATCAGCCTGGACGTCACGTCGCCTGAATAAGGCCAGGTGCCTTCGATGTGCGGGTAGTCGTTGCCCCACATGATGCTGTTCACCCCCATCCATTCGCGCGCCAGGATGCCCACCGGGTCTTCCTGGAAGCTCGCATGGCCGTGGCGGCGGAAATACTCGCTGGGCTTGCATTCCATCTTGGGCGACACCCAGAACGCGTGCTTGTCATAGCCCTGGTCCATGGCCCACAGCGCGTACGGCACCCAGCCGGCACCCGCCTCGATGGTGGCGAAGTTCAGCTTGGGGTGACGGTCGAACACGCCCGAGGCGCACAGCTGTACCGTGGGTTCCAGCACCGTGTTCATGGCGTGCACCACGTAATTGATGATGGCGCCGCCGTTGCCGGTGGCCGTGCGCGGGTCCTTGCCGGTGCCGGCGTGAAAGCACACCGGCATGCCGGTTTCGGCCAGCGCCGCCCAGACCGGGTCGTAGTCGGGCAGGTTGTAGCCCTTGCCGCCGGTCACCAGCGGCGGCATGGTCACGCTGTGAAAGCCCAGCTTGGCCACGCGCTCGATCTCGGCCACGCAGGCGGGTATGTCTGCCGGCGCCACGCAGGCGGTGGGAAAGCTGCGCGTGCTGCCGCCAAACAGCTCGTGCACCCAGTCGTTGTACACGCGGCACATGGCCACGTGCAGGGCCGGGTCGGGTGACGACCAGTTGGTCAGGCCCTTGTTGGGGAACAGGATCTCGGCGTCCACGCCGTCGTAGTCCATGTCGGCGTAGCGGTCGGCCGTGGGGTTGCCGCGCTGCTGGAACATCGCGCCCTTGGTGCGGTCCAGTTCCATGCGCTGGCCGGCGGCCTCGCTGCGCTGCTTGAACTCTTCCACGCTCACCTGTTCGTCACGCGGCGCCTCGCGGATCATGGACTTGCGAAAGCCCTCCACCACAAACCATTTACGGCCCTTGTCGTCCATCTGGACCTGCGGCACACGGCCGCGGAACTTTTCGTCAATCCGTTTGAGCCACAGGTCGTGCGGCTCGTTCACGTGGCTGTCGGCAGACACCACAAAAAAATCCT
>CALRZF020000331.1:0-4457 GCA_943372585.1 Ramlibacter sp. 2FC | reverse complement strand
CGAATGCCAGAGCTGCCACCGCGACAGCCCGCTGGAGAATGCCTTGCAGGCCAGCGCTGGCGACCTGGACCGTGCGGCGCAATCGGCGCTGGAAGCCCTGAAGGCGCTGGGTTACCAGGGCATGAGCCTGGACTTTGCGGTGCGGGGTGTGTGCGCCGATTGCGCCACCAGCACCAAGGGTTTGCCCGCGTGATCAGCACGCGGCAACTGGCCTGCCAGTACCCCGGCGGGCCCGAGCTTCGCTTTGACGACATCGATGTTCCGCAGGGCGGGGTGCTGCTGCTGCGCGGCGCATCGGGTTCGGGCAAGTCCACCTGGCTGGCGCTGGCGGCGGGGCTGCTGACGCCGACCGCGGGCGACATCACGGTGGCCGGGCAGTCGCTGACCGCACTCGGCAAGGTGGCGAGTGATGCCTGGCGCGCGAAGACGATAGGTTTTCTGCCGCAGAAACTTCATTTGAGCGCCGCGTTGACGGTGCACGCCAACCTGGCGATCGCGCAGTGGGCGGCCGGTCAGGCGCAGGACGATGGACGCATCCGCGAGGCGCTGGCGGCGCTCGGTGTGCAGGAGCTTGCCGCGCGCAAGCCGGCGCAGCTCTCGGGCGGGCAGGCGCAGCGGGTGGCGCTGGCGCGGGCGGTGCTCTTGCAGCCGCAGGTGATCCTGGCGGACGAACCGACGGCCAGTCTGGACGACGACGCGGCGCGGCAAGCTGTGGATTTGCTGCAGACCACGGCGAGGCAGCAGGGCGCCACGCTGGTGATCGCCACGCACGATGCCCGGGTTGCGGCGAATCTTGACAGTCAAATCGGCTTCCAGCCCTTGTTTCTCGGGCGTGAGTAGCTATGAATACCATAGCGTTCGCCTGGCGTTTCCTCTGGTCCCGACCGCTGGCGGCTGGGCTCAACGTGCTGCTGCTGAGCCTCGGGCTGGCGTCGCTGAGCTTTGTGCTGCTGGTCAGTCACCAGATCGACCAGGCCTTCGAGCGCGACCTGGCCGGCATCGACGTGGTGGTGGGCGCCAAGGGCAGCCCGATGCAGCTGATTCTCTCGGGCGTGTTCCACATCGACGCGCCGACCGGCAACGTGCCGCTGGCGGCGGTGAAAGAACTCGAACAACATCCACAAGTGGCGAAGTTGATCCCGCTCAGCCTGGGTGACAGCTTGCGCGGCTTTCGCATCGTGGGCAGCACGCCGGACTACATCACACACTACAAGGCCGACTTTGCGCAGGGCAGCGTCTGGACGGCGCCCATGCAGGCGGTGCTGGGTGCGCAGGTGGCAAAACAAACCGGCCTGAAGGTGGGCGACCGCTTCGCCGGCAGCCATGGCCTGGGCGGCGGCGGTGACAGCCACGGGCAGACGCCTTATGTGGTCAGCGGCGTGCTGGCGCCCGGCGGCTCGGTGCTGGACCGTCTCGTGCTGACGGCGCTGGAGTCCGTCTGGCAGGTCCACGAAGAGCACACGGCACTCGATGCTGACGACCGCAAGGTGCTGGAAGACGAGCGCGAAGTGACGCTGGCGCTGATCCAGTACCGCACGCCGCTGGCGGCGGTGACCTTTCCGCGCTTTGTGAACAGCAGCACGGAAATGCAAGCCGCCGCGCCGGCGCTGGAGATCACGCGCCTGCTGGGCATGATCGGCGTGGGCACCGATGTGTTGCGCGCGCTGGCCGGTGTGCTGCTGCTGACGGCGGGCCTGAGCGTTTTCATCGCGTTGTGGAGCGCCGTGCGCGAGCGCCGCGCCGATCTGGCGCTGCTGCGTTTGCTGGGCGCGCCGCCGCGCAAGGTAGCGGCCCTGCTGCTGTGCGAGGCGCTCTGGCTGGCGCTGCTGGCGACCATGATGGGACTGCTGGCCGCGCAGGAGCTGATGGCGGGGCTGGCCTGGTTTCTGCAACTGGATAAGTCGATGTTGATCGGCGGGCTCTCGTGGCCGGCCGCGTTGTGGAGTGTCCCGGTGCTGGCTGTGGGTGTGGCGCTGCTGTCGGCGCTGTTGCCCGCGTACGAGGCTTACCGGCTCCCTGTGTCTGAACTGCTTCAATCAAGGTGAATTCATGAAAAATTTGATGTCAAAAATGCTTCCAGTCCTTGCCGCCATTGCGCTGGCAGCTACGTTTTCAGTAGCGCATGCGCAACACAAAGACGCAGAAACCAAGGAAGACATCCAGCGCCACCGCGCCATGGCGGCCGCGCACGAGGCTGCGGCCAAATGCCTGGAGTCGGGCAAGAAGGAAGACGTCTGCATCAAAGAGCTGCAGGCTTCCTGCAAGGGTTTGGCGGTGGGAAAATACTGCGGCATGAAACACGCGCATTGATACGCGGCCACCGCAACGTTTCTGGAGAACCCATGAGCCCCTCTGCTTTCCCCACTTTCAAGACGGCACCGCTGCTGCTGGCCCTGCTGCTCGCCGCGGGCGGCGCTCACGCGCAGCTGAGTTCACCCCTGCCTGTCGGCAGCGGCAAGCCCGCGGCGGCCAAGACGGCGCCTGCCGCACCGGACGGCCTGGCGTTGCCGGCCGGGCAGGGCGCGGGTGTGCACGGGGCCAACAGCCCGTTTGCGCCGCTGGCCCCGCGCGGCGACGTGGTGCCCTGGTCGGTGCTGACCGACGTGAAAACCAAAAACGAGAAGAACCGCATCCTGCCGGTGTTCAATGAAAGCCAGCTCGGCATGAATGGCAAGACCCAGCGCATCCAGGGCTTCATGATGCCGCTGGAACCGGGTGAAAAGCAGCGTCACTTCCTGCTGTCGTCGGTACCGCTGACCTGCTCCTTCTGCCTGCCGGGCGGGCCCGAAAGCATGGTCGAGGTCAAGACCAAAACCCCGGTGAAATACAGCATGGAGGCGGTGGTGGTGGAAGGCCGCCTGCAGGTGCTGCACGACGACCCCTACGGCCTGTATTACCGCATCAACGATGCGGTGACGGTGAAGTAGGCACCATGGTTTTCCGGCGCATGGCCTGGCGGGCGACCTGGGGCTATCTGGCCCTGGTGCTGCTGCTTGCGCCCATGCTCGGACAGATGCACGGCCTGGTTCACGGCACTGGTGGCGACCGTCCCGCTGCGCAACAACTCCTCGAGGTCGATGCGCATGCGCACGACCACGCGCATGCGCATGCGCATGAACGCGCGGGTGGACATGGCTGGCTCGCGGATCTTTTCTCCGTTCATCTTGACGATTCGGATTGCCGCGTCTTCGACCAGCTGTGCCACAGCGATGTGCTGCCGGCTGCGCCACCCTTGGCGCTGCCCATGGTGCTTTCCCCGTTTGTTATTCAGTTTCTGGAAGGCGAAGTACTCGCCCGCCGGGCCGCACTTTTCGAAGCGCGCGGTCCACCCCGGGCTCGTTGAACTCCCGAAGTTGTCGAGCGCGGCCGCATGGTCGTTGCTTGACGTTTTCTGTTTCCGATTCAACGAGCCCTCATGAAAAAACCATTCCCCCGCCCTGCCATCGGCACGGCAACGCTGACCCTGCTCGCGCTCGGCTGCTCGCTGGCCCACGCCCAGACAGCGGCGCCCACGCTGAAAGAAATCACCGTCACCGGCAACCCGCTGGGTGCGACCGCCCTGATGGCTCCCGCCACGCAGTATTCAGGCGCCGGCCTGCTGCTGCGCTCCAAAACCACACTCGGTGAAACGCTGGACGGTACGCCCGGCGTCAGCAGCACCTACTTCGGCCCCAACGCCAGCCGGCCTGTCATCCGCGGGCTGGACGGCGACCGCATCCGTATTCTGGCCAACGGCGGTGGCTCGCTCGATGCCTCCAGCCTGAGTTATGACCACGCGGTCACGGCCGACCCCATCAGCATCGAACGCATCGAGGTGCTGCGCGGCCCCGGCGCCTTGCTGTACGGCGGCAGCGCCGTGGGCGGCGTGGTCAACGTGATCGACAACCGCATCCCGCGCGAGCCGCAGTTCGACGAAAAGGGCGGGATCAGCGGCAAGGCCGATCTGAGCCTGGCCAGCGGCAACTCGGAGCGCGGCAAGGGTGTGCTGCTCGAAGGCGGCAACAACCGCTACAGCCTGCACGTCGATGCCTTCGACCGCGAGACCGGCGACGTGCGCGCACCGCGTGACCTGAACTGCACCAAGGCCAGGGTGACCACCAGCTCGCGGCGTATCTGCAACTCGGCCAGCGACGTACATGGCGGTGCCGCCGGCGGCTCGGTGTTTTTCGACAATGGTTACCTGGGCGCGTCGGCCAGCAATTACCGCAGCACCTACGGCACGGTGGCGGAAGACGAAGTCACCATAGCCATGAAGTCGGACCGTTATGCGATCGAAGGCGAAGTGCGCAACCTGGGCGGGCCCATCCAGAGCATCAAGGGCCAGTACAGCCAGACCGACTACGGCCACACCGAGTTCGAGGGGGCAACTGCCGGCACGGTGTTCAAGAACAAGGGCAGCGATTTCCGGCTGGAAGCGCGTCACGCGAAGCTGGGCAAGCTCGACGGCGTGCTGGGTT
>CALRZF020000330.1:0-4467 GCA_943372585.1 Ramlibacter sp. 2FC | reverse complement strand
GTACGGCACGACGATGCGGATGGGTTTGGCGGGCCACGCCTGGGCGTGCAGGCCCGTGGCGGCCAGGGCAATGCCAGCGCCGATGGACGAGGCAAGGACTTTGCGGCGGTTGAGGGTCATTTTGAAGGTCTCCTGGGCGAATGGTTGTTGACAGAAAAGCGGGTCAGGCCTGGGCCACTTCGTGGCCAGCCATCAGTTCCAGCGCGCGCACCAGCGCCGAATGGTCCAGGTCCTGCATCCCGTTGGCGGCACACACCTGCATGAGTTGTGCGGCGCCCGCCGTCTGCGGCAGCGCCACGCCCAAAGCGCGCGCGCCGCTGAGCGCCAGCGACAGGTCTTTCTGGTGCAGACCGATGCGAAAGCCGGGGTTGAACGTGCGCTTGACCATGCGTTCGCCGTGCACTTCCAGGATGCGGCTGGCGGCAAACCCGCCCATCAGCGCCTGGCGTACCTTGGCCGGGTCAGCGCCGGCCTTGCTGGCAAACAGCAGTGCCTCGCCCACGGCGGCGATGTTCAGTGCCACGATGATCTGGTTGGCCACCTTGCAGGTCTGGCCGTCGCCCGTGCCGCCCACGTGGGTGATGTTCCTGCCCATCAATTCGAACAACGGCTTGACGCGCGCAAACGCTTCTTCAGTGCCGCCCACCATGATGGTCAGGCTGGCCGCCTTGGCGCCCACCTCGCCGCCCGACACGGGTGCGTCCAGGTAGTCGCAACCCAGCGCGGTGACTTTTTCGGCGAAGGTCTTGGTGTCCATCGGCGAGATGGAGCTCATGTCCACCACGGTCTTGCCCGC
The DNA here is from genome assembly GCA_943372585.1 of Ramlibacter sp. 2FC. Lineage (GTDB taxonomy): Bacteria > Pseudomonadota > Gammaproteobacteria > Burkholderiales > Burkholderiaceae_C > RAM1. The sequence continues at coordinate 3,671 of CALRZF020000330.1, read as the reverse complement.
GGACAACCCCAACGCAACGCCCTTCTCTCCAAACAGCACCTTCTGCACGTCCGGCGTGTCAGGCAGCATCATGAAAATAATGTCGGCTTTCTGCGCGACCTCTTGTGCTGACGCACACACCACGGCCTTGCCGGTCTGCAGTGCCTCGGGCACTTTGCTGCGCGTGGTGATGAACACCTCATGCCCAGCGGTGATCAGGTGGCCTGCCATGGGAGCACCCATGATGCCCAGGCCAATAAATCCAAGTTTGCTCATTGCTCTTTCCCGGTTGAAAAAATTAGACGCGGTACTTGTCCAGCAGCGCTTGCGTACCGGCACGGAACACGCCCAGATCGCTGCCCACCCCTACAAACGTGGCACCCATTGCCATGTACCGCCGCGCATCGGCCTCCACCGGCGCCAGGATGCCCGTAGGTTTGCCATGCGCCTTGGCATCGGCAAACACAGCGGCAATCGCAGCCTGCACCTCGGGGTGATTGGCGTTGCCCAGATGACCAAAGCCCGCAGCCAGGTCCGACGGGCCCACAAAAATGCAGTCCACCCCGTCCAGCGCTGCGATCTCGCGGGCAGCGTCCACGCCCTTGCGGCTTTCAATCTGCACCATCACGCAGATCTGCTCGTTCACGTTCTTGAAGTAATCAGGCACGGTGCCATAGCGGTTGCCGCGCTGCGACACCGACACCCCGCGCACGCCCTGGGGCGGGTAGCGCGTGGCGGCCACGGCGCTGCGGGCTTCGTCGGCGCTCTCTACAAACGGCACCAGGAAGTTGTAGAAGCCTGCGTCCAGCAGGCGCTTGATCTCCACGGGGTTGTTGCTGGCCGGGCGCACCACGGGGGCGCTGGCGCTGTCTTTCAGCGCCATCAGCTGCGGGATGAAGGTGGTCACGTCGTTGGGCGAATGCTCGCCGTCCAGCAGGATCCAGTCGAAGCCAGCCACGCCCAGCACCTCGGTGGTAATGGCATTGGACAGCGACGACCAGCAGCCGATCAGGGTCTTGCCCGCGCGCAGGTCGCGCCGGAAGCTGTTGGGGAATGATTGATAGGGTGTTGTCATGGAACTGCTCTTGTGGGGTTACTTCATTCAGGTAATCGGTGCAGGGTTGAACAGCACCAGCGCGTTGTGCAGCTTCCAGTGCTCGGCCCAGGTTTTCTTGCGGCCGCTGGCTACCTCCAGCATCAGGTGGAACATCTCCCAGCCGAGGTCTTCAATGCTGGCGCCGCCATCGGCAATGCGTCCGGCGTTGATGTCCATCAGGTCGTGCCAGCGCCGTGCCAGGTCGGTGCGCGTGGCCACCTTGATGACCGGTACCGCCGCCAGGCCATAAGGGGTGCCGCGCCCGGTGGTGAACACATGCAGGTTCATGCCTGCGGCCAGTTGCAGCGTGCCGCAGATGAAGTCACTGGCGGGCGTGGCGGCGTAGATCAAACCCTTTTGCTTGAGCTTTTCGCCGGGCGACAGCACGCCGGTGATGGGCGCGCTGCCGGACTTGACGATGGAGCCCATGGCTTTCTCAACAATGTTGGACAGGCCGCCCTTCTTGTTGCCTGGGGTGGTGTTGGCGCTGCGGTCCACGCTGCCGCGCTGCAGGTACGCGTCGTACCAGGCCATCTCGCGGATCATGGCCTGGGCCACCTCGGGCGTGCTGGCGCGTGAGGTGAGCTGGTCAATGCCGTCGCGTACCTCGGTCGTTTCGCTAAACATCACACTCGCGCCGGCACGCACCAGCAGGTCGGTGCAAAAGCCTACGGCGGGGTTGGCCGTCACACCGCTGAAGGCGTCGCTGCCGCCGCATTGCACGCCCACCACCAATTCGCTGGCGGGCACGGTTTCGCGCCGGCGGGCGTTCAGGCGCTCCAGGTGCTTCGTGGCCTGGGCCATGACCGAGTCGATCATGGACATGAAGCCCACATGGTTCTCGGATTGCAGACAGACCACATCCAGCTCGGGCGGCGGCGCGGCGCGTTCATCCACGATGGAAAAGCTCCCGGGCGGAAGCAACCGCTCAGGCTGCAGCTTCTCGCAGCCCAGGCTCACCACCATGACCTCGCCGCCAAAGTTGGGGTTCAGGCTGATGTTGCGCAGCGTGCGGATGGGGATCACGGCGTCGGGCGCGTCAATGGCCACGCCGCAGCCATAGGTGTGCTCCAGCCCCACCACGTCGTCCACATTCGGAAAGCGCGGCAGCAGCTCGGCCTTGATGCGCTGCACCGCAAAGTCCACCACACCGGCCACGCACTGCACCGTGGTGGTGATGGCCAGGATGTTGCGCGTGCCCACCGAGCCGTCGGCGTTGCGGTAACCCTCAAACGTATAGCCATCCAGCGGTGGCAGCGCGGGTGGCTTGACGGTGGCGATCGGCAGGCCGTCCAGGCTGCGCGCGTCGGGCATGGCCAGCAGGCGTTCATGCACCCAGCTGCCGGCGGGAATGTCGTTCAGCGCGCGGCCGATGGTCACGTTGTAGCGGCGCACTTCAGCGCCCCTGGCGATGTCCGTCAGCGCCACCTTGTGGCCCTGCGGCACCTTGTCGCGCAGGGTCAGGCCGCCATCAAACACGGTGCCTGCAGCCAGGCCGCCGTCATTGGCCACGATGGCCACGTTGTCGGCCTCGTGCATGCGGATGTAGATCGGCTGGGCCATCAGAAGTCCACGATCTCCACCCAGTTCGGGCCCTTGCCCGCCGGGTAGCTTTTGGCCGCACCGGGCAGGCCGGTCGCCGCGTCTACCGGGTGCAGCGACACCGCGTTGGAGCCCTGCCCCGCCGACACGATGAACCGGCCACTGGAATCCACTGCAAAGCCGCGCGGCGTCTTCTCGGTGGGCACGGTGCCTGCCGTCTGCAGCAAGCCGGTGGCAGCGTCCACGCGGAAAGTGGTGAGCGTGCTGGACGTGCGTTCAGACCCATACAGGTAGCGCCCGTCCGCCGACAGCTGCAAGTCCGCCGCCCAGGGCTTGCCGGTAAAGCCCGTGGGCATGACGCTGGTGCGCTGCAGGTGGCGCAGGGTGCCCTTGTCGGCGTCGTAGGCAAACACGTCCACGCCGCCGTCCAGCTCGTTGAGCAGGTAAGTGTGAGTCTGTTGGCTGTTCCACAGGAAGTGGCGCGGGCCGGTCTTGGCGGGCTGCACATTCACCAGCGCCGGGTCGTTGGGGGTCAGCCGGCCAGTGGTGGCATCAAACCGCCAGCTCGACAGGTTGTCGCCGCCCAGGCTGGTGGCAAACACATAGCGCCCGGCGCGGTCGGCATGGATGGCGTGCGCGTTGGGCGCGGTGGGCAACAGTTGGTGCACTGCCCCCACCAGCCCGTCGGCGCCCACGCTGTTGACCGTGATCTTGTTGCCGCCGTAAGACGCCGCAAACAGCCAGCGGCCTGTGGCGTCCAGATCGATGTTGGCCATGCTGTCGGCCAGCGCCGCCTCGCCCAGCTTCTTCAGCGCACCGCTGGCGCCGTCAATGGCGAAGGTCACCACGCGAAACGGCTGCGAGCGCAGCGCCACGTACAGGAATTTCTTGTCGCGGCTGACGACCATGGGCATGGCGGCGCCAGCCACCGGCACCGTGGCCACGGGCTTGAGCGCGGCGCCGGCGCGGTCCAGCTCGTACACCGAGATGTCCTGGCTGTCGGCGTTGGCCACATAGACCCAGGTGGCGGCGTGGCTGGGGCTGGCGGCGGCCA
>CALRZF020000329.1:0-4469 GCA_943372585.1 Ramlibacter sp. 2FC | reverse complement strand
CGTACAGCCGCTGGGCCTGCACTTCCTGCAAGGCGGCGCTGCCGGTGCCCAGCGCGTCCAGCGACTGCTGCACGGCCAGTTGGCGGCGCGCCAGCATGGTCTGGCTGGCCTCCGTGGTTTTCAGCAGGGTCTGCAGCCACAGCCGGTCGTCGCGGCTGCGGATGCGCCAGCCCGACGCCACCAGCTGGCGCATGCCCGTCTGGATGGCCTGGTGCAGCGCGGGCAGCTCATCGGCGCGCCCGTGCAGGATGGCGTCGCCGTGCTGCGCCAGCAGCGCCGTCAGCTGGGCGACGGCGACGGGCGCCTTCAGTGCAGGGACTGTGGGCATGGGGGAATGAAAAGTCAGGCCGCCGGCGTGCGCGGGCCCAGCAGCGACGTGGCGTCAGCGACCAGCCGGTCGGCAATGGCGCCTGCGTTGACGTTGAACTTGCCGTCACGGATGGCCTGGCGGATCGCGTCCACCTTGGCGCTGTCAAAGTCAGGCGTGCCGTCCAGCGCGCCGATCTGGGCGCCGGCGGCGGACAGGTCGACCTGGTCGGTGGCACGGGTTCTGGCGGTGGGTGCCACGCCGGCGGCAGGGCCGGCCGAACGTAGCGCCGGGTCAGTGGCGGGCGCGATGGCAGGGGTAGTGGACGGGCCAATCTTCATGGAAATCTCCAGGGGGCCGGGTGCGGCCTGTCCCCATTATTCGGCGGCGTTTGGCAGAACTAAAGGGCAAGAACCGGGGTTTTTATGTGTCTTTTTTGGCAGGGCATGCATTTACAGCGCCACTTCCACCTGGCGGCCTTCGCGGGCCACGCCGGTCAGCACCTTGCCCAGCTCGGTGCGCACGCGCACGCTCTGGCCGTCGGCGGCCGTGTTCATGGCCTGCCCGCTGGACGTGACGATGAAGCCCGCACCCAGGATGCGCAGGCGCACCGGGTCGCCGGCCTGCACCACCGGGGTGGCGCGCACCATGTCAATACGTATCGCCTGGCCCGGCTGCAGGCCGCGCAGCAGGGTGCGCCCGGCCAGCGCCTGGGCGTCGCGGGTCACGCCCGCGCCTTCGCGGGTCAGCTCCACTTCGCCTTCGCGCAGGTCATTGGTGGCCAGCACCACGCCGGCCGACAGCGGGTTGGCCGCCACGATGGCGCGGCCCCAGGCCGTGACCACCACGGGCAGCATGACAGTCCAGGTCGCGCCGTCCACACAGCGCAGGCCCAGTGAGCTGCGGCCCCACAGGCGCGCGCCTGACGGAATAAAGGGTTCACTGCGCCGGCACGGCGCCATCTGGGCCAGGGCGTCCAGGCTGCCGATCTTCACGTCAAAGCGGCTCACATAGTCGCCGTTGGCGCCCGCCACCTGCGCAGACGCAAAGCTGCGCAGGGCGTTCTCATCCACAGACACATGCTGGGCGCGGGCGCTGTGCAGGCCCAGCAGGGCCGCTGCGGCCACCGCAGTAACAAGGGTTGCGCGAACAGTCATGGTGAGCTCCTGGGAAATCGGGGAATGCAGCAAATATAGGTCTGCGCCCTGAGCGGCCTAAGCGCCAAAAGCCGCCCAAACCCGCGCTTTATCGGCGCTTAAGTTTCTGTGCTGACTTCCATACTTTGCAGCAACCGGATCACCCCCACCACCCTTCACTGCACCACCGATATGGACATCTTTACCCAACGTCTGGACAGCCACGGCAAGGCGCTGGACCTGCTGTCGCAGCGCCAGAAGGTGCTGGCGGGCAACATTGCCAACGCCGACACGCCGGGCTTCAAGGCCCGTGACTTCGACTTTTCCGCCGCGCTGGCCGAAGCCCGCGGCGACGCCGCCGGCACGGCCCGCACGTCCAACCGCCACCTGCACGGCAACGGCTCGGCCGACGGCCAGCCCCAGGTCACGCTGCTGTGGCGCAACGCCGAGCAGCCCAGCCTGGACGGAAACACCGTGGACCTGGACCGCGAGCGCGCCAACTTTGCCGACAACGCCATGCGCTACGAAGCCACGCTGCGTTTCATCAATTCCGATGTGCGCACCATGTTGTCGGCCATCACAGGCCAGTAATTGAGGACTTTCGCCATGTCACTTTTCAATGTCTTCACCATCTCGGGCAGCGCGGTATCGGCGCAAAGCAAGCGCCTGAACGTAGTGGCCAGCAACATGGCCAACGCCGATTCGGTGGCCGGCCCCGACGGCCAGCCGTACAAGGCGCGCCAGCTGAGCTTTCAGGCCGAGGCGGCAGACGCCGGCGGCGTGGCCGGCGTGCGCGTGGCCGGCATCAGTGAAAACCAGACACCGGGGCGGCGCATCCACGAGCCCGCCCACCCCATGGCCGACGCCGAGGGCTATGTGACGCACTCCAACGTGAGCGTGGTCGACGAGATGGTCAACATGATCTCGGCGTCGCGCTCGTACCAGAACAACGTGGAGGTCATGAACACGGCGCGCCAGCTGCTGTCCAAGACCCTGCAGATGGGCCAGTAAGGACGCATCGCCATGGCCATCAACACCGTCAACAACAACACCCCCACCCCTTCGGCCACGTCCACGGCCGCGGGCCTGGGCGGCGCCAGCGCCGCCGAGCAGCAGGACCGTTTCATGAAGCTGCTGGTCGCGCAGATGAAAAACCAGGACCCGTTAAGCCCCATGGACAACGCGCAGATGACCAGCCAGATCGCGCAGATCAACATGGTGGGCGGCATTGAAAAGCTCAACGGCACGGTCGAATCCCTGCTGTCCAGCTTCAGCGCGCTGCAGGCCCAGTCGGCCGCGCAGCTGCCCGGGCGCGACGTGCTGGTGGCCGGCACGGCGCTGTCTCTGGCAGGTGGTGCAGCCAAGGGTGGTGTGGAGCTGGCCAAGGCCGCCGACACCGTCAACGTGGACATCCTGGACGCTGGCGGCGCCACCGTGCGCACGCTGCAACTGGGCACCTCCGGCGCCGGTGTGCGCGGTTTTACCTGGGACGGCCTGCGCAACGACGGCAAGGCCGCGCCCGACGGCAGCTACCGCCTGCGCGTGGCCGCCACCGCCGCCGGCAAGGCGGTGGACGCGCAGGCGCTGGCCGCCGCGCGCGTGCAATCGGTGGCAAACAGCACCGCCGGCGTGCAGGTCGATCTGGGCAGCGCGGGCATCCGCCCGTATGCCGACGTCAAATCATTTCTCTGAACGGAACACACCATGAGCTTCCAGCAAGGCATCAGCGGCCTGAACGCCGCCTCCCGCAACCTCGAGGTCATCGGCAACAACATTGCCAACGCCAACACCGTGGGCGCGAAGTCATCACGCGCCGAGTTTGCCGACGTGTACGCCAACGTGGCGTCCAACCAGTGGGGCGTGGCCACCGGCATGGGCGTGCGCGTGTCGGGTGTGACGCAACAGTTCACCCAGGGCAGCCTGCGCACCACCGACAACCCCATGGACATGGCCATCAACGGGCGCGGCTTTTTCCGCGTGGTGCAGCCCGGCGGTGAGGCCGCCTACACGCGCAACGGCCAGTTCCAGATGGACAACCAAGGCTACATCGTCACCGGCTCGGGCATGCGCCTGCAGGGCTACCAGGTGGACGCCACCACCGGCAAGGCCGGCGGCGTGGCGGGCAACATCCAGCTGCCCGCGCAGGGCATCGGCCCGCACGTGACGACCAAGGCCGCCATGCAGCTGAACCTGGACGCCCGCACACCGGCGCCCGCCGCCACGGCACCGGGCTTTGCGCTGGACGATGCGTCCACCTACGCGTCCACCACGTCGGTGGCGGTGTATGACCAGCAGGGCAACGAGCAGGTGCTGTCGCTGTATTTCCGGCGCACGGCGGTGGACAACGAGTGGGAGGTGTATGCCTCGCACGAAGGCGTGCCCGTGCCCGCGCTCAGCGCACCGGGTGCGCCGCAGGACCCCGCTGGGCGCCTGACCTTCAACCCCGACGGCACGATGGACGCCACCAACAGCGGCACGCTGGCCGGGGGTGTGCTGACCGCAGGCGGGCTGACGCTGGACATCCCGTTTGCCGCGGCCACGCTGCCGGTGCCGCCCGGCACCTCGGTCACGTCGGCACCGGTCACCATTTCATTCACCGGCACCTCGCAGTTCGGCAGCGCCTTTGGCGTGACGCAGACCACGCAGGACGGCTACGCGCCGGGCAGCCTGACGGGCTTTGGCATCGGCGGCAACGGCATGGTGCAGGCGCGCTATTCCAACGGCAAGACGCTGGACGCCGCGCAGATCGCGCTGGCGGATTTCCGCAACGAGCAGGGCCTGGTGTCCGCCGGCGGCAACCTGTGGCGCGAAACGCCGGACTCGGGCCCCGCGGCCATCAGCGCACCGGGCACGGCCAACCTGGGCGAGCTGCAAGGCGGCGCACTGGAAGAGTCCAACGTGGACCTGACCCAGCAGCTGGTGGACATGATCACCGCGCAGCGCGCCTACCAGGCCAACGCACAGACCATCAAGACGCAGGACCAGGTGCTGTCCACGCTGGTCAACCTGCGTTGATGCGCCCGCAC
>CALRZF020000328.1:0-4483 GCA_943372585.1 Ramlibacter sp. 2FC | reverse complement strand
CAGGTGCTTTTCGACACCGCCGCGCAGCTTCTGGCCGTGCTGCAGCGTGCAGGGCGGGTGAAACGCCACCTGCCCCGCACGCGCCGCCACGCGCGGGCGCAGCGCATCCACCAGATCGGGCAGCAGCTCGCTCAGGTCTCGCGTGAGTTCGCCGATGCGCGCGGCCCTGGCCGCGTAGGCCGGGTCGTCGCGCAGGATGTGGCCGTAGTCCTTGACCGTGACGCCGCAGCCGGAGGCGTTCATCACAATAGCCTCCACCCCAGACTCCACATGCGGCCACCATGCGTCGACGTTGGCGCGCATCTGCGCCATGCCGCCGTCATGGTCGTTCAGGTGGAACTTCACCGCGCCGCAGCAGCCGGCGTTGCCTTCCACCACCGTCTGGATGCCGGCAGCGTCCAGCACGCGCGCGGTGGCGCTGTTGATGTTGGGCATCATGGCCGGCTGCACGCAGCCGGCCAGCATCAGAACCTTGCGTGCATGCGTGCGGGTGGGCCAGGCGCCGGCATTCTGTTTGGGCGGCACTTTGGCCTTGAGGCTTTCGGGCAGCAGACCGCGCACCATCTGACCCATCGCCATGGCGGGCCCAAACAGCGGCGAGGGCAGGCCTTCTTTCAGCGCCCAGCGCAGGGCTTTTTCAGCCACCGGTCGCTCGACCTTGGCGTCCACGATCTTGCGGCCGATGTCCACCAAGTGGCCGTACTGCACGCCGCTGGGGCAGGTGGTTTCGCAGTTGCGGCAGGTCAGGCAACGGTCCAGGTGCAGCTGCGTCTTGCGCGTGGGGGTTTCGCCTTCCAGCACCTGCTTCATCAGGTAGATGCGCCCGCGCGGGCCGTCCAGCTCGTCGCCCAGCAGCTGGTAGGTGGGGCAGGTGGCCGTGCAGAAGCCGCAGTGCACGCACTTGCGCAGGATGGCCTCGGCCTCGATGCCTTCGGGCGTGTTGCGGTATTCAGGAGCAAGATTGGTTTGCATGCGGGGGCTCAGGGCAGGTACGGCGGCGTGGTGGGCGGCGGCCCGGGCGGCAGGGGCGCGCGGTAAGGTTCACGGCGGCCCCCATGGCGCAGGTCGGCCAGCAACGGGGGCAATGACAGCGCAGCCAGGATCACCGCGAACGGCACCACCCAGCCAAAGCCGATGTATTTGAAGCCCGCAGCGCCCACGATGCCACCCGCGGTGAACATGCCCAGCAGCGCCGCAAACAGCTTGAGCCGCGCCCGGTTGGCGCGCACATGGCTCTCAGGCGGCAGGCCGGTGCCGTTCCAGTAAAACAGCTTGCCCAGCTCGATGCCCAGGTCGGTGATCACGCCCGTCATGTGCGTGGTGCGGATCTGCGCCGACGACACCTTGGTCACCAGCGCGTTTTGCAGCCCCATGGTGAAGGCCAGCAGCAGCACCGCCAGCGGCACGGCAAACGGCGTCTGACGGTGCAGCACGGCGCCCACCAGGCCGAACACCAGCAGCAAGGCAGATTCAAGCAGCAGCGGCAACGCATAGCCGCTGCGCAGGTGGTGCCGCTGCGCCCAGTTGACCAGCACCGCCGTGGTGGCCGCCCCGGCAATGAAGAACAGCAGTGCCCCCACCGCCCCCAGCACCAGCGCCATCTGGCCCAGCACCAGGTTGTCGGCGATGACCGACACAAAGCCCGTCATGTGCGAGGTGTAAAGCCCCACCACCAGAAAGCCCCCGGCATTGATGGCCCCCGCGTTGAACGCCAGCAGCAAGCCCAGCAGTCTGTTGATGGACTGGGTGCGGTGGCGGCCGGTGAGGTGGCGAAGGCGGCGCATGGGTCTTTCTGTATTCAGGCGTGCCGCGCTCGTTGCACCGCGCGGCAAAGCCACGCCTGGGCGCACCACTGGTGGCGTTCCCGGGTCCGGGGTTCGCGGTGGGCGGTGTGCGGCGGGGCGATTTCTGCGGTGGCGAGAAGCGCAGGGGGAAGTGTCGGCGCGCGCCAGCGCGCTTCGTGCTCTGACTCGCTGCGGCTGTCTGAGCGGAATGGAGCGAAGCGCAATGCAGCGAGTTCCGCAGCGCGACCGACCCCCGAGCATCGCAGCGGAGTTTTGGCAAAACCACCGCAGTATGAGCGCCGCCGCACACCGCCCGCCGCGAACACTGCGAGTGAAGAAGGGCTGCCCATCAAAACCCCGACCGCCCAGGATTAAATACCCCAGCCGGATCAAACTCACGTTTGAGTTGCGCATGGATGCGATCCAGCGGCGGCTTGAGCGCGTCAAAACGCGGCACGGCAACAACATCAGAGGCAGCACGGAACAGCGTCGCATGCCCGCCCACCTGCGCCACCGCCGCGCGCAACCGCTGCGCCGCTGCCACATCGCCCGCATCCGCCCACACCCAGCGCTGGCCACCCAGCCAGTCGATCATGGTGTCGCCCACATCCAGGGGCGCTGCTGTTTGCGGCACCGACAGGCGCCACAGGTCTTGCCCACGCGCGGCACCCTCGGCAAACCACGGCAGGCGCAAGTCGCGCGCCGCTGTCCAGTCGGCGCTTGTTTCAGGCGAATCCACGCGCTCGCCCGGCACCTGGGCCAACAGGCGGCGGATCGCTGCGTCCACGGCCGCCACCGCGCCGCGCAGGCGCAGGTACAGCACGGGCCGGCCGGCATCCATGACCCACGAGCTGGCATTCAGCGGCAAGGGCTCACCGGCCCATTCGTTGAGCTGGCGGATAGTGGTGGCCTCGTCCAGTGCAAAGCGCAGCGTGGCTTCTGCGGGGACCACAGGCAATACCTTGAGGCTGACCTGCGTGATGAGCCCCAGCGTGCCCATGGCACCGGCCATCAGGCGCGACACGTCGTAGCCCGCCACGTTTTTCATGACGGTGCCGCCAAACGTCAGCTGCTCGGCCTTGCCGTTCACCATCGTCAGGCCCAGCACGTAGTCGCGCACAGAACCTGCGGTGGCGCGCGCGGGCCCGCTCAGGCCCGCAGCCACCATGCCCCCCACCGTGGCGCCCTCACCAAAATGCGGCGGCTCAAACGGCAGGCACTGCCCCTGTTCGGCCAGCGTGGCTTCCAGTTCGGCCAGCGGCGTGCCCGCGCGCACGGTCACGACCAGCTCGCTGGGTTCGTAGCTGATGATGCCCGCCAGCGGCGTGGTATCCAGCAGCTCGCCGCGCGGCGTTTCACCATAAAAGTCCTTGGTGCCGCCGCCGCGGATGCGCAGGGCCGTGCCGTCGGCGAAGGCAGCGCGGATGCTGTCGGTGATCTGGCGAAGGGCTTGATCGGGGGCTTGATCCATCGGGCCATATTACGCCCCGTCCCGCCCGGCACGCCACACCCCGGGCTTGATCTTTTTGAGATCAGTCGCTGAAAAAGTTGAGGGGCAGGCCCGGCACGTCCACCCGCATGCTGAACACGCAGCCCGATTGCGGGTACTGCGCCAGCTCAGCCGCCGGGCGGCCGTGGCTGGCGGTGGTGAGGTACAGCGTCTGCAGGTCATCCCCGCCAAAACAGGGCATGGTGGGGCAGCGCGCGGGCACCGGGTAGTCGGCCAGGGTCTCGCCCGCCGGCGACAGCTTCAGCACACGGGCACCTTCAAACATGGCCACCCAGTAGTTGCCCTGCACATCCACCGCGGCGCCGTCGGGGCGGCCGCCGTAACCGTCCATGCCCGGCTGCCAGCCCGCCGGCTTGGGCGGGAACTGGCGGAACACGCGGTGGTGGCGCATGCCGTTGCTGGTGGCGTCCCAGTCCCAGGCCTGGATGGCGTGGTGCGTCGTGTCGGTCCAGTACACGGTGGCGGCGTCGGGCGACCAGGCCAGGCCGTTGGCGATAACGCCGTTCTGGGCCTTGAGCTGGATCACGGGCTTGCCACTGTTTCCATTGCCCGGGCGGCAGTCCACGCTGTGCAGCTCGGCGCGGCGGGCGTCGCGCGGCTCGTACATCGTGCCGGCCCAGAACCGGCCCAGCGGGTCGGCCTTGCCGTCGTTGAAGCGCGTGGTCTTCACGTCGTGGTTGAAACGCGCGATGGGCTGCAGCGCCCCGCCCCATTCGCGCGCGCGGTAGATGCCGTCGCGCAGCGCCATCACCAGGCCGCCGCTGGCCGCGGGCGCGATGCACCCGGGCTCTTGCGGTACGGCCCAGTTTTCCACCGTGCCCATGAACACGTTGGCGCGGCGGATCTGCCGCGCCGGGATGTCCACCCAGTACAGCATCTGCTCATGCGGATGCCAGAACGGTGATTCGCCCAGCTGGTCGGGTTGCTGCGTTACCGCCTGCCAGGGCGTTGGCTGGGGGGTGGGCTGGGTCACTTCACGGTCTCCACGTCAATGGTCATGCTGGCGCTGAGCGATTCACCCGGTGCCAGCACCTGGATGCCCAGGTCCTGTGCCTGCTGCCCCGCCAGGTTGAGCGCGTTGTTCACATGGCTGACCGGCTCGATCGCCACGAAGTCGCGCGTGGGGTGGGTGAACACCACCAACCGCGTCAGGCCCGAGCTGATGCGCACCTGCAGCTGCGCGTCGCGC
>CALRZF020000327.1:0-4506 GCA_943372585.1 Ramlibacter sp. 2FC | reverse complement strand
ACCGGCGTAGCGGTTGGCGCCAAAGATGTCGATCTCCCACGCTGTCTGCAGGCCGACCTGGGCGGAGCTGGCCGTGGTGCCCGGCAGCTGCGTGTTGCCCCGTTGGGCTGCTGCTTGGGCATCCAGCGTGGGCAGCAGCGCGGCGCTGGCGGCCACGCGGGTGGCGCGGGCCTGTTCGATGCGGGAGCGGGCCGAGGCAATGGTGGGGCTGGCGGCCTGTGCGGCGTCAATCAGCTCCACCAGCAGCGGGTCGTTGAACTGGCGCCACCACTGTGTCAGCGCAGCCAGGTCGCCGTTGTGCGGCAGCGGGGGCAGCGGCGGCAGCGGCGGCAGCGGCGGCAGGGCTTCACCGGCGGGCCGGGGCGCATACCACTGGGCGGGTGCCGTGGCTTCAGCGCGGGCGGAGGGTGTGGGCACGGCACAACCAGAAAGGTTCGCGGCCAATGCCGTTGCAATGCCTGCGGCGAGCAGGGTGCTGTGTGTCTTCATTGGTTCCTTCCCCAAGGGGAGCAAGCCTACCACTGCGCGATGGCGGGAGTTGGCAGCAGTTGTAGCTGGGTACGGTTAGCTGGGTATTAGGTCTTTTTGTGTTTTCTGGTCCGCGGGTTGGCGCTGACGGTGCCCGCCTCCGCGGCTGTCCCCCGGGTCGGCTTCGCCGCCCCTCCTCCTTGATGCCGCTGCGCCGGGCACCATCACCACCAACCCGCTATACCATGACAGGCAACCGGTGGCGCGCAACCGTGGTGGGGTGAAGACCTAGCCGAACACTGCGCGCCACAACGCCAGCACAGCATCCCGCTCAGCCTGCAGCGCTGGCGGGTCCACCTGCGTAGGCGCTTCGTTCAGGCGCGCCTGGTGCTGCACGCGGCGCAGCTCGCGGTAGGCGCTGGCGGCGGCGGTGCCCACGCCGGGGGGCAGCAAGCCTGCGGCTTCGGCGTGGCGCAGCAGTGTGATGTTGCCCAGGTTGGGCACCAATTCAGGATGGATGGCGGACTGCGACAGCACCAGGAACTGCATGCAGAACTCCACATCCACCATGCCGCCCACGCTGTGCTTCACGTCAAACCGCTCGCCCTTCACCGGATGGGCGGCGCGCACCTTGTCGCGCATGGCGATGATCTCGGCGCGCAGTGCGGCCACGTCGCGCGGTGCGGTGATCACGGCCTGGCGCACGGTATCAAAGCGGGTTTGCAGCCCAGGTTCACCAATGACAAATCGCGCGCGCGTCATCGCCTGGTGTTCCCAGGTCCAGGCGGTGTTGCTGCCGCGCTGCTGCTGGTAGTTGGCGTAGGCGTCAAAGGTGGTGATCAGCAGGCCTGAATTGCCGTTGGGCCGCAGCGCCGTGTCGATCTCGAACAGGTCGCCTTCGGCCGTCTTGACGGTCAGCCAGTTGATCAGCTTGCGCACGAACGCGGCATACGCTTCGGGCGCGGCCTCGTCTTCGTCCTCATAGACAAACACAATGTCCAGGTCGCTGCCGTAGCCCAGCTCCTTGCCGCCCAGCTTGCCGTAGCCGATGACGGCAAACTGCGGCTCCTCGCGGTGGCGGTTCTTCAGGCGCTGCCAGCACCAGCGTGCGGTCACTTTCAGCAGCGTGTCGGCCAGCGCGCTCAGATCGTCGGCCACCTGTTCGACGGTGATGCGGCCTTCCACGTCGCGCGCCAGGGTACGGAACACCTCGGCATGGTGGGCGCGGCGCAGCAGGTTCAACAGCGCTTCGTCATCGTCTTCGCCGGTGATCTGCAGCGAGCGGCGGCGGGCTTCCATTTCTCGTTCAAAATCGGCCGCCACAAAGCGCTCGGACAGCATGGCGTCGCCCGCCAGCTCGTCGATCACGCCGGGGTGCTTCAGCAGGTAGCGCGCCGGCCACTTGGCCGCGCCCAGCATGCGCAGCAGGCGTTCATGCACGGCGGGGCGTTCCAGCAGCAGGGCCAGGTAGCTTTCGCGGCGCAGCAGTGGCTCTATCCAGTCGGCAATGCGCAGGGCGGCGTCCTCGCTGACCTTGCCTTCGCGCAGCCACTGGGCGGTGCGCTGCACCAGCCGCGAAAGGCGGTTGCGAGCGTCTTCGCGCAAGGCCAGCACGCGCGGGTGGGTGCGCCACTGCGCAACACGTTCACGGAATTTTTCGGGCAGGGTTTCCAGCAGCTCGTCCAGGTCGGGCGCATTGCTTTTGCCGTCGCGCGCCGCCTTGGGGCCGCCGCAGCCGCCCTTGGTGCATTCACGTGTGCCGTTGCCCAGCAGGGTGTCGAATTCCTGGGCGACCAGTTCGCGGTGAGTGTCCAGCTCGCTCAAAAACGCGCAGCAATCGGCAAAGCCCATGGTCTGCGCGATCCAGCCCAGGTCGTTGTCGCAGCCGGACAGCACATGCGTCTGCTGGTCGTCCAGGTACTGGATGCGGTGTTCCACGCGCCGCAGGAAGATGTACGCCGCCGACAGCGCATCGGCCGTGGCCTGGGGCATCAGCCCGGCGGCGGCCACGCGCTGCAGGGCGGCCAGCGTGGGGCGGGTGCGCAACTCGGGGAACTGGCCGCCGCGCACCACCTGCAGCAGCTGCACGGTAAATTCAATTTCGCGAATGCCGCCGCGCGACAGCTTGACGTCGTTGGCCCGCTCGGGCCGGCCCGCGCTGCGCTTGGCGGCGTGGTCGCGGATCTGCCGGTGCAAGACGCGCAGTGCGTCAAACACGCTGTAGTCCAGGTACCGGCGAAACACGAACGGCAACACTGCGCCACGCAGCGCCTGGGCCGAGCCGCTGTCCACGCAGGCGCGCGGGGCGATGATGCGGCTCTTGAGCCAGGCAAAGCGCTCCCATTCACGGCCCTGCACCTGGAAATATTCTTCCAGCGCGCCCAGCGACACCACGGGCGGGCCGGAGTTGCCGTTGGGCCGCAGCGCCAGGTCCACGCGGAACACAAAGCCGTGTTCGGTCGTGTCGCCCACCAGCCCATAAATGATGCGCACTGCCTTGCCGAAATATTCCTGGTTGGATACGGCGTTGCGGCCCTGTTCGTTGCCCGCCGTGTCGCCGTCCTGGTCATAGACGTAGATCAGGTCGATGTCGCTGGACACGTTGAGCTCGCGCGCGCCCAGCTTGCCCATGCCCACCACCCACAGCTCGGCGCGCCGGCCATCGGCGCCGCGCGGCGCGCCATGCAGCGCGTCCAGCTCGGCAAAGGCCTGGGTGCAGGCGGCGTCCAGCGCAAATTCAGCCAGCTCGGTCACAGCCCGGGTGATGGTGTGAAGCGCAGCCTGTTCGTCGCAGTCCAGGCGGACCAGCCGCTCCATGACCAGCTGGCGCAGGATGCGCAGCGCGGTACCGGTATCGGGTGTGCGTTCGCGCACGGCGGCGTAGGCGGCGGCCATCGTGGCGTGCACGGGCGGCCCTTCAGGCAGCAGGGGCAGCAGGTCGGCGTAACGGCGGCGCAGGCGCTGCACAAAGCGCGAATGCGACGACAGCTGCATGGCCGCAGCATCCCCGGTGGGGGAAGGGTCGCCGTTTAACAAAACTTCACTGTTGTGCATCGAACCCAACGAACCGCTGCCGGTCATAATTCCTGACACATTCACCCGCTCAATGAACGACTCGCCGCCATCTCCATCGCGCCTGCTCAGGACTTACGCCACCATCGTGCGCTGGATGCTGTGGCTGCTGCTGGCGATGTGGCTGGCCCTGGCGCTGGTGTGGGGCGGCATTCACGGCTGGATTGTGCCGCGAATCGGGGAGTTCCGCCCGGACCTTGAGATCGAAGCCAGCCGCGTCTTGGGGGTACCGGTGCGCATCGGCGGCATCAGCGCCCGCACCGAGGGGCTGGTGCCGTCTTTTGAGCTGAGCGACGTGGTGTTGCTGGACCCGCAGGGGCGCGAGGCGCTGCGCCTGCCACGCGTGGTGGCGGCGCTGTCGCCGCGGTCCCTGTGGAAGCTCGGGTTTGAGCAGCTGTACATCGAGAAGCCCGCGCTGGACATACGCCGCGCCGCCGACGGCAAGCTGTACGTGGCGGGGCTGGACTTTTCCCGCGACAGCAGCAATGACGGGCGCGCTGCCGACTGGTTTTTCAGCCAGACCGAGTTTGTGATCCGTGGCGGCACCCTGCGCTGGACGGACGAGCTGCATGGCCGGGCGCCGCTGGCGCTGAGCGACGTCGATTTCGTTTCGCGCAACCGCACCCGCCGCCATGCGCTGCGCCTGGACGCCACGCCGCCACCCGAATGGGGCGACCGCTTCAGCCTGCGCGGCCTGTTCCGCCAGCCGCTGCTGTCGGCACGCGCCGGCCAGTGGCGCGAATGGGACGGCCAGCTGTTTGCCGACTTCTCGCGCGTGGACGTGGCGCACTTGCGCGGCCATGCCAACCTGGGGCTGGACTTGCAGACCGGCCGCGGCGCCCTTCGTGCCTGGGCCGACGTGAACAAGGGCGATATCACAGGCGGTGCGGCCGACATGGTGCTGTATGGCGTCAGCGGCACGCTGGGTGAGCGGCTGCAGCCGCTGTCGCTTGCGACCCTCTCGGG
>CALRZF020000326.1:0-4511 GCA_943372585.1 Ramlibacter sp. 2FC | reverse complement strand
GCGCCCGCGCCCAGGTGGCGGGCGCCGCACCGTATGTGGACGACATCCCCGAGGTCAAGGGAACGCTGCACGCCGCACCCATCATGAGCAACGTGGCCCACGGCCACCTGCGCGGCGTGGACGCCGCCACCGCGCTGGCCATGCCTGGCGTGCGCGGCATCGTGCTGGCCGGCGACATCCCCGGCGACCCGGTACTGGCGGCATTCGCGCACGACGAACCGATCTTTGCGCGCGACACCGTGCAGCACATCGGCCAGGTGGTGGGCGTGATCGTGGCCGACACCGTCATGCAGGCGCGCCGCGCCGCGCGCAAGGTCAAGCTCAACATTGATCCCCTGCCCGCGCTGCTGACGCCGCGCGATGCGCATGCGGCGCAAAGCTATGTGCTGCCGCCCGTGACGGTGCGCCGCGGCGAGCCTGAAGCCGCGATGAAAAAGTCATCCCTCACGCTCAGCGGCCAGCTGGAAGTAGGCGGCCAGGAACACTTTTACCTGGAGGGCCAGGTCGCCTATGCGCTGCCGCTGGAGCAGGGCCAGTGGTGGATCTACAGCAGCACACAGCACCCCGGCGAAATCCAGCACTGGG
Organism: Ramlibacter sp. 2FC; assembly: GCA_943372585.1. Classification (GTDB taxonomy): domain Bacteria; phylum Pseudomonadota; class Gammaproteobacteria; order Burkholderiales; family Burkholderiaceae_C; genus RAM1. The sequence continues at coordinate 3,926 of CALRZF020000326.1, read as the reverse complement.
TGGCGCACGCGCTGCACATCGAGAACAACGCCGTGACGGTGGAATGCCGCCGCATGGGCGGCGGGTTCGGCGGCAAGGAAACGCAGGCCGGCCACCTGGCCGTGTGGGCTGCGCTGGCGGCCCACAAGCTCAAGCGCCCCGTCAAGCTGCGGCTGGACCGCGACGACGACTTCATGATCACCGGCAAACGCCACCCGTTTGCCTACGACTACACCGTGGGTTTTGACGACACCGGCCTGGTCACCGCGCTGCAGCTGGCCATGCTGGCCAACTGCGGCTTCTCGGCCGACCTGTCGGGCCCGGTGGCCGACCGCGCGATCTTCCACGCTGACAACGCGTACTACCTGAGCGATGTGGAGATCACGTCGTACCGCTGCAAAACCAACGTGCAAAGCCACACGGCCTTCCGTGGGTTCGGCGGGCCACAGGGCGTGATCATCATCGAAGCCATCATGGGCGACATCGCCCGCACGCTGGGCCTGGACCCGCTGGATGTGCGCATGCGCAACCTGTATGGCGTGACCGAGCGCAACGTCACCCACTACCAGATGAAGGTAGAGGACAACATCCTCGACCCGCTGCTCACCCAGCTGGCCGATACATCGGGCTACCGCGCACGCCGCAACGCCATTGCTAAGTGGAACGACACCAGCCCCGTCATCAAACGCGGCATTGCCATCACGCCGGTGAAGTTCGGCATCAGCTTTACCGCCACATTGTTCAACCAGGCCGGCGCGCTGGTGCATGTGTACACCGACGGCAGCGTGCAGGTGAACCACGGCGGCACCGAAATGGGCCAGGGCCTGAACACCAAGGTGGCGCAGATCGTGGCCGACGAGCTGGGCGTGCCGTTTGAGCGCGTGCGCTGCACGGCGGCAGACACCAGCAAGGTGCCCAACGCATCGGCCACCGCGGCCAGCAGCGGCACCGACCTGAACGGCCGCGCCGCGCAGTTTGCCGCACGCACCGTGCGCGACAACCTGGCCGCATTCGTCAGCGGGCTGGACAGCTGCGGCGCAGGCGCGGTGAGCTTTCGCGGCGGGCAGATCATCACGCCCAAAACCACGCGCAGCTTCGACCAGGTGGTGGGCATGGCGTATGCCAACCGCATCCAGCTGTGGAGCGACGGCTTTTACCGCACGCCCAAAATCCACTACGACAAAACCACGCTGACCGGCCGGCCGTTCTATTACTTTGCCTACGGCGCCGCCTGCACCGAGGTGGCCATCGACTCGCTGACGGGCGAGAGCCGCGTGCTGAAGGTGGACATCCTGCACGACGTGGGCACCAGCCTGAACCCGGCCATCGACATCGGCCAGATCGAAGGCGGCTTTGTGCAGGGCATGGGCTGGCTGACCACCGAGCAACTGGTGTGGAACGACAAGGGCTACCTGGCCACGCACGCGCCCAGCACCTACAAGATCCCCGCCACGGGCGACATCCCCGAACACTTCAAGGTCAGCCTGTGGCACGAAGCCAACCGCGAAGACAACGTAGGCGGCAGCAAGGCCGTGGGCGAGCCGCCGTTCATGCTGGGGGTGAGTGTGTGGGAGGCGTTTCGTGAAGCCGTGGCGGCGGCATCGGCCGGCTCGGGCCATGGCGGGCGCGTCGTCATGAATGCGCCCGGAACGGCGGAAGAAATCCTGCGCGCAACCAAGACGAGGACAGCAGCCTGAGCGGGAGCTGACAAGTCATCACCTACAGGCTGATGGCTGACACAGGGAGGGTGCGAAGGATGCTATGTTGCACTGCAGCATGCCCCGCAAACGCCTCACCTACTTCCCCACGTTCAGCAAGCTGCTGAAAAGCCGCAAGCTGCTCAAGACCACGCTGGCCTTGCAGTCGGCCTGGCTGGGCGGCCTGGCGCGCAAGCCGGCTGCCGCCAGGAAACGGGCCACTGCCGCCGTAACCCGTGCGAGCAATGTACCCACGATCGCCAAGGAAACCGCCGCCTTTCGCGCCGGCCAGTTCCAGTTTGGCCCCGACCGTTACCGCTACCGCCTGTTCGTCCCCGCACCCGTCAACGCCAACCCGCGCCCCGTCATCGTCATGCTGCACGGCTGCGAGCAGGACGCGGCCGACTTTGCGCTAGGCACCGGCATGAACGCCATTGCGCGGCGCCGGGGCGCGATCGTGCTGTACCCCGAGCAGTTGCGCAAAACCAACCGCATGGGCTGCTGGAACTGGTTTGCCCCGCGCAACCAGCAGCGCGGCGCGGGCGAGGCGGCCATGATCGCCGCGCTGTCACTGCAGGTGGCAGCGCGGCATAACGGCGACGGTTCGCGCATCTACGTGGCGGGCCTGTCGGCGGGCGGCGCCATGGCTGCGCTGGCCGGCGCGCTGTACCCGGATGTGTTTGCGGCGGTTGGCGTGCATTCAGGCCTGGCGGCGCATGCAGCCAGTGACGTGGCATCGGCCGTGCGCGCCATGCGGCGCGGCACCGCACACCCGCACGTGCAAGCGGCCATACCTACCATCGTGTTTCATGGCAATGCCGACAGGACCGTTCGCCCCGAGAACGCCGAAGTGATCGTCCAGGCCCAGGTGGCTGCGTGGGCCGCCGCCGGCGCCCCGCTGCAACCGGCGGCCAAGGTGAACGCCACCGGCCTGCCGCGCGGCATCTGCACCACTTGGGTGGACGCCACGGGCACGCCGCGGCTGGAGGCCTGGCAGGTAAAGTACGGCAAGCACGCCTGGTCGGGCGGCAAGGCCGCGGGCACGTTCACCGAGCCGGACGGCCCCAATGCGTCACTGGCGATGGTGCGGTTTTTTGCGCGGCAACGGCTGGTTCCATGACGCGGGTCAGCGCAGGCGGACGTGCTTTTTCGGTCCACGCCTACAGCGCGGCTCTTTTAGCATCCGTGGTCATGGCACCTCATCAATCCATCCCACAGGAATGCAGTGAAGGCAACTGGCTGATCGAGCCGTTGACCGGCACCGTCACCCACCGCCCCACCGGCTTGCGCTTTCAGCTGGAGCCCACCGTGAAGGGCCTGATGCGCTATGGGCGCCAGGCGACCGTGGAGGCACAAGGCCTGCGCGTGGTGGGCCAATGCGCCCTGCCCCAGGGCACGCCGGACTTCCGCTCGTCCAGCATGCTGGACGAAGGCCCGGCTGGCCGCGAGTTCGCCGCGTGGGCCGTGCTGGTGGACCGTGCGTCAGTCGACAGGGCGACCCAGATCCTGGGCGAAAACGTGCGCTACCCGCTGTCAGAGGTGGCCAAGCTCATGGTCACGGCCGGCAAGATGTGGATCAGTTGCGTGCAGGCGCTGCGGCGCGCGCCGGCGGCTGAAACCGCCTGAAGCGAGCTGAAGCATTCAGCGTGCGCTCGCACGCCCACCCTTCAGCGCAAACCCCGCCAGCACTTTCAGCACATTGGCGACCGCCTTGTTTGTCGAGGGCGCGGCCCGGTGCGCCACGACCATGGGCCGCATCAGCTTGGGGCTCAGATGGCGCACCAGCACATCGGGTGACTGCAGTTGGTCTTCCACCTCCTCCAGCGGCAAAAAGGCCGCGCTCTGGCTGGCGGCGGCCAGGCTCTTCAATGCACCGGGGTAGCTCATGGTCAGGAAGGGCCGCGGGTTGTGGCCCGCGCGGCCAAACCAGCCTGCAATCAGGCCGTGCATCTGGGTGGCCGGGGCAAACGACGCCCAGCGCCGCCCGGCCAGCCAGTCAGGCGTCACCAGCCTGGGCGGCTTCCACGCCGCTGGCAGCAGCACCACGATAGGGTCGTTGCGCCACGGGGTCAGCTGGATTCCGTCCACCACGTCCTGCGGCTGCGCCACGATGGCAATGTCCAGCGTGCCTGCCTTCAGCCGCAGCATGGCGGATGCAGTGCCTTCTGCCTCCAGCTTCACTTCAATACCCGGGTACTTGCGCGTGAGCGATTCCAGGATCAGCGGCAGCAGTCGCGTGCTGACGCCGGC
>CALRZF020000325.1:0-4528 GCA_943372585.1 Ramlibacter sp. 2FC | reverse complement strand
GCGCCCCGCAGCCGGATGCACTGGCCACGCACGCCCCCATCGATTCACTGGACGCACTGCGCGCCGCCACGGGGCGCTGCCGCAGCTGCCCGATCGGCCAGCACGCCACGCAGGCTGTGTGCGGCGAAGGCCCCACCCAGCCCGCGCTGATGTTCGTGGGCGAACAACCGGGCGACCAGGAAGACCTGCAGGGCCGGCCCTTTGTCGGCCCAGCCGGCCAGTTGTTCGACAAGGCATTGGCCCGGCTGGGCGTTGCGCGCGACACCGTGTATGTCGCCAATGCCGTCAAGCATTTCAAGTACGAGCTTCAAGATGGAATCCGCGGCAAGCGCCGAATCCACAAGACCGCGTCACAACGTGAAGCCGCGGCCTGCCAGCACTGGCTGGACGACGAAATACGCCTGGTCCAGCCCCAGGCGCTGGTGGCGCTGGGCGCCACCGCGGCGCGGGCCTTGATGGGGTATGACGTAGCAGTCAGCCGTGAACGCGGCCAGTGGCTGCAGCGCGCGGACGGCCTGCCCGTGCTGGTCACGCTGCATCCGTCCGCCCTGCTGCGCATGGCGCCGGCAGAGCAGGCTGAGGCGAAACGGGCGTGGCTGGCGGATTTAATGCTGGCGCTGAAGCCGCGGGAATGACGGCCAGTGGGACCCTAGGCCGCCCAGGTCACCAGGCCGCTCCACGCCGTGGCCAGCACCACAATGCCGAACGCAATGCGGTACCAGGCAAACGGCACAAAGCTGTGGGTGGAGATGTAGCGCAGCAGCCAGCGCACGCACAGCCAGGCGCTGATGAATGAGAACAGCAGCCCCACGCCGAACATCGGCAGGTCGGCCATGGACAGGATGGCGCGCTCCTTGTACAGGCTGTAGGCGCCCGCGCCCACCAGCGTGGGGATGGCCAGGTAAAAGCTGAAGTCGGTGGCGGCCTTGCGGCTCAGGCCCAGCAGCATGCCGCCAATGATGGTGGCGCCGCTGCGGCTGGTGCCGGGCACCATGGCCAGGCACTGCACCAGGCCGACCTTGATCGCGTCCAGCGGGCTCATTTCGTCCACGTCGTTGATGCGCACGGCCACCTGCTGGCGCTTTTCTGCCCACAGGATGATGAAGCCGCCGATGATGAAGGTGCTGGCCACCACCACCGGTGTGAACAGGTGGGCCTTGATGGCCTTGCCGAACAGCAGGCCCAGGATGACGGCGGGCACGAACGCGATCAGCACGTTGAGTGCAAACCGCTGGGCCTGGCGCTCGGTGGGCAGCGCCACCAGCGTGCTGCGGATCTTTTGCCAGTAAACAATGATCACCGCCAGGATGGCGCCGGTCTGGATGGCAATGTCAAACACCTTGGCCTTGGCATCGTCAAAACCCAGCAGCGCGCCCGCCAGGATCAGGTGACCGGTGCTGGACACCGGCAAGAACTCGGTCAGGCCCTCGACCACGCCCATGATGGCGGCCTTGACCAGCAATGCAATGTCCACACGCGCTCCTTGGAAAGTGCGTGATTATCGCCGTGCATCCGCCGGGCCATCCCCTGCGTAAGGGTGGTATGAGACTGGGCGCCCTTCGACTCCCCAAAGACCTGGCCGCCGCCGACGACCAGGCGCTGCGCCGGGTGCGGGCACGGCTGCTGCAGCAGATTGCTGCAGGGCCGGGCAAACCGCCGGCTCAGCCCAGCAAGCCTGCGATCACGTCCACCACGATGGACGACTGCGGCGACAGCAACAGGATGTCGTTGCCCACCCGCACGTAGCGGTAGCCCGCCGGCACCACTGGCAGCACCTGGATCACCGGCTGGGGCACCGGGTACCAGTACACCGTGCGCGCCAGCGGCTGGCCCACCGAGTATTTTTTGGCCTGGCCGGGGGGCATGCAGCCGTTGTTCTTTTTGGCCAGGCCCGGGGGGCACTTCTGGCCCTGCGGGTACTGCTGCACGTAATAGGTGCGGGCAGCGCGGCGGTGGTCGTCATTGAAATAGGCGCCAACCTTGATGTTGTCACGCTCAAAGCGCTTGTCATCCTTCTCGTGCTTTGCCTGCTTCTTGTCGTGCTTGTCGGCCTTGTGATTCTGCTCTTTCCTGTCGTGGCCGCGGCCACGGTTGTCGTTGTCTTTCTCGGCCAGGGCGGGGGCCGTGGCCATGAAGGCCGCCACCACAAGGGCGACAGTGCGAAGGGTGACTTGGGTACGAAGGTTCATGGGTGCTCCAGGGGGTGTCTGTATGTAACGCCCAGCATCCTCCGGGCGGCGACAGGCGGCGCGTAGGACAACAGCGCGACCGCAGGCGGCTCTTTTTGCCTCCGCCTGGCTGCATTTCACGCCCGGAACCGTGCGTTTCGTCGCAACCGCCTCGCGCCGCAGGGGGCGCCCCGGCACAGTCCACTCCACCGACGAACCGGAGCCCACCATGTCACAGATCACACCGCTTATCGCCATTCACCTCACCGCCGCCCTGGGCGCCGTGGCCACCGGCCCCGTGGCCCTGTGGGCCCGCAAGGGCGCCACCCAGCGCCCGCGCCTGCACCGCGCCTTCGGCTACGCCTGGGTCACGCTCATGACCATCGCCGCCATCTCGGCGCTGTTCATTCCCGCCGTGGTCGCGCCGCTGTTTGCGGGCATGGGCCCCATTCACGCGCTGTCGTTCATGACGCTCGGCGCTTTGGGCCTGTCGTTCTGGTTCCTGGCCAAAGGCAACATCGCCGGCCACCGCAAGACCATGCAGAACCTGTACATCGGCGCCTGCGGCGTGGCCGGGGCCTTTACCCTGCTTCCGGGCCGCTTCCTGGGCAACCTGGTCTGGGGCCAGTGGCTGGGGCTGATTTCGCCCAACCATGTGCCGGCGCAGGGCAAGCCCATGCTGGTGCAGATCGCCCTGAACACGCCCCTGTGGGTGTGGGGCCTGCTGGCCGCGCTGGTGGTGCTGGGTCTGACCCAGGTGCGTGGGCGCAGCGCAGGGCTGCCACGTACGGTGGCCATGCCGCTGGCCATGGGTTCGTTTTCGCTGTGGGGCCTGGTCAACGGCTTCGGCACATCGCCCGCCGTCCTGGGCGCCTGGCTGGCCGCCGGGGCGCTCGCTGTCACCGTGCTGCTGCTGCGCCCGCTGCCCGCCGGTGTGCGCTATGACGCAGCCCGCCGTGAATTTGCATTGCCCGGCAGCTGGGTGCCCATGGTGCTGATCCTGGGCATCTTCAGCATCAAGTACGCCAGCGGCGTGACGCTGGCCATGCACCCCGCGCTGCGCGCCGACCCGTCGTTTGCCCTGGCCATTGCGACGCTGTCGGGGCTGTTCAGCGGCATTTTTGCCGGCCGCACCCTGCGCCTGCTGCGCCTGGCGGTACGCCCCGCCGCGCAGCGCGCCGCCGGCCTCGCCCCCCTCAACGCCTGACCTCATCCAGATACCCAAGGAGCCCTCATCATGAACAACACCATCGCCCCCGACAACCTCGAACGCCTGGCCCGCCGCCGCGCCAGTGCCAAGCTGGGCTGGTACATCCACGCCGGCGTGTACATCGCCGTCAACCTGCTGCTGGCCCTGCTGTCGGCCATGAGCGACCGGAACTGGGCCGTGTTCCCCGCCTTCGGCTGGGGCATCGGCCTGGCCATCCATGGCGTGGTGGTGTTCGTGCTGACCGGTGGCGGCGGCCTGCATGACCAGATGGTGCAGCGCGAACGCGAGCGCCTGAATCTCAAGCGCGACGCCCGGTGAGCCCCATGAAACAACTGATCCTTTCACTGTGCGCCGCAGCAGCGTTGAACGCCCATGCCGCCGACCTGACCCTTGAAATCAGCACACCCGCAGGCAAGCAGGGCGCGGTGCTGGCCGCCCTGTTTGACAAAGCTGACGGATTCCCGCGCGGCAAGCCGCTGCAGACCGCCACTGCCACGCTGGTGGATGGCAAGGCCATGGTGCTTTTCACCGGGTTGGCCGATGGCGACTACGCCGCAACGGCGTTTCTGGACGAGAACGCCAACCTGAAACTGGACAGCAACCTGTTTGGCCTGCCCACCGAGCTGTACGGCTTCAGCCGCGATGCACGTGGCGCGATGGGCCCGCCGGCATTTGCCGATGCGGCATTTCGCATCGGCGCGGGAACCGCCAGACAGAACATTGAATTGAAGTGAACCCCTGCACACCATGACCCCCAGCCATTTTGACCGCCGTACGGTTTTGACCGCCCTGGGCGCCGGCCTGTTGCCTACGCTGGGCCACGCCGCCGATGCACCGCAAGCCTGGCGCAGCAGCTACGCCCCGTACAACGGCCCGCTGAAGGCCCCCTTGGCCAGCGGGCCGCTGCAGGTGCAGGGCCGCTGGCCAGAGGCGCTGCGCGGCACGCTGTACCGTGTGGGCCCGGCCCGGCGCGAGCTGGGCGGCGTCAGCATGAGCCACTGGTTCGACGGCGACGGCATGCTGCAGGCCTTTCGCTTTACGGGTGACGCCGCCGCACCCCGCATATCGCACCAGGGCGCCCTGCTGGACACGCCCAAGCTGCAGGCCGAAGAAGCCGCCGGGCGGCTGTTGTATTCGGGCTTTGCCACCA
>CALRZF020000324.1:0-4535 GCA_943372585.1 Ramlibacter sp. 2FC | reverse complement strand
AACACCGAGTTGGCATCCAGCAGCGCGAGCCACGCCGCACCCTCGTCATCGCTGGTACCTGGCGCATCGAGTTGCGCGGTCAGGAAGACCTGCGATCCATGGCCTGAAGGCAGCTCCAAGGCGGTGATCGCCACGCCACGCACATCCATCGTGACCGCTTGCGTGCCCCCAGCCCGCGGCTCGGCGCGCAGCGCGCCCATGCCGCCCAGTTCATGGATGCATTCGCAGAAATCGCTGAAGCCAGTCAAGGGCATAGCCGCTCCCCGGCAAACGTCTGCGCCAGGCTGTCAGCCCGGCCCGTGGTCGTGATGCGCGCAGACTGGATGTCGTTGTCGGCGCTGGCCCCTTCGAACGCCGAGGTCATCAGCAACCGGACCTTCGCTGCCCCGGCCGCGTCCCCTTGACCGCATGGCAGACCCTTCATGATGCCGTGCAGCGTTGCCATGGCTTGCGCCGCCGTGGCGGGGCCGCCTATGCTGTTGGCGGCTTCATCGCCATGCGACACACATGACAGGGCGCCGCCGTGCACGGCGAAACCGGGGGGTGGAGCTGGAATTCGCATGGATGCATCCGGGGATTGCTGTCCATGCTAGGAACGCGCCCCATGGCGCACAACATACAGAGGTCTTGCGAACCCTCAGGCAGCGGCGGCAAGCTGCGGCGGCAAGGAGTCGTCCTGCAACGTGAAGAAGAACGTGGCGCCGCCGCCAGGGCCCGAATACGCCCACACGCGGCCCTGGTGGCGGTCGATGATGCGCTTGACGGTGGCCAGGCCAATGCCGGTACCGGGAAATTCGCGTTCGGTATGCAGGCGCTGGAACGCGCCAAACAGCTTGGCTGCATAAGCCATGTCAAAGCCTGCACCGTTGTCGCGCACAAAGTAGGCGCCAGTGTCGTCACACCCGAAACTGATCTCGGCCAGCGGCTTTTGCGATGAGAACTTCCAGGCGTTGGCCAGCAGGTTTTGCATCACCACCTGGATCAACCGCGGGTCAGCCTGTACCCGCAACCCGTCCTGTACCTGCAGGCGTACCTGGCGGCCCGGCTCGTGAGCTTGCAGTTCCTGAAGCAGGTCGTGCGCCATGGCACTCAAATCGACCTCCCGGTGGTGCATCTGGGCGCGCGACACCTGGGCCAGCGACAGCAGATCTTCAATCAGCTCGCTCATGCGGCCCACACCCGCCTCAATGCGGCTCATGTAGTGCCGTGCGCGTTCGCCCTGGTTCTCGCCCAGCTCCCGCCTGAGCAGCTTGGTGAATCCGTCCATGGCCTGCAACGGTGCCCGCAGGTCATGCGAGACGGAATACGAAAATGCTTCAAGCTCCTCGTTCGATCGCTTGAGCGCTTCTTCATAGGCCTTGAGTTCGGTGATGTCGGCATCAATGCCCACCCAGAAGCTCACCTGCCCGCCGGCGTCCAGCACGGGTACGGCCCGGTACGACATGGTGTGGTAGCGCCCGTCATGGCCCCGGATTCGCCGCACGCCCCGGTAGGGTGAGCCGGCGTCCCGGTTCCTGTACCAGTTGGCAAGCGTTGCGTCGCGGTCGTCCGGGTGCAGCCGCTGGACCCAATCAGCGCCAAGGCCCTCGGGCGGCTGGCCGCCTACCAGCTCATACCAGTGGCGGTTGATGTAGGTGACAGCGCCTTCGGCATCGGTTGTCCAGACCACCTGCGGCGCCTGCTCGGCCAAGGCGCGGAACAGCGCCTCCTGGCGGGACAACTCCGCGGTGCGCTGGGCGATGCGCACTTCAAGATCCGTGTTCAGGCTGCGGACCTCTTCGATGAGCCGCGCCTTTTCAATCGCGGTCGTGGCCAGGTGCGCCAGTTCGATGGCCACGTATTCGTCCTGCCTGGAGAATTCGCCTTCGTACCTGTCGGACAGCTGCAGCACGCCCATGTTGCGGCCATCCGAGCCGATCAGCGGCACCGCCAGCCAGCCATGCATGGGTGGGTGGTTGGCCGCATGGGCACCAAAGCCGCGCCAGCGTGGATGGGCCAGCAGCTCGGCTTGTGTCAACCGCACCGGCTTGTTGGTCTCGCACACCATGGCGTAGATGCCGCTTCCGTCGGGCGGCGGCAGTTCCTTTGTCTTCCAGTGGTCGTACTTTTCAGACAAGGAAAACGCATGGACGGAATGCCCCTTGTCCACATCGCTGCTGATGCTGATGACCGCCTGGTGGGCGCACACCACACCGCGCGCCTGCTCCACCACCTCCTGCAAGGTGTCGTGCAGGCTGGCCTGCTGGATGATGATCTGTGCAGCGTCGGCGGCGCGCTGCAGCGTGAACACATGTTCCTGCACCTCGGACTCGGCGCGCTTTCGCGCGCTCACATCGCGCTCCACCGCGATGAAGTGCGTCAGGCGCCCGTGGTCGTCAAACAGTGGGGCGATGTCGATCTCCACCCAGTACGCATCACCCGCTCGGGTGTAGTTGATGATTTCCTCGCGCACCGGCCGGCGCCGCGCCACCGCCTCGCGGATGCGCGCGAGTGTGGCCCTGTCCGTGCGCGGGCCTTGCAGCAGGCGCGGTGACCGGCCCACCAACTCGCTCACCTGGTAACCCGTCATGCGCACAACGGCCTCGTTGGCGTAGACAATCCGCGGCCCCGGCGCGTCAATCGGGTCGGCCTCCGTAATGATCACCACGTCATTGAGGCGGCTTACCGCGTTGCGCAGCAGGATCAGCTCGGCCTGGGCCTGCTTGCGCGCGGTGATGTCCTGCACCACGCCGGCCCGGCGCACCGGCGTGCCGGCGTCGTCCAGGTACACCCGCCCCATCTGGTGGATCCAGCGCACTTCACCGTCCGGCAGCACGATGCGGTACTCCATGTCCAGTGATGAGCCTTGCCTGATGGCCTCTTTGCGCCGTTGCATGAAAACGCCCCGGTCATCGGGGTGCATGCTTTGCAGCATGGACTCGATGCGACCGTCAAAGCTGCCCTGCGGCAGGCCGAACAGCGCATACACCTCATCAGACCACCACAGCAGGTTGGTGGACAGGTCGAGCTCCCAGTTGCCGATGCGGCCGATCTCCTGTGCCTCCAGCAGCCGGTGCTGGGCCTGGCGCAGCTCCGCCAGGCTTCGTGCCTGCCCGACCTGCAGCTTGCGCATGTCAGTGATGTCGGTCATCAAGACCAGCGCGCCCACGATCTCGTCACCGTGGCGCATGGGCCGGTAACTGCAACGCAGCACACGTCCTTGTGGAACCTTGGCATTGCGCACCTCGATGTCCAGGTCTCGCCCGCTTCCACCGCGCAGTGCGCGCGGCAGCGGCAGGTCATCCGTGGGCATGTACTGGTCTGTGCCGGGCAGGTAGACACCGTATCGCACAGACCATGTTTCCTGTGCCGGCATGCTTGACTCCAGGTCAAACAGAAGCATGGAAGGCTCGTTTTTCAACAGCACGCGGCCCTTGCTGTCCACGGCCACCAGTACCTCCTGCATGCTGTTGAGCACCAGGTCCAGAGTGCCATAGGCCTGGCGGCTGTGGGCCAGCTCGGTCTCCAGTGACTGCTGGCGGTGCTGCAGCGATTCAGCCATGAGGTTGAACCCATTGGCGATTCTTGCAAATTCGCTGGATGGCCGCGCGGTCTGCACGGCCAGTCGCGTGTCCAGCTTGCCGCGGCTGATCTCCTGGGTCGCCGCAAGGATCTGTCGCGCGGGCCCCGCGATGATCGCGCCGCCCACCAGCCATGCCGCCGTGCTGCCCAGCAAAGCCACGAGCATGACCAGAAGCAGTTCGTGCGCAAACCAGTCCCGCCCCGGCGCGAGCACCTGTTCACGGTCGAGGTTGACCAGTACAAACAAGCCCCCCTGCGCGGCGCCGCGCCCGGGCATCAGTGCAAAAAGCCGCATCTGGCCCTGCGCGTCCGGTCCCTCGCCCATCAGCGGTTTGCCCGCGCGTATGGCTTCGCGCAGCCGGGCATTGGTAACCGCCTGACCCACGGGGAATGAAGAGTCGCTGGTCGCCAGTACGATGCCTCCCCGGTCCAGCACCGCAATGCGCGCGCCGGGCGGCAACTGCACGCCCTGCAGCGACCGGGCCAGTTCACGCAGGTCCAGCGCTGCGAATGCCACTGCCCGCACCTGGCTGTCCGCATCCAGCAACGGCAGGGCAAACGTGATGACTGGCACACGTGACAGCCGGCCTTCCTGGTATTCGCTGATCGTGAACGCCTTGCTCGCCAGCGCTTCGCGGAAGTAAGACCGGTCGCCAACGAAGGTAGAGGTCTTGCTGTCCAGTGCATGGCAGCGCGTGTACCCGTCCAGCCCGGTCAGGCCCATGTTGGCATAGGCGGGGAATCGCCCCCGGAAACGGTCAAAGTACGCGTCGCAGCGAAAGTTGTTGCCGTCAAGCAGGTCCGGCAGGTTGACCATCGCCGTCAGCAGCAGCCGTGCAGATTCCGCCACGCGTTCCTGGCCGGCCGCAGCCAGGGAAGCTGCGAACTCCAGGCTGGTGCGTGCATCTGCAAGCTCCTGGCCCCTCTGGCTGGCAGCGCGGTACAGCGAGAACGCCAGCAACGGCGTGATCGCC
>CALRZF020000323.1:0-4558 GCA_943372585.1 Ramlibacter sp. 2FC | reverse complement strand
TGCGCATGAGGCCGCCCACGTCCACCTTGCGCACCAGCCCGCTGTGCTGGAAGTCCACACCGTCGAGCACGCCCACAGGCCGCGCGGTAATGAAATTGCCCGAGATTACCCGCACCGTGGAGCCGGCCATGGGTGTGTTGGGCAGGCCTTGGCTGAACGCGGCTTCAATCTCGTAGCGCAGCTGGCCGGCGGCCTCTTGTGCGCAATCCAGCGCTACTTCGTCGGTGATGCGCATGCCGTGCGAATAGCGGGCCTCGTGCCCCTTGGCACGCAGCTGTTCGTTCACCTGGGGGCGAAAGCCGTGCACCAGCACAATGCGCACGCCCATGCTCTGGATCAGCGCCAGGTCTTGCGCCAGATGGGCCAGCTTGCCGGCGGCGATGGCTTCACCGCAGATACCGACCACAAAGGTTTTACCCCGGTGCGTGTGGATGTAGGGCGCCACGGAGCGGAACCACGGCACAAAGGTGAAGTTGAAGACGGCTGACATCGGCAGGAGTGTAAGTGCGTTTGCCTCGGGCCATCGTGACGGCTAGAGTGTGGTGTTTAGGGTCAGGCGGTACAGGGGATGGACGCAATCGCGACAGGGTTCTGGGGCAGCTACTTTGGCACGGTGGGGCTGATGCTGGCGGGCTCTGCCTTTGCCTGGGCGCGGGGGCTGCATCGCATCGGCATCAACGCCGCGCTGTCGGCGCTGGCGTCGGCCTTTTTTGTCATCGCGTTCCTGGGCTGGTTGCCGCTGAGTGACCACGGCACGGCCGCGCGCGTGCTGGCCCATGTGGGTACGGTCACCTCATCACTTCTGGCGTACATGCTGCTTTACATGCTGGGGCTTTTGCGCCGGCGCCGCGCCGCCCGCGGGGCCGCCGCGGGGCTGGCGCTGGGCGCATTGGCCGTGGTGCTGGCCGGCTGGATGCTGCAGCCCGGCCAGGCGCTGGCCCTGAGCGCGGGTGTGGCCTGCGCTTTGGGCGTGCTGGCACTGGGTACGGCGGTGCGCAGTGCGCTGCGCGGCGACCGGCTGACCTGGGCGGCTGTGGCCGCGGTGTTCTTCATGCTGGTGGCGCTGGCGGGCCTGAGCTGGACGGCCGTGTCGGGCGGGCAGGTGCCGTGGCAGTTGCATGCGATCAGCGCGCTGTCGGCCACGGGTTACCTGGCCATCATTGCGGCGGTGTTGTGGGGGCGTTATTCGTACCTGATCGAGCTGCGCCAGGTCATGGCTTACGGTCCGGCATACGACCCGGTTACGCGCATGCGGTCCCATGCTGAAACGGGGCAGATGGTGGGCGCGGCGTTTTACCGGCATGACGGCGAGCCGCTGTCCGTGGGCGTGGTGGCCATTGCCATCAGCAACCTTTATGCGCTGGAAAAGCTGCATGGCCGCGCAGCGGTCAACCATGCGCTTTTTGTCACCGCCGCGCGGCTGCGCCGCTCGGTCAGCGGCGGGGTGGACATGGGCCGCCTGGGTGACGACGGCTTTTTGCTGCTGCTGCGCAACATGCGCAACCCCGAGCGGCTGATCCGCCTGGCGCGGGCGGTGGTGGCGCGGCTGCAGCGGCCCGTGGCATTGAGTACCAGCCGCGACCCCGCGGCGCTGGAATCCGGGCAGACCTACTGGGAGGCCGACGTGGGCGTGGGCGTGCTGGCCGCGGCCCACCCCAACATCCGCGCCGCCAGCGCGGTGGCCATGGCCCGGGCCATGTCACGCAGCGCCTGGGCCTACCCCAGCCGCATTGCCTGGTACGACCAGGGGGCGGGGCAGATTGCGGAGTTGCCGGCCAGCGACTCCATCTGAGCCCACACGTCCGGGGTGCTGGGCCGATAATCGGGGGCTTTGAGCGCACCCGCCTTGTCCCTGAGCATCAACTTCCCTGAATCGCTGCCCGTCTCGGGCAAACGCGACGAGATCATGGCCGCCATCGCGGCGCACCAGGTCGTGATCGTCTGCGGTGAAACCGGTTCGGGCAAAACCACGCAGTTGCCCAAGATTGCCTTGGCCATGGGGCGCGGCAAGCTGAACGCAGCGCCTGGCCAGAAGGGCCAGCTCATCGGCCACACGCAGCCCCGGCGCATTGCTGCCAGCAGTGTGGCCAAGCGCATTGCCGAAGAGCTGAACACGCCACTGGGTGAGGTCGTGGGTTACAAGGTGCGCTTTCAGGACCGCCTGAGCCGCGACGCATCCGTCAAGCTCATGACCGACGGCATCCTGCTGGCCGAGACGCAGACCGACCCGCTGCTCAAAGCCTACGACACCATCATCATTGACGAGGCGCATGAGCGCAGCCTGAACATCGACTTCCTGCTGGGCTACCTGCGCGAGATATTGCCGCGCCGGCCTGACCTGAAGGTGGTGGTGACGTCGGCCACGATTGACGCGGACCGGTTCGCGCAGCACTTTGCCTCGCGTAACGGCCCTGCGCCGGTCATCATGGTGTCGGGGCGGATGTTTCCGGTGGAGCAGCGCTGGCGGCCGTTTGAAGAGAGTCGCGACCACGACCTGAACGACGCGATTGCTGACGCTGTTGATGAACTGTGGACCGGCAACGCGGGCGGTGACATTCTGGTTTTTTTGCCCGGCGAACGTGAAATCCGCGAAGCCGCCGACCACCTGCGCAAACACCTGTCGCACAGCCCGCTGACACGTACAGCCGAGGTGCTGCCGCTGTTTGCCCGCCTGTCCCAGGCCGAGCAGGATCGCATTTTCGACAGCCACAGCGGGCGGCGCATCGTGCTGGCCACCAACGTGGCCGAGACCTCGCTGACGGTGCCCGGCATCCGCTATGTGGTGGATGCGGGCACGGCCCGCGTCAAGCGCTACAGCTTTCGCAGCAAGGTCGAGCAACTGCTGGTCGAGCCCGTCAGCCAGGCGGCGGCCAACCAGCGCGCAGGCCGCTGCGGCCGGGTGGCCAACGGCATCTGCATCCGCCTGTACGACGAAAAAGACTTCAACGGCCGCCCGCGCTTTACCGACCCCGAGATCCTGCGCAGCTCGCTGGCGGGCGTGATCCTGCGCATGAAGTCGCTGCACCTGGGCGACGTGGCACGCTTTCCGTTCATCGAGCCGCCGTCGGGCCGGGCCATTGCCGACGGCTACCAGCTGCTTAACGAGCTGGGCGCGGTGGACGATGCCAACGAGCTGACCCCCATGGGCCAGGAGCTGGCCCGCCTGCCGCTGGACCCGCGGGTGGGCCGCATGATCCTGGAGGCGCGCACCCGCGGTGCGCTGGACGAGGTGCTGGTGATCGCCAGCGCCCTGAGCGTGCAGGACGTGCGCGACCGCCCCATGGACGCACAGCAGCAGGCCGACCAGGCCCATGTGAAGTTTGACGACGACAAGAGCGAGTTCAGCGGCTACCTGAAGCTGTGGAAGTGGATCAACGATGCGCGCGGCGGAAAGCAGCAGGGCGCACAGGGCGCGCCAGACAACGCCCACAAGCTCAGCAACCGCCAATACGAACAGCTCTTGCGCCAGAACTTCGTCAGCGTGCGCCGCGTGCGTGAATGGCGCGACATCCATACCCAGCTGCACACCGTGGTGGCGGAACATAAATGGCGTCTGAATACCCAGCCCGCCAACTACGAGGAACTGCACAAATCCATGCTGGCCGGCCTCCTGGGCAACATTGGCTACAAGCTGGAGGATGAGGACGTTTACCTGGGCGCGCGCGGCATCAAGTTTTACCGCCACCCCGGCGCGCACCTGAGCAAAAAGCCCGGACGCTGGATTGTGGCGGCCGAGCTGGTGGAGACCACGCGCCTGTTTGGCCGGGGCCTGGCCAACATCGAGCCACAGTGGATAGAGCAGGTGGCGGGCCACCTGCTGAAAAAGCAGCTGCTGGACCCGCACTGGGAGAAAAAGTCCGCCGAGGTCATGGCGCTGGAACGCGCCACGCTGTACGGGCTGGTGGTGTACAGCGGGCGGCGCATCAACTTCGGCCGGGTAGACATGCAGGCCGCGCGCGAGGTGTTCATCCGCGAGGCCCTGGTGGCCGGTCAGTGGGACACAAAACTGCCGTTCCTGGCGGCCAACCAAAAGCTCATCCGCCAGGTGGAGGAACTGGAACACAAGTCGCGCCGGCAGGACGTGCTGGTGGACGACGAGCTGATCTTTGCCTTTTACGACCAGCAGGTGCCGCCCGACGTGTACAGCGGCCATACCTTTGAGGGCTGGTACCGCGAAGAGGCACGCAAGCAGCCTGACCTGCTCAAGCTCACACGCGACGAGCTCATGCGCCACGAGGCGGCGGGCATCACCACCAACGCATTCCCCAAGACCCTGCGCATGGGCGGTGTGGATTGCGCCGTGAACTACCTGCACGAGCCCGGCGACCCGCGCGACGGCGTCACGGTGACGGTGCCGTTGTTTGTGCTGAACCAGGTCAGTGACGAGCGCGCCGAATGGCTGGTGCCCGGCATGCTGAAAGACAAGGTGCAGGCGTTGCTCAAAAGCCTGCCGCAGCGCCCACGCTCGCGCTTTGTGCCGCTGCCTGAGTCCGCGACACGGCTGGCGGGTACGTTGAGCGAACCGCACGCGTTTGGCGCAGGCTCGCTGACCGATGCG
>CALRZF020000322.1:0-4580 GCA_943372585.1 Ramlibacter sp. 2FC | reverse complement strand
GCCCAGTGCCAGGCCCAGCCCCAAGGGGCGCACCGCCAGCGCAAACCAGGCCAGCGCCAGGCAGATCATCACCAGCGCGCGCCACGGCACCGGCAGCACCGGTGAGGGCTGCGCCACCGCACTCGCGGCGCGGCCAAGCCACGCGACGGCCATGACGGCTAGGCCCAGCAACACCAGCAGCCAGGACAGCACGCGCGGGAAGTAACCCGCCCCCATGGCGCCGGACTCCGTCATCGGCAGGCCCTGCCCCGTGAACGCGAAGAATCCACCCAGCGCCAGCAGCACAGCGCCGGACGCCAGCTCCCTGATGAGCGGACTGGACATGCCGCCCCCTTCAGCGGCCCAGCGGGGGAATGCCGATGGTTTCGGGTGATGCCCGTGTCAGGCCGGCTGCGTGCATCATCCAGGCCGACGACACCACCGTGGGCCACACGGCGTCCTGCGCGGCCTTGCCCGACAGGACGGTCATGAGGGCACCTCGCTCGTCGCTCCATGTTTTGAGGGCGGGCGACACAGCGATCTTTTCAGCCCAGATCTTGGTCACGGTATCCACCACGTTCTGCGGCACGCCCTTGGGAATCAGGATGCCGAACTGTGTCGTGACCGCGGGCATGTTGGGCACCCACCGGTTGATGGAAGGAATCACCCCGTAGCCCTTGATTTCAAGCGGCGTGCTGCTCAGCGCTGCCAGCGGCTTGAGGCGCTTTGAGCGGATCATCTCGGCCTGGTCGCTGGCCAGTTCGGCGTTGATCACCGTCTCGCCCGTGACCGTGGACAGCACGGCGGGCGCGCCACCCTGGTAGGTGACGTGCTTGTAGGTCGTCTTCACGGTCTGGGCCAGCGCTTCCATGGCGAAGTGGCCGCTGGTCGCGGGGCCGGCGGTGCCAACGCTCAGCTCAGGCGTTTTGGCTTTCAGCGCGGCCAGCAGCGGTGCGAAGTCCGCATAAGGCGCATTGGCGGCGACGCTGATCACGGGCACATTGGTGATCGCCAGGAACTGGTGAAACTCGTCCAGCCCGACCTTGATGTCACCCATGATCGCGTAGGTTCCCACCAGCCGGTGGGCCGTGCCCAGCCAGGTGTAGCCGTCCTTGGGCGCGTCGCGCACGGCACGCGCACCGATGGCGCCGGTGGCTCCCGGCTGGTTGGCAATGATGAAGCGCTGGCCCAGCGACTTCTCCATTTCCGTGGCCACGAGGCGAGCGACCTGGTCGGCCGTGCCGCCGGGCGGAAACGGCACCACGATGGTGACGGGGCGGTCCGGCTTCCAGTCGGGTGCGGCCATCGCAGCCACGGGTGCCAGGCTCAGCAGCGCCAGCGTCGCTGCGCGTCGTGAAATGGGGTTCATTGCGTTTGTCTCCTGTTGTTGGGGGAAAAGGCGGTGGTGCGGCTTCAACCTTTGTTCAGGTCAGGCCGATAGCCCGCCAGGTCGTCGTACTGCACCAGTTCAAGCGGATTGCCTTCGCAATCCCTGAAGAAAAGCAGGCGGGTGCCCGGCCTTGTCTGGGTCGGGCCCTCGCTCAGGATCGTTACGCCCGCGAGGCGCAGCCGTTCGTACGCCGCGTCCAGATCGGCCACCACGAACGTCAGGTAGCTGATGCCGCGGCTGCCCAGGATGGCGCCGGGCGTGGCGTCGGTCGGCGCCGGGTCGGGCTGCAGCAGCTTGATACGTTCGCCATAGCTGGACTGCATGCGCACCATGGTGAACGCCACCGGGCCGAAGCCCGCCAGCTGCGCGCGGTCGGCGGCCAGCGTGGCTTCAGAGATACGGGCAAAACCCAGAATCTGCTCGTAGAAGGCGGCGGCGCGGGCGGCATCGCGCACGCAAATGCCCACCTCCAGCGGCGCCATCATGTGAACAGACATGGGCCGGCCTCAGAAGGGGTTGGTCACGATGCCACCGTCGGCGCGCAACGCTGCACCGTTGGTGGCACTGGACGCCTTGGAACACAGGTAGCACACCAGGTTGGCGACTTCCTCGGGCGACGCATAGCGCTGCAGCAGCGACGCAGGCCGGCGTTCCGTGAAGGTGCGCGCGGCCAGGTCGTCCGCCGTGGTACCCAGGCCCGCCGCCCGCGCAGCCAGGCGCACAGGCGCCATTTCGACCCAGGTGGGGCCGGGCAGCACTGAATTGACGGTCACGCTGGTGCCCTTGGTCTGCTCGGCAGCGCCACGGCTGACGTACAGTTGCGCCGCCTTGGACAGCCCGTAATGGACCATTTCCTTGGGGACATACACGGCCGATTCGCTGGAGACAAACACCACGCGGCCCCAGGTGTTGGCGTCCAGCATGCGCTTGAGGTAATGCCGCGTCAGGCGGATGCCGCTCATCACATTGACCTCGAACATCTTCGCCCAGTCCTGGTCCTCAATGTCGAAATACGGCTTGGGCTCGTAGATGCCCAGGTTGTTCACCAGGATGTCGGCGTGCGGGTGCGCTTCGATGATCCGGGCACAGCCTTCCGCCGTGCCAAGGTCGTAAGCGGCGGCATGCACGGTGGCCCCCTTGACCTGGTCCAGCACCTTGGCGCGGGCCTCCTCAACAGCGTCCTGCTGGCGGCCGTTGATGATGACGCTGGCGCCCATTTGCGCAAGCCCCATCGCAGTGGCCAGCCCGATACCGCGCGTCGAGCCACTTACCAAAGCCACCTTGCCAGTCAGATCCAGATCCATGTTTGCCCCAAAGTTTTTTGATGGGCGGAATCTATCAGCGGGTTGCACGGCAAACCACCCTGGCCGCGGCAATAGACTTTTCCACGCAGCGGAAAAGTACGACGGCCTGATTACCGCTACCGCAGGCAAAACTGGTTCACCCGCCATGCGGGGCTGAAGCCGGGTTTGCCGCTATACCTGCTGGCGGCTAATGTGTATACAGTTTGGTCCACACATAGGTGCACATACAGGAGACAAACGATGACTGCACAGGTCCACCCCGTAGACGAAAAGCTGCCCACACCGCGCCTGGCCGCGCTGGGCCTGCAGCATGTGCTGGTGATGTACGCGGGCGCCATAGCGGTGCCGCTGATCGTCGGCCGCGCGCTGAACCTCACGCCGCAGCAGGTGGCGTTGCTCATTTCGGCCGACCTGTTTTGCTGCGGCATCGTCACGCTGATCCAGAGCCTGGGCGTCACGCAGTGGTTCGGCATCCGCCTGCCGGTCATGATGGGTGTGACCTTTGCCGCCGTGGGCCCCATGGTGGCCATGGCCCAGGCCGTGCCGGGCATGGAGGGCGCGCGCATGATCTTTGGCTCCATCATCGCGGCGGGTGTCATCGGCATCTTCATTGCGCCGCTGGCCAGCCGCATGCTGCGGTTTTTTCCGCCGGTGGTCACGGGCACCATCATCGCGGTGATCGGCATCACGCTCATGCGCGTGGGTATCGGCTGGGCACTGGGCGGCCCGCCCAACATCGCCAAGGTGGTCGACCCCACATCTGCACAGGCTGTGGCCGCGGCCAAGGCGACCGGCGCTGCATTGCCTGCAGGCCCCGCGCCCATGATCGCCAACCCCGCCTATGGCGCGCTGGACAACCTGGCCATCGCCCTGTTCGTACTGTTCACCATCCTGGCCATTGCCAAGTACACGCGCGGCTTCATCTCCAACATCTCGGTGCTGCTGGGCATCATTGCCGGCGCGGTGGTGGCCACAGCGCTGGGCAAGATGAGCTTTGGCAAGGTAACCAACGCCGCCTGGTTTGACGTGGTGATGCCGTTCAGCTTTGGCATGCCGATTTTTG
The DNA here is from genome assembly GCA_943372585.1 of Ramlibacter sp. 2FC. Taxonomy (GTDB): domain Bacteria; phylum Pseudomonadota; class Gammaproteobacteria; order Burkholderiales; family Burkholderiaceae_C; genus RAM1. Next base: position 844 of record CALRZF020000322.1, on the reverse strand, counting down.
ACCCGGTGCTGATCGCCACCATGGTGCTGGTGATGATCGTGACCTTCATTGAGTCGACCGGCATGTTCCTCGCGCTGGGCGACCTGACGGGCCGCAAGCTGACGCCGCAAAGCCTGACGGCGGGCCTGCGCACCGACGGGCTGGGCACGCTGATTGGGGGCATCTTCAACACATTCCCGTACACCAGCTTTTCGCAGAACGTGGGGCTGGTGGGCGTGACGGGCGTGCGCAGCCGCTTTGTGTGCGTGGCGGGCGGCATCATTCTGATCGTGCTGGGCCTGATCCCCAAGATGGCGGCGCTGGTGGAATCATTGCCGCTGTTTGTGCTGGGCGGCGCGGGGCTGGTGATGTTCGGCATGGTGGCAGCCACGGGCATCCGCATCCTGTCGGGTGTGGACTTCAAGACCAACCGCAACAACCTTTACATCGTGGCCGTGTCCATCAGCGTGGGCATGATCCCGCTGGTGGCACCGGCGTGGTCGCAGCACATGGCCCACGGCTTGCATCCACTGCTGGAATCGGGGATCCTCCTGACCACTATTTCTGCGGTGCTGCTCAATATGTTCTTCAATGGTGCGCGTGGGTCGGAAGCCGAGGCGATGCAGGCGGCTATGGCGGCTGAGGGTGGGCATTGATTACCAGTTCGTTCTGCTTTTTCACTCGCGGGCTTGTCAGCGGGCGGTGTGCGGCGGGGCTCATACTGCGGTGGTTTTCGCTTCGCGAAAACTTCGCTGCGATGCTCTGGGGTCGGTCGCGCTGCGGAACTCGCTGCATTGCGCTTCGCTCCATTCCGCTCAGACAGCCGCAGCGAGCATGTGTACGAAGCGCGCTTGCGCGCGCCGAC
>CALRZF020000321.1:0-4595 GCA_943372585.1 Ramlibacter sp. 2FC | reverse complement strand
CAGCGTGCGCCCGGTATCGCGTTTGCTCAGTTCCAGCGCCAGCTTCACGCGCTGCGCCTCGCCGCCCGACAGCGTGGTGGCCGATTGCCCCAGCTTGATGTAGCTCAGGCCCACGTCCAGCAGCGTTTGCAGCTTGCGTGAAATGGTGGGCACGGCCTTCCAAAATTCGTGCGCGTCTTCCACCGTCATGTCCAGCAGCTGGGCAATGTTCTTGCCCTTCCACAGCACCTCCAGCGTTTCGCGGTTGTAGCGCTTGCCGTGGCACACGTCGCAGGGCACGTACACGTCGGGCAAGAAGTGCATCTCCACCTTGACCACGCCGTCGCCCTGGCAGGCCTCGCAGCGCCCGCCCGCCACGTTGAAGCTGAAGCGCCCCGGGCCGTAGCCGCGCTCCTTGGCCACCGACGTCTCGGCCATCAGCTCGCGAATGGGTGTGAACAGGCCGGTGTAGGTGGCCGGGTTGCTGCGCGGCGTGCGGCCAATGGGCGACTGGTCAACGTTGATGACCTTGTCGAAATGCTCGATGCCTTCGATGGCCTCATGCGCGGCCGGCTCATCGTGGGCGCGGTACAGCGTGCGGGCCACGGCGGCGTACAGCGTGTCGTTCACCAGCGTTGATTTGCCCGAGCCCGACACGCCCGTCACGCAGGTCAGAAGCCCCACGGGGAAAGCCACGCTCACGTTCTTGAGGTTGTTGCCGGTGGCGCCCAGCACGCGTATTTCCTGCAGCAGGCCCTGGGTGGCCAGGTGGCCGGCCTCGCGCGCGGCGCGCCGTACAGCGGCGTCGCTGGGGGGCAAGCGTGCGGGCTTGCGCACCTCGGGCGCGGCGGCGGCTACCACGGGCAGCCAGGCGGTGCGCCGTTTGGGCACGGCGATGGTTTTGGCACCGCTCAGGTACTGCCCGGTCAGCGACGCGGGCGTGGCCTGCACCTGCTCGAAGGTGCCCTGCGCCATGACGCGCCCGCCGTGAATGCCCGCGCCCGGCCCCATGTCGATCACATGGTCGGCCGCGCGGATCATGTCTTCGTCGTGCTCCACCACCAGCACGCTGTTGCCGATGTCGCGCAGATGCTTCAGCGTGCCGATCAGGCGGTCGTTGTCGCGCTGGTGCAGCCCGATGCTGGGCTCGTCCAGCACATACATCACGCCGGTCAGGCCGCTGCCGATCTGGCTGGCCAGGCGGATGCGTTGGGATTCGCCGCCGCTCAGCGTCTCGGCGCTGCGGTCCAGGCTCAGGTAATTCAGGCCCACGTCGTTCAGGAACTTCAGGCGCAGGCCGATCTCGCGCACCACCTTGTCGGCAATCTCGGCCTTGGCGCCATGCATCTTGAGCGTGGTGAAGTAGTCCAGCGCCTCGCGCAGCGTGGCGTGGCTCACTTCAAAAATCGCGCGCGCCTGATCGCCCTCGCCGATCTTCACGTGGCGTGCCTCGCGCTTCAGGCGCGTGCCGCCGCAGTCCTTGCAGGGCTGCATGCTGCGGTAGCGGGCCAGCTCTTCGCGCACGGCCACCGAATCGGTCTCGCGGTAGCGCCGCTCCATGTTGGGGATGATGCCTTCGAACGGGTGCTTCTTGGTCAGCTTCTTGCCCGCGAAGTTGCCCGAGTCCATGGTGTAGCTGAAGCGGATGTCTTCGTCGCCCGATCCATGCAGCACGGCGTTCTGGATGGGCAGCTCCAGGTCTTCAAACGGCGCGTCTACATTGAACTTGTAATGCTTGGCCAGGCTCTCGATCAGCGCAAAGTAATAGCCGTTGCGCCGGTCCCAGCCCTTGATGGCGCCGCTGGCCAGGCTGAGCGAGGGGAAGGCGACCACGCGCGTGGGGTCAAAGAACTCCATGTGTCCCAGGCCGTCGCACGACGGGCAGGCGCCGGCGGGCGAGTTGAACGAAAACAGCCGCGGCTCCAGCTCGCTGATGGAATAGCTGCAGATGGGGCAGGCAAATTTGGCGTTGAAGAGGTGCTCTTTTTCGCCGTCCATTTCCAGCGCCAGGGCCCGCCCATCGGCCAGCCGCAACGCGGCCTCAAAGCTCTCGGCCAGGCGCTGGGTCATATCCGAGCGCACCTTCAGCCGGTCAATCACCACGTCGATGTTGTGCTTCTCGGTCTTCTTGAGCTTGGGCAGCTCGTCAAATTCATAGGCCTTGCCGTCCACGCGAAAGCGCACATAGCCCTGGGCCTGCATCTGCTCAAACACATCCACAAATTCGCCCTTGCGGTCGCGCGCCACCGGCGCCAGGATCATGAGCTTGGTGTCCTCGGGCAGCGCCAGCACGGCGTCCACCATCTGGCTCACGGTCTGGGCCTGCAGCGCCAGGCCGTGGTCGGGGCAATAGGGCGTGCCGGCGCGGGCAAACAGCAGGCGCAGGTAATCGTGAATCTCGGTCACCGTGCCCACGGTGGATCGCGGGTTGTGGCTGGTGGCCTTTTGCTCGATGCTGATGGCGGGCGACAGGCCCTCGATCACATCCACATCGGGCTTGTCCATGAGCTGCAAAAACTGCCGCGCATAGGCGCTCAGGCTTTCCACATAGCGGCGCTGGCCTTCGGCGTACAGCGTGTCAAAGGCGAGGGACGACTTGCCCGATCCCGACAAGCCGGTGATCACCACCAGCTGGTTGCGCGGGATGTCCAGGTCCACGTTCTTGAGGTTGTGCGTGCGCGCCCCGCGGATGGCGATGCGCTGGGCCGCCAGCGCATTTGCCAGGTACCTGCCGTCGGCGCTGTCCGCAACGTACTGGCCGTCGGTGGGTGAATTCATGAATGCGTGTGCCCGGAAAAACCTTAAATCATAGTCCTGCATCGCTTCAGGCGCACCTGACAGGTCCGGGAGGGTGGTTTGGGTACAAGCCCGGTGTTCCGCGAGGGCTTGCATGTGTCATACTGCATTGACATATGGCAGTGTCATTCCCTTTCTCCGCCATCGTGGGCCAGGACGAGATGAAGCTCGCCATCCTGGTCGCGGCGATCGACCCCAGCATTGGGGGTGTGCTTGTTTTTGGAGACCGCGGCACCGGCAAATCCACCGCCGTGCGCGCGCTGGCAGCGCTGCTGCCCAAAATGCGCGCCGTGGTCGGCTGCCGGTACGCCTGCGATCCGGCCGACGCCGGCGTGGGCTGCGCGGACTGCCCCACGCTGCGCGGCAAAACACCTGTCAAAAGCCACCTGATTCCCGTGCCCGTGGTAGACCTGCCCCTGGGCGCCACCGAAGACCGCGTGGTCGGTGCGCTGGATCTGGAGCGCGCGCTGTCCCAGGGCGTCAAGGCGTTTGAGCCCGGTCTGCTGGCCCGCGCCAACCGCGGCTTTCTGTACATCGACGAAGTCAACCTGCTCGAAGACCACCTGGTGGACCTGCTGATCGACGTGGCCGCCTCCGGCGAAAACGTGGTCGAGCGCGAAGGCCTGAGCGTGCGCCACCCCGCGCGCTTTGTGCTGGTGGGCAGCGGCAATCCCGAAGAAGGCGAGCTGCGCCCGCAGCTGCTGGACCGCTTCGGCCTGTCGGTGGAGGTCGCCACCCCCACCGACCTGGCCGACCGGGTGGAGGTGGTGCGCCGGCGCGACGCATTCGAGCGCGACCCGGCTGCCTTTACCGCGCAATGGACCAAGGAAGACGAACGCACGCGCAAGCGCATCGTCGCGGGCCGCAACCGGCTGGACAAGATTGACATCCCCGACGCCGCGCGCGAGCGTGCTGCCCAGCTGTGCATGGCCCTGGGCACCGACGGCCTGCGCGGCGACCTGACATTGATACGCGCCGCACGCGCGTTGGCAGCCCTGCAGGGCGACGCCGGCGTGACCGACGCCCACCTGCGCCGCGTGGCCGCCCCGGCGCTGCGCCACCGGCTGCGGCGCAACCCGCTGGATGATTCGGGCTCGACCACGCGCGTGGAGCGCGCTGTTGCGGAGTTGATGGGGGCATGAGCGCCCCCATGAGCGCCCTATGAACACTTCAGGGTTGCCCGGCCTCGGCGCAGATGCCGCCGTGGCCGCAGCCCTGTTTGCGGTGGACCCTGCGGGTTTGGGCGGCGTGGCGCTGCGCGCAGCCGCCGGCCCGGTGCGCGACCAGTGGCTTGCGCTGCTGCGCCACCTGCTGCCCGCGGGCACGCCGCAGCGCCGCATTCCGCTGAACACCACCGACGCCTCACTGCTGGGCGGGCTGGACCTGGCCGCCACGCTGCAGCGGGGCCGGCCTGTTGCGCAGGCCGGCGTGCTGGCGCAGGCCGATGGCGGCATTGCCCTGCTGGCCATGGCTGAACGCGTACCCGCCGGCGTGGCCGCGCGCCTGGCGGCCGTGCTGGACACGCACGAGGTGGTGGCCGAGCGCGACGGCCTGGCCATCCGCCAGCCCGCGCGCCTGGGCGTGGTGGCGCTGGACGAAGGCATGGACGACGACGAGCAGATGCCCGCCGCGCTGCTGGACCGCATGGCGTTTCACCTGGACCTGAATGCGCCGGCGCCAGTGCAGGACATCCCCGACTGGCAGCCCGGCGAAATCGTGCAGGCCCGTGACCTGCTGGCGCGTGTGCGCGTGGGCGACGACATCGTGCAGGCCCTGTGCGCTACAGCGCAGGCGCTGGGCGTGGCGTCGCTGCGCGCGCC
>CALRZF020000320.1:0-4635 GCA_943372585.1 Ramlibacter sp. 2FC | reverse complement strand
TTTGTGGCCTGGCTGCCGTGGGCGTGGCGGGCCTTCGCAGGGGCAGTCCGGGCGCTGCCGGGGCCGTTGTTACGCTTCACCATGGGGTGGCCGCAGTGGTGCGCCGCCTATACTGGGCGCCAGCATCGCCAGAGCCTGAGCCGCGCCGACGGGGAAACGGAACGCGCATTGATTTTTGATCGCGAGAAGTTTTCATGACCCGACGACGCCTTCGTTGCGCCGCCCTGGCGCTTTCCCTTCCCTGTGTCCTGTACCTTGCCAGCCCGGCCTTGGCCGCACCGCCTGCGCAGGCCCTGGGCTGCCTGATCGAGCCGCACCGCGTGGCGGATGTGGGCAGCCCCGTCATCGGCGTCATTGAAGCCCTGCATGCCGAGCGTGGCGACCGTGTGAGCGCCGGCCAGCCGCTGGCCACGCTGCGCGCCGACGTGGAGCGCGCCTCGGTGCAGGTCGCCGCGGGCCGCGCCCAGGCCATGGGCGAATACAACGCCGCCCTCAGCAACGCCGAGCTGGCCCGCCAGAAGCTGGCCCGCGCGAAAGACCTGGCCGACCAGCAGTTCATCTCGCCCCAGGCGCTGGAACAGGCGCGCGCTGAAGCCGCCGTGGCCGAAAACCGGCTGGTGCAGGCGCGTGAGCAACGCGACATCCTCGCGCGTGAGGCCGAGCTCAGCCGCGCGCAGCTGGCCCTGCGCACCATCCGCAGCCCCAGCACCGGCGTGGTCGCCGACCGCTACCTGTCGGTGGGCGAGCGGGTGGAAGAAAAAGCCGTGTTCCGAATCGCCGTGGTGGACCCGCTGCGGGTGGAGGTGGTGCTGCCCGCGACGCTGTACGGCACGCTGCGCACCGGCATGAGCCTGAACGTCACGCCCGAGCTGCCCGGCGCGGCTGCACGCGCGGCGAAGGTGGTGCTGGTGGACCGGCTGGTGGACGGCGCCAGCAACACCTTTCGCGTGCGGCTGGAGCTGCCCAACGCCAACCTGGCGCTGCCTGCAGGCCTGCGCTGCAAGGCCGACCTGGGTTCGGCGGCGGCAGCACCCCCGGCAGCCAAAGCCGCAGCGCGGCCCGTCCCGGCACGCGCTCAAGCATCGGGCGACGGACTGCCGCTGCGCATGGATGGCGGCCTGTCCAGGCTGCCGGCAAACGCGGCCAAACCCTGAGGCGCTGGACGATGCTGTGGCGGCGCTCATCCCGGCCACGCGCAATCGTGCACGCGCAGCGGCCCGTGGCCGAAGCCATGGAGCGGCGCATCCTGTATTCGGCCGACATCGCGGCCGGTTTGATGCTGGGCCAGCAGACCGGCGCGGCAGAACACCGCACGGTGGACGCCAGCGGCGAATACGCAGGCACGCCGCAGTCTGCCGCCGTGGCGCCCAACGCGGGTGCAGTGGCCGCAGCCTACGCCAGTGTGGCGCTGAACTTTGAAACCAACGCGGGCCAGGCCCGGCCGGGCATTGATTTCCTGGCGCGCGGCAGCGGCTATGACATTGCCCTGTCGGGCGGCAACGCCGCCATCACGCTGGCGTCGGAAGAGGGTGCGCATACGGTGCGGCTGAACCTGGTGGGCGCCCACGCAGGCGTGCCGGCCGAGGGGCAGGGCCTGCTGGGCGCACACAGCAACTACCTGCTGGGCAACGACGCCAGTGCGTGGCACACCGGTATTGCCAACTACAGCGCGGTGGCCTACCGCAACGTCTGGGCCGGTGTGGACGTGCGCTACTACGGCACGCAGCGCCAGCTGGAATACGACTTCATCGTCGCACCGGGGGGCGATGCGGCGTACAACGCCGACGCGATCCGCCTGCGCTTTGAGGGCATTGCGTCGGCGCAGGTGGATGCCAGGGGCGACCTGGTGCTGGCACTGGCCGGGCGCGAAGAAGCGCTGCGCTTCAAGGCGCCGGTGAGCTGGCAGGAGGGGCCGAACGGACGCGAGGCGGTTCAAAGCGCTTATGTCATTCATGCGGACGGCAGCATCGGGTTCGCACTGGGTGCGTGGGACACTTCGCGCGAACTGGTCATTGATCCGCTGCTGGACTACGCCAGTTACTTCGGCAGCGCCGGCTCCGGGGCCGATACCGGGCTGGGCGTGGCGGTGGATTCGGCAGGCTCTGTCTACATCACGGGCCGCACGACGGCCGCGCTCAACACGCTGATTGGCGGCGGGGGCTCGGGCGACATCTTTGTTGCCAAGTACAGCGCCGACCTGGCCACCCTCATTTATTCCACGCGCATTGGCGGCACTGGCGACGAGCAGGGCAATGCCGTCGCGGTGGACGGCACAGGTGCGGCGGCGGTCACGGGCTGGACCAAATCCACCAACTTCCCCACCGTAGCGGCCATTGACACGTCGTTGTCGGGCTCGCAAAACGCCGTGGTGTTCCGCCTGAACGCGGCCGGCACCGCCCTGGCGTTTTCCACCTACTACGGCGGCACCGCGCTGGGCGCGACCGGCGTCACCACGGGCAATGCGATCGCGGTGGATGCGTCCAACAATGTGTACGCCGCCGGTCAGTCGTCACGCGGCTCGGGCGCTACGGGCCTGGGCGGCTTGCTCGGCGGGTTGCTGGGCGGCGGGCCGGACGATGCGTTCGTGCTCAAGCTGAATGCGGCGGGCGCCCAGCAGTTCAACGTGGCCTATGGCGGCAACGGTACCGACGCCATCAATGGCATTGCGGTAGACGCTTCGGGCAACGTCTACATCGTGGGCAACACCGAGTCCAGCGACCTGGACGCCGTCAATGCGGCGGACAGCACGCGCGGCGGCACGTCCGACGGCTTCCTGGCCAAGCTCAATGCCACAGGCGCCACGCTGTTGTATTCGAGCTATATCGGCTCCAGCCTGGCAGATACCGCGGTGGCCGTGGCGGTGGACGCGTCGGGCAAGGTGTATGTCGTGGGCACCACCCAGGTCAGCGGCAGCACCAGCTTTGCCACCACGGCGGGCGCGATGCAGACCACCGCGTCCAACGGCATCGCGGGCTACCTGCAGGTGTATGACCTCAGCCTGACAGGTGCGGCGACGCTCGTGTATTCGACCTACCTGTCGGGCAGCGGGTCCGACAATGCGCCCCGCGCTGTCGGCATCGACGGCCTGGGCCGCGCTGTAGTAACAGGCCAGACGAACTCCAGCAATTTCCCCACCACGGCCGACGCGGTGCAGGCCACCAACAGCGGCACCAGCCTGTTTCTGGTGATCATCAACCCGGCAGGCGGCGGCGCGGCTGACCTGGTGTACGGCACCTATTACGGCACCGGCATGCAGGCCGGCGGCATGGCCGTGCGCGGCACACAGGCGTACGTGGTGGGCACCACGGCCACCACGGGCCTTGCCACCACCGGCGCGCACCGCACAGCGCCGGCGGGCAACGACGCGCTGGTGGCGGGCTTCACGCTGTACAACGTGGCGCCGGTGCTGGCGGGCGCCAACAATCTGGGTGCCGTGACCGAAGACGCCACGGCACCTGCGGGCACGCTGGTCAGCGACATCGTGGCGGGGCAGATCACTGACGCCAATGCGGTGCCTCTGAAGGGCATCGCGGTCACCGCCGTGGATGCGGCCAACGGTGCCTGGCAGTACTCCACCGACGGCGGCACCGGCTGGTCCGCCATCGGCACCCCCACGGGCACCAGCGCTTTGCTGCTGGCCGCCGACACACTGACCCGTGTGCGCTTTGTGCCCCTGGCCAACTTTGCGGGCACGGTCGCGGCAGGCCTGACCTTTCGGGCCTGGGACCGTACCAGCGGCACAGCGGGGGGCACAGCCAGTACCACGGCGAATGGCGGCAACACGGCTTTCAGCAGCGCCACGGCATCGGCGGGCGTCACGGTCACGGCGGTGAACGACGCCCCTGTGCGCACGGGCGGCACGGTGGCCAACCTGACCGTTCTGGAGAACTCCGGCACCACCTCGCTGGGCCTGGGATCGCTGGCCTACGGCAACGGCGGCGGCGCCGATGAAAACACGCAGACGCTCACCTTCACGGTCACTGCCGTGCCGGCGCCGACGCTGGGTGACGTGGTGCTGGCGAACGGCACGACGGTTGTCACGGCGGGCACGAACTACACGCTGAACCAGTTGCAGGGCATGCAGTTCCGCGCGGCCGGCAACACGACGGGTGGCCCCCAGACCTTCAGCTGGAGCGTCAAGGACAACGGTGGCACGGCCAGCGGCGGGCTGGACACCTTGGGCGAAAGCCTGCAGGTCACGATCAGTACCGCCAACCAGGCGCCCGTGCTGGCCGGTGCCAATGCCCTGGGCACGATCCTGGAGGACGCCACAGCCCCCAGCGGCACGCTGGTGTCGGCGCTCGTGGCGGGGCAGATCACCGACGGCAACAGCAACGCGCTGTCAGGCATTGCCGTGACCTCGGTGGACAACAGCAACGGCGCATGGCAGTACACCACCGATGGCGGCACCACCTGGACGGCGTTCGTTACGCCGGGCAATACCACGGCGCGGTTGCTGACGACAGACGCCAATACGCGCGTGCGCTTTGTGCCCAACGCCGACTGGGCCGGCACGGTGACCAACGGGCTGACCTTCAGGGCCTGGGATCGCACCAGCGGCAGCGCAGGCGGCACGGCGGACACCAGCAGCTCGGGCGGCGGCAGCGCCTTCAGCTCGGCCACGGCCAGCAGCAG
>CALRZF020000319.1:0-4636 GCA_943372585.1 Ramlibacter sp. 2FC | reverse complement strand
GCGGCGGCACGCAGGACCTGCCCGTCATTGGACTCCAGCAGGCCCTTGACCGGCAGCGTGGTCTCCTGGCCATCACGTGTGAAGCGCAGCTCGTGCGGGTTGTTGGCATAGGTATAGATCAGCAGCCGGTGAGCCGCCAGGTCCTCCAGCCGCTGGGGCCGCCCGTGGCGGTTGAGGTAGCCGGGCGACGCCGCCAGGATGCGCCGTGTCTCGGCCAGCCGGCGAATCGTGATGTTGGAATCGGGCTCGAATTCGCGGGTGCGGATGGCGACGTCAATGTTGTTGTCGATCAGGTCCAGGTAGCGGTTGGCCGTCTCGACGTGGACATTGACCTTGGGGTACAGCTGCGTGTAGCCCGACAGCAGCGGCGCAATGTGGTGAACCGAAAACGACAGCGATGCCGTCACCCGCAGCGTGCCCACCGGGTCCAGCGCCGTGGCGTTGATGGCAGTTTCAGCGTCATCCAGGTCGGCCAGGATGGTCTTGCACCGCTTGAGAAAATCCTGCCCCGCTTCGGTCAGGTAAAGGCGGCGCGTATTGCGCTCTACCAGACGGGCCTTGAGCCGTTCTTCCAGGGCCGACAAGTGCCGGCTTGCCGCGGCGTTGGACAGGTCCATGGCCTCAGCCGCACGACTGAGGCTGCCGCATTCGGCGACCTGGACAAACAGAACCATCTCGGCGAAGCGATCCACGTGAGTCTCCTGCGGCAACGACGCCAACATCTTTTTTTGCATTATCGCCCGCGGCCCGCGCGGCAATTACCCAAGGTCTGACATGCGCAATCTCACGCAAGACAACATCACCCAGGCCGTCATCGCATCGCTGGAGCAGACACCCGATGCACGGCTGAAGGAAATCATGACGCGCCTGGTGCAGCACCTGCATGCGTTCGCGCGCGAGGTCAAGCTGACTGAAGAGGAGTGGATGCGGGGTATCCAGTTCCTGACCAGCGTAGGCCATAAAACCGACGACCAGCGCCAGGAATTCATCCTGCTGTCAGACACGCTGGGGCTGTCGATGCTGACCGTGGCCATGAACAACCAGAAGCCGGCAGGGTGCACGGAAGCCACGGTGTTCGGCCCCTTTTATGTGGACGGTGCGCCCAGCTACGAGCACGGCGCGGATGTGGCCAATGGCGCCAGCGGAGAGCCCTGCACCGTGCGTGGTGTGGTGCGCGACCTGGCGGGTGCGCCGGTACCGGGCGCACGGATCGAAGTATGGCAAGCAGACGCGCAAGGGCTGTACGACGTACAACGCGAAGGCCTGCAGGGCCATCAGGCGCGCGGTTGCCTGGTGGCGGGGGCTGACGGCGGCTATCACTTCCGCTCCGTCCTCGCTGAGCCTTATCCCATTCCCACGGACGGGCCGGTGGGGAACATGCTGGACGCCACGCGCAGGCACCCTTGGCGCCCTGCCCACCTGCATTTCAAGATCGAGGCGCCGGGCTACGAAACCCTGATCACGCATGTGTTCCGAAGCGGCGACCCCTACCTGGACTCTGACGCAGTATTCGGCGTGCGCGAGTCACTGGTGGCCGACTGGGTGGCCGACGGCAACGGCGGGCACGTGGTCGAGTACGACTTCGTGCTCAACCCTGCGGGTTGAGGCTGCGTCTCAGGCCAGCAGGTCGGCCAGCGCGCGCGCGATGACCTTGGTGGCGCGGCGCAAGTCGTCCAGCGCCAGGTTCTCGTCGGCACGCTTGGCGTTGGACTCGATCACGGTGCGCGGGCCCGCGCCGTAGATCACGCCGGGGATGCCCTGCTCCACATACAGCCGCACGTCGGTGTACAGCGGCGTGCCCACGGCCGGGATGGGTTCGCCAAACACAGCCTGCCCATGCTGCTGCAGCGCAGCCACCAGCGGCTGGTTGCCGGCCAGCGGCGCCATGGCGCGCGCCAGCAGCATACGCTTGATGTCCACTCGCACGGCCTTGCCGCCGCGCGGCGGGTTGAACGACTTTGCCGCGGCTTCGATAGTCGCGCGAATGGAGGATTCGACCTGCGCCGGGTCTTCCTCGGGGATCATGCGGCGGTCCAGTTTGAGCACGACCTTGCCGGGGATCACGTTGGTGTTGGTGCCGCCCGCGATCAGCCCCACGTTCAGGTAGGGGTGGGTGATGCCCGCGACGTTGGACGTGACCTTTTTGTAGTCGGAATTCAGCGCGTATAGCGCGTTCAGGATGTGCGTGGCGGCCTGCAGCGCGTCGGTGCCGCTGTCGGGTATGGCGGCGTGGCTCATCTCGCCGTGCACGGTCACTTCCATCTGCAGGCAGCCGTTGTGCGCCACCACCACCTGGTAGCTGAAGCCGGCCGCGATCATCAGGTCGGGCTTGGTCAGACCCTTTTTCAACATCCAGCCGGGGCCGACCTCGCCGCCGAACTCTTCGTCATAGGTGAAGTGCAGTTCCACATTGCCCTTGGCGGGCTTGGCCACGGCTTCCAGTGCGCGCACGGCAAAGGTGAAGGTGGAGAAGTCGCACTTGCTGACAGCGGCGGCGCGCCCGTAGATTTTGCCGTCGGCAATCTCGCCGCCATAGGGGTCATGCGTCCAGCCTTCGCCGGGCGGCACGACGTCGCCGTGGGCATTGAGGGCGATGGTCTTGCCGGCACCATACTTGCGGCGGACGATCAGGTTGGTGATGGTTTCCAGCCCGGCAGCTTTCACTTCGTCGGCGGGCACCACGTGCTTTTCTGCGTCCAGGCCCATGGCCTTCAGCAGCTCGGCTGTGCGGTCTGCGTGCGGTGCGTTGTTGCCCGGCGGCGTGTCGGTGGGCACGCGGATCAGTTCCTGCAGGAACTTGACCTGTTCGTCAAAGTGGGTGTCGATCCAGGTGTCTAGTTGGTTGTAGTCGGTCATTTCACTTCATTCGCAAGGTTGCTCAACAGCAGCTGAAAAGCTTCCACAGCCAGTTGCATGTCATCACTGGTGGTGGATTCCAGCGGGTTATGGCTGATGCCCGCGTTTTGCCCCCGCACAAACAGCATGGCCTGGGGCATCACCTCGTGCAGCTTCATGGCGTCGTGGCCTGCGCCGCTGGGCATGCGGTACAGCGGCACGCCCAGCGCGTCCACAGCGCGTTCCCAGCGTTGTTGCCAGTCAGGTGCGCTGGGCGCGGCGGCGGCTTTCATGGTCACTTCGGTCGTGTGGCGCAGGCCGCGGTGTTCGCAGATCCGGGCGAGCTCGGCCAGCACATCGGTCACCATCGCGTCGCGCTGCGGGTCATTCGGCGCGCGCAGGTCCAGCGTGAACTGGCAGCGGCCCGGCACCACGTTGGTGGAGCCACCCGGCACCGTGCAGATGCCGATGGTGCCCACCGAGTCGCCGTCGCGCGCGGCGCGCTGCTCGATATACAGCGACAGCTCGGCCACCGCCGACAGCGCGTCGCGGCGCCGGTTCATGGGCGTGGTTCCCGCATGGCTGGCCATGCCGATCACTTCGCACAAATAGCGCACACCGCCGTTGATGGAGGTCACGATGCCCAGCGGCAGATCAATCTCGGTCAGCACCGGGCCCTGCTCGATGTGCACTTCCACAAAGCCCAGGTAGTCGGACGGGTTGCGCTGCAGCTTGGGGATATCGTCGATGCACAGGCCGGCGTGCTGCATGGCCTCGCGCATCGTGATGCCGTCAGCGTCCTTCTGGTCCAGCCAGGCGTTGTTGAACTGGCCGATGAGCGCACCCGAGCCCAGGAACGTGGCCTTGTAGCGCTGGCCTTCTTCTTCGGCAAAGGCAATCACTTCAAAGTCAAACGGCAGACGCTTGCCCTGGCGCGACAGCTCGGCCACGCAGGCCATGGGCGTGAAGATGCCCAGGCGCCCGTCGTATTTTCCGCCGTTGCGCACGGTGTCGTAATGGCTGCCGGTCATCAGCGTCTTTGCGCCCGGCTTGCTGGCCTTGTAGCGGCCCACCACATTGCCCACGGCGTCAATGTGCACTTCGTCAAAGCCGGCTTCGCGCATGTTGGTGCTGATGCGCTGCGCGCACGCGCGGTGCGCGTCGGTCAGGTAGGTGACGGTGAGCTGGCCTTTTTCGGCAAAGCCGGGGTCGCTGTGCTGCGACAGCTTTTCCTGCCAGTCCCACACCTGGTTGCCCAAGGTGGGTTCCACGCCAAACTTGTCGTTCAGGCGGATCTCCACAATGCGGTGGATGTTGCGCAACGCCTCGCCCAGTTCAAAGTCGGGATGGTTGTCTACACGGCGAGCAAAAGTGTCGATGATCTCGTGGCGGTTCAGCCCCGTGCCACGCGGCCCGCGCACCGCCAGGATGAACGGAAAGCCGAACTTGGCGTTGTAGTCGGCGTTGAGCTGCTGGATGCGCGCAAACTCTTCAGGGGTGCAGTCGGTCAGGCCGGCCTTGCCTTGTTCGTTGGTCGATTCAGCCGTCAGCGTCTTGCTGACCATGGCCTTGCCGGCCAGCTCCGGGTGGGCGCGAATGAGCGTGAGCTGCTTGTCGGCGCCTGCGTCACGCACCACGTTCGCCATCACATGCTTCAGATGTGCCAGCGATCGAAAGGGCCGGTGTGCCAGCGCGGCTTCGGCCACCCAGGGGGAATGTTCGTACAGGCCGTCCAGCAGCGTGGCGGCTTCAGCGGCCGAAGCGGTGTTGATCTGTTCAAGCGTGAGAGCCATGGGCAACC
>CALRZF020000318.1:0-4639 GCA_943372585.1 Ramlibacter sp. 2FC | reverse complement strand
AAACGGCGCGGCGTGGCCCCACCAGCCGGCCAGCGGCTGCCAGAAGCGTTCGGCATGGCGCGGGTTGACCCAGACGAAGGCCGGGGCGCCCGGGCCGCCGTTGAGGTACTTGTAGCCGCAGCCGATGGAGAAATCGGCATTGGCGCCGTGCAGGTCCACCGGCACGGCGCCCGCGCTGTGTGCCAGGTCCCACACCGTGAGGGCGCCTGCTGCGTGCGCGGCAGCGGTCACGGCGGTCATGTCGTGCATGGCGCCGGTGCGGTAGTTCACATGGGTGAGCATCAGGACCGCCACATCAGGCGTCAGCGCGGCGTGGATCTCTTCGGGCTCGACCAGCTTCAGGTGCAGGCCGCGCTCCTTGCACAGCGCTTCGGCGATGTACAGGTCGGTGGGGAAGTTGCTGCGTTCGCTCACGATCAGCTTGCGCTGCGGCGCATCCTGCGCGGCAATGTTCAGCGCGGCGCTGAGCACCTTGTACAGGTTGATGGAGGTGCTGTCGGTCGCCACCACTTCACCCGGTTGCGCGCCAATGAGCTGTGCGATCTTGTCGCCCAGCATCTGCGGGAGCTGGAACCAGCCCGCCGTGTTCCAGCTGCGGATCAGTCCCGTGCCCCATTCCTGCGTCACCGCAGCGGCCACCCTGGCGGGCGCAGCTGTGGGCATGACACCTAGCGAATTGCCGTCCAGGTAGATCACGTCCGCGGAAACAGTGAACAGATTGCGCAGTGCGCGCAGCGGGTCTTGCGCGTCAAGCGCGCGGCAGTCTTGCAGGGTGGTCATAGGCTTCTCAGGATGGCGCGAACGGGGGATGCATCCGCCGTCATCAATTTCAGGGGCAGGGCGATCAGCTCGTAGTCGCCCTCGGGGACTTCGTCCAGCACCAGGTTTTCCAGCACGCGCATGTTGCGCTGTCGGATGACCTGGTGGCTGTCCAGCGTCTTGCTGTCGGCAGGGTCGATGCTGGCGGTGTCGATGCCGATCAGTGTCACACCCAGCGCGGCCAGGCGTTCGACGGTGTCGGGCGCGAAGGCGCTCAAGGCGCCGTCCCACTGGTCCACGGGCATGCGTTCATAGGTGCGCACCAGCACGCGTGCGGGCAACCCTGCCAGGGCATGCGCCAGGTGCTGCCACTGCACCAGTGGCCCGCAGCCGATCGCATGGATCACACGGCAGGGCCCCAGGTACGGCGACAGGTCCAGCGCGCCGACGGCCTGGCCCTGCGGGTCGTAGTGCAGCGGCGCGTCGGCATGCGCGCCCACGTGGGGTGACAGCGTCATGCTGCTGACGTTCACGGGGCAGCCGGGGCCGATGCTGGCGGCCCACTGCTGCTGGTAAGGCGTGTCGCCCGGAAACACCGGCGAGCCGGGTTGCACAGGCGGTGAGATATCCCAGAGCTGAGGCGATGGGCGAGTCATGGGCGAAAGTTTGCACCCGCCCCAAAATCTGTGGTGTCGGTTATTTCCAACAGGCCGCGAAAATACTTCAGGCTTAAAGCATGTGGCCGTCCAGCGGGGGCAGACCGAGCCGCGAGCGGGCCCTGGCGCAGGCATCGCTACCCTCTTCAAATTCACGGCAGGGGGAGGGGCGCCACTCGTAAATGCCGCAGATGGCCTGCTGGCCGACCTTGCCGGTCAGGGCCGCGCAGCGCGGGCGGGCGTGGTCGGTGCCGCGCATGCGCAAAATGCCATCGGTCACCGGTACCGACAGCCCGGCAGGCACACAGCCGCCGTGCTCTTCTGATTCGTGAACAGAAAAGTCCACGCGAAAGCCCGCGCAGCAGGCGCCGCAGCTCGTGCAGGCAGAAGGAGTGGTGACCATGGGCAGACTATATTGGTGGTCAGCCTGTTGTCCTGGTATGCCCTTCGAAACCCTGGTGTTCTGCACAAGCCACGTCGCCGGCCCTCATGAATGGGCGGCGCGCTACCGCCGCTGGCTGGCGCACCACCGCGCGCAGCCCTGGGGTTCAGCGCTGTGGTGCCTGATGGACGATGCGTCACCCTGGCAACCACCCGCCCACGACGTGCTGACGGTGCCCGCTTCGCATGTCTTGCCTGCCGCGCCCGCGATGCCGCTGATGGTGCGCTTTGAAGAGCACCTGGGCTTGCAGCCCGGGCG
The DNA here is from genome assembly GCA_943372585.1 of Ramlibacter sp. 2FC. Classification (GTDB taxonomy): domain Bacteria; phylum Pseudomonadota; class Gammaproteobacteria; order Burkholderiales; family Burkholderiaceae_C; genus RAM1. Next base: position 2,524 of record CALRZF020000318.1, on the reverse strand, counting down.
GCGCTTTCCGGGTTGGTGGCGCAGCTTTGTGCATTCGGTCGCGGTGGCCCGGCACTATGGCTGCAGCCGCATCGTCCACATTGAGTCCGACGCCTTTGTGCTGACCCGGCGCATGCAGGGTTTTCTGGCGGGCCGCACGGCGGGCTGGACGGCCATGTGGTGCCCACGCTGGAGCTTTGCGGAGTCCGCCATCCAGGTGATCTGCGAGGACCAGTTTGATGCGGTGCAGCGCCTGGGCGAAGGTGATCGGAGCCGCTTTGACGGCGCCTTTGCGGAGCGGGTGCTGCCGTTCACAGACGTGGTGCGCGAGCCCCATGGCAACCGCTACAGCGAATTTCGTACCCGCATCCCCAGCTACGCCGATTTCGCGGCGCAGGTCATCCCTGCGCAGCAGGTGTGGTTCAGGTAACGCGGCCCAGCAGCAAAAACTCCATCAGCGCCTTTTGCGCGTGCATGCGGTTTTCTGCCTCGTCCCACACCACTGACTGCGGGCCGTCGATCACGTCGGCTTCCACTTCTTCGCCCCGGTGCGCGGGCAGGCAGTGCATGAACAGGGCGTCGGGCTTGGCCACCTTCATCATCTCGGTGTCCACGCACCAGTCGGCAAATGCCTTCTTGCGCGCTTCGTTCTCGGCCTCGTAGCCCATGCTGGTCCACACGTCGGTGGTCACCAGGTCGGCGCCGCGGCAGGCGTCCATGGGGTCCTTGAAAACCTTGTAGCTGTCCGCGCTGCGGATGCCGGCCACGTCCTGGTCCACCTCGTAGCCGCTGGGCGTGCTCACATGCACGGTAAAGCCCAATAGCTCGGCGGCCTGCAACCAGGTGTTGGCCATGTTGTTGCCGTCGCCCACCCAGGCCACCACCTTGCCCTTGATCGAACCGCGATGTTCGATGTAGGTAAAGACGTCCGCCAGGATCTGGCAGGGGTGGAATTCATTGGTCAGCCCGTTGATGACCGGCACGCGTGAGTGTTCGGCAAAGCTTTCGATCTTGTCCTGGCCGAAGGTGCGGATCATCACCAGGTCCACCATGCGGCTGATGACCTTGGCGCTGTCTTCAATCGGCTCGGCGCGGCCCAGCTGGCTGCCGTCGGTGGTCAGGTGCACCACGCTGCCGCCCAGCTGGTACATGCCGGCCTCAAAGCTCACGCGCGTGCGGGTGGACGCCTTCTCGAAGATCATCGCCAGCGTGCGGTCGGCCAGCGGGTGGTACTTCTCATAGGCCTTGAACTTCTTCTTGATGAGGGCGGCGCGTTCGAACAGCCAGGCGTATTCATCCGCCGTGAAGTCGCTGAACTGCAGGTAATGCCGGATGGGTGCCGTCATGCTCACTCCAGAAGGAACTGTTTGACCAGCGGCGCCAGGATAGCCACGATCTCGTCGGCTTCAGCCACCGTCAGGATCAGCGGAGGCACCAGCCGGATCACGCTGTCTGCCGTGACGCTGATCAGCAGGCCGGCTTCAGCCGCGCGCATGGTCAGCACGCCGCAGGGCTTGTCCAGCTCCACGCCGATCATCAGGCCCTGGCCGCGGATGTCCTTCACGCCCTTCAGGCCGCCCAGCTCGCGTGCCAGCGCACCCTTCAGGTGGGAGCCCACCGTGGCGGCGTTGTCCAGCAGGCCGTCTTCTTCCATGATGCGGATGGTCTCGACGCCGGCGCGCATGGCCAGCGGGTTGCCGCCAAAGGTGGTGCCGTGGTTGCCGGGCTGGAAGATGTTGGCGGCCTTGGGGCCGGCCACCACCGCACCGATCGGCACGCCCGAGCCCAAGCCCTTGGCCAGCGGCATCACGTCGGGCAGGATGCCCGCCCACTGGTGGGCAAACCACTTGCCGGTGCGGCCCATGCCGCATTGCACTTCGTCGATCATCAGCAGCCAGTCTTTCTGGTCGCACAGCTCGCGCACCTGTTTCAGGTATTCAATGCGCATGGGGTTCACGCCGCCTTCACCCTGGATGGTTTCAAAGAACACGGCCACGACGTTGGGGTTGCCTTCGGTGGCTTTTTTCAGTGCCTCAATGTCGTTTAGCGGCACACGGACAAAGCCCTCCACCAGCGGGCCAAAGCCCTTTTGCACCTTTTCATTGCCTGTGGCCGACAGGGTGGCAATGCTGCGGCCGTGAAAGGCCTTCTCATACACCACGATCTCGGGGCGCTCGATGCCCTTGTCGTGGCCGAATTTGCGCGCCAGCTTCAGCGCCGCCTCGTTGGCCTCCAGGCCGGTGCAGCAGAAGAACACATTGGTCAGGCCCGACAGTTCCACCAGCTTGGCCGCCAGCTTTTCCTGGCCGGGCACGTGGTAGTAGTTGGAGCTGTGGATGATCTTGCTGAGCTGGTCCTGCAGCGCGGGCACCAGCTTGGGGTGGTTGTGCCCCAGCGTGTTGACGGCAATGCCGCCCAGCGCGTCCAGGTACTGCTTGCCATTGATGTCCCAGACGCGGGCGCCCTGGCCATGCGACAGCGCGATCGGCACGCGGCCGTAGGTGTTCATCACATGGGGAGACGACGCTTCGATCATTCGGGACCT
>CALRZF020000317.1:0-4680 GCA_943372585.1 Ramlibacter sp. 2FC | reverse complement strand
CCGCGACCTGAAAATCGAACGCGAAACCCACAAGCTCGAAAAGCGGCTGTGCCGGCTCATGGGGCAGGCCATCGTGGACTTCAACATGATCGAAGAGGGCGACAAGGTCATGGTCTGCCTGTCAGGCGGCCAGGACAGCTACGGCATGCTGGACATCCTGCTGAAGATGCAGGCGCGCGCGCCCATCAATTTTTCCATCATCGCCGTCAACCTGGACCAGAAGCAGCCCGGCTTTCCCGAGCACATCCTGCCGGAATACCTGACTGCTTTAGGCATCCCGTTCCATATCGAGAACCAGGACACCTATTCCATCGTCAAGGACAAGATCGCGCCGGGCAAAACGATGTGCAGCCTGTGCAGCCGCCTGCGCCGCGGCATTTTGTACCGCGTGGCCGACGAGCTGGGCGCCACCAAGATCGCGCTGGGCCACCACCGCGACGACATGCTGCAAACCTTCTTTTTGAACATGTTCTTTGGCGGCAAGCTCAAGGGCATGCCGCCCAAGCTGGTCAGCGACGACGGCAAGCATATCGTGATCCGCCCGCTGGCCTATGTGCCCGAAAAGGACCTGATCCGCTGGGCCGAACACAAACAGTTCCCCATCATCCCCTGCACGCTGTGCGGCAGCCAGGAAAACCTGCAGCGCAAGCAGGTGGGCGCCATGCTGCGCGAATGGGACAAGAAGCACCCCGGGCGCATCGAGAACATGTTCAGCGCGTTACAAAATGTCGTGCCTTCGCACCTGGCCGACGGAACGCACTACGACTTCAAGGGTCTGAAAGCCACGGGCGTTGCCAGTGAAGACGGCGACAAGGCGTTTGATGTGGAGGATTTCCCGGCCGCGCCCACGCTGCCCGGCCTGCAGGTCTTGCGCCTCTGAGGTGCGCCGCGCAGGCTGCCCACCGGAGGTCATCCATGCCAAACCTGTCCTTCATCGCCGCCCTGCGCCGCCTGCCATGGCTGGCGGTGGCCCTCGTCCTCACGGGCTGCGCGTCCACGTTCCAGCTGGACAACGAGGTGCGCAGCTTCTCCAGCTTGCCCGCGGTACCGGCCAACCCGGCCTACCGGTTCGAGCGACTGCCCTCGCAACAGAATGCACAACAGGCGCAGGTGGAAGCCTGGGCCGACCCGGCCCTGTTCCGCGCCGGCCTGAAACGCGACGACGCCGCGCCGCGCTACAGCGTGCAGGTGGTGGCGCGTGTGCAGCGCATCCTGTCGCCCTGGGCTGACCCGTGGGACGGCTGGGGCGGGGGGTTTGGCCCAGGCTCCTTTGCAGGGCCGGGGTACTGGATGTCCCCCTTTGCCCGCATGGAGCAACCCTGGTACCGGCGCGAAGCCAGCGTGATCCTGCGCGAGCTTTCCACGCAGAAGGTGGTGTACGAAAGCCATGCCGTCAGCGACGGCCCCTGGACGGACAATGCCGCCGTGATCCCCGCGATGTTCGACGCGGCCTTGCAGGGCTTCCCCGCGGCGCCCGAGGGCGTGCGCCGTGTCAATATCCAGGTGCCGGCCCGTTAGGCCCTACAACACAAACACACAACCTTGACCTTGGACGCCACCCGAATCATTGCCATACGCCATGGCGAAACCGCCTGGAACGTTGACACCCGCATCCAGGGCCACCTGGACATTCCCCTGAACGACACCGGCCTGTGGCAGGCGCAGCGCGTGGCAGCCGCCCTGGCGGGCGAACCCATTGCCGCGGTGTATGCCAGCGACCTGAAACGCGCCCACACCACAGCCGGAGCCATTGCCCAGGTGGCAGGCTTGGGCGTGGTGGCGCACACGGGTTTGCGCGAGCGCAGCTTTGGCGTGTTTGAGGGCAAGACCTTTACCGAAATAGACGCAGCCTGGCCCGAGGACGCACAAGCCTGGCGCAAGCGGGTGCCCGAATGGGCGCCGGACGGAGGCGAGTCGCTGCTGGTGCTGCGCGAGCGCATTGCGCAAACGGCGCAGGCCCTGGCCGAGCGGCACATGGGCGAGCAGATCGTGCTGGTGGCCCACGGCGGTGTGCTGGACGTGCTGTACCGCATTGCCACCGGGCAGGAGCTGCAGGCGCCGCGCACCTGGCAGCTGGGCAACGCCTCCATCAACCGGCTGCTTTGGACGCCGCAGGGCTTCTCGCTCGTGGGCTGGGCCGACACCCGCCACCTGGACCAGGAAACACGCGATGAAACCCACACCTGAGCCCAAAACCGATCCCAAAAAAGAAGCCCTGCCCGACGCGCTGCGCGAGCTGGTCGGCCAGCCCGTGCAGGCCATCGACACCCCCGCGCTGGTGGTGGACCTGGACGCCATGCAGCGCAACCTGAGCCGCATGGCGGACTTTGCGAAGAAGCACAACATCCGCTGGCGCCCGCACGCCAAGATGCACAAAAGCGCCGCCATTGCGCGGCTGCAGATGCAGGCCGGCGCCATCGGCGTGTGTGTGCAGAAAACGGCGGAAGCCGAAGCCATGGTGGCCGGCGGCGTGACCGACGTGTACATCAGCAATGAAGTCATCGCCCCGCACAAGCTGGCCCGCGTGGCGGCCCTGGCGCACCAGCTGGCGGCGGTGCGTGGCCGCCTGGCCATTGCGGTAGACAGTGAAGAAGGCGTGACGCGCCTGGCCCAGGCCATGAACGACGCGCGCTCGCGCCACGCGCAAGCCGCGGTGATTGATGTGTTTGTAGAGATTGACGTGGGCCAGCGCCGCTGCGGCGTGCCGCCCGGTGGTGCCGCCGTGCCGCTGGCGCTGGAGATCCGCAAGCATGCCGCGCTGCGCTTTGCCGGGCTGCAGGCCTACCACGGCCGCGCCCAGCATCTGCGCACCGCGCAGGAGCGGCGCGAGGCCATCGGCATTGCGGTGGACGATGTGATCTTCACCCGCAAGCTCATTGAGGCGCAGGGCGTGCCGGTCGACCTGGTCACGGGCGCGGGCACCGGCAGCCTGGTGCTGGAGGCGGCCAGCGGCGTCTATGGCGAGCTGCAGGCGGGCTCGTTCATGTTCATGGACGCCGATTACGCGCTGAACGAGCGCGACCCGGCACAGCCCCATTTTGAACACGCGCTGTTTGTCAAGACGCAGGTCATCAGCACCTGCGCCACCCACGCCGTGTGCGACGCGGGCCACAAGAGCCACGCGATTGATTCAGGCCTGCCGCGCGTGCATGCCTTTGACGAGAGCAGCGAGCTGGAATACTTCAACGGCGGCGACGAGCATGGCATTGTGCGCACCGCCGGCAGCGGCCACCGCCTGCCGGCGCTGGGCCGCTACCTGTGGCTGATCCCCGGCCACTGCGACCCCACGGTCAACCTGCACAACTTCATGATCGGCGTGACCGGCGGCCTGCGCAGCGGCAGGGTCGACAAGATCATCAGGGTTGACGCCAGAGGCGCGCTGACCTGATCGGGCTGAAAATGGCGGGATGAGCCCCAGCCAGATCATCGTCCTAGCCACGCCCGTCTTCTTTTTACTGATCGCGATCGAGTTTGCCTGGGGCTACAAAAAAGCGCGCAACACCTACCGGCTGAACGACGCCGTCAACAGCATCAGCCTGGGCATGCTGAGCCAGATCAGTGCGGTGTTCACGCGGCTGTTCCGCGTAGGCATTTACACCGCCATCTATTCCACTGTGGCCATCTGGCCGGACTCTGAGTTCTGGACCACCTGGTACGGCTGGCTGCTGGCGCTGGTGTTTTACGACTTCTGCTATTACTGGCTGCACCGTGCGGGGCACGAGACGGCCGTGTTCTGGGCCGCGCACGTGGTGCACCACCAGAGCCAGGACTACAACCTGTCTACCGCGCTGCGCCAGACCAGCTCGGGCGCGCTGCTGGGCTGGGTGTTTTATGTGCCCATGGCGGTGGCGGGCGTGCCGCCGCTGGTGTTTGGCGTGGTGGCACTGGTGGATCTGCTGTACCAGTTCTGGGTACATACCGAGCATGTGCCCAAGCTGGGCTGGTTTGACCGCTGGTTCTGCAGCCCGTCCAACCACCGCGTGCACCACGCCGTGAACGACCGTTACCTGGACCGCAATTACGGCGGCATCCTCATCATCTGGGACCGCATCTTCGGCAGCTTCAAGGAAGAAGACGAAAAGTGCGTGTACGGCACGCGCAAGCCACTGAACAGCTGGGACCCGCTATGGTCCAACACCGAGGTCTACTGGGGCCTGCTGAAAGATTCATGGCACGCGCGCAGTTGGGCCGACAAAGTGCGCGTGTGGTTCAAGCCGCCGGGCTGGCGGCCGGCCGATGTGGCGGCACGCTTTCCGTCCACGCCGTTCGACATGCAGCGCGTGGAGCGCTTTCACCCGCCCATGAGCCGTACGGTCATGTGGTTTGGCGCCGTGCAGTTCATTGTGCTGCTGCAGGGCGTGGCCGTCTTTTTGTGGTTCGCCGACCGCATGCCGCTGGCGCAATCAGCCGTGTGGCTGGGCGTGCTGGCGGCCAGCCTGTGGGCGATCGGCGCGGTGATGCAAGGGCGCATCACCATGACGGAAGCGCTGATGGTGGAATCTGCCGCGCTGGCCACCGCCACCGCGGCGCTGGGGTTCATTGACCTGCACCGCGTTTTCAAACCGTTGACGATGGGGCTGGCCATGGCGTTTGTGCTGCTGCGCGCGGGCGGCGTTGCGCGCGTGGGGCGCTTTGACGCATTGCTGCTGGGTGCGCTGGCGATGTCGCTGGCAGGTGATG
>CALRZF020000316.1:0-4699 GCA_943372585.1 Ramlibacter sp. 2FC | reverse complement strand
CTGCCGGGCTGCGCCCGGCAGCTTGCGCCAAACGAGCGATTCGGGTTTGGGTGACTTTGGGCAGTTGAATGTCGGTCGCCATGCGGGTGCTTCCCTGATGAATTTATCAAACGCTTCTTGCACCGGGGTCATTTTCCACTGGGTGCGATGGCGTTGTCCAGCGCGTGCAGATATGCGCGGATTAGGTACGGGGGATCGGCCGCGGTTTGCCGCTGTCGTCAATCGCCACATAGGTCAGCGATGCCTCGGTCACCTTCACATAGCGGCCCTGCGCGCGAAAGCGCTCGGCATACACCTCCACCTGCACGGTGATGGACGTGTTGCCGATGCGCGTGACCTCGGCAAAAAAGCTCAGGATGTCGCCCACGCGCACCGGCTGCTTGAAGATGAACTGGTTGACGGCCACCGTCGCCATGCGTCCGTCCACATGGCGCGCGGGCACCACCGAGCCTGCCAGGTCGACCTGGGCCATGACCCAGCCGCCAAAGATGTCGCCGTTGGCGTTGCAGTCCGCCGGCATGGGGATGACCTTGAGTACCAGTTCCTTGTCTGTGGGCAGGGCGACGGGGTCGAGGCTTGAGTTGGAGGACATGGGCACAATCTCTGGTAAATAACCACCACGATTGTCTCCCATGCGCCGTTCGGGCGAATTGTCAGCACCTGCTTCCGCTGCGCCTTCTCCAGGCGCCGCCGCTCCTTCACCCGCCAAATCCGACTGGGCCACGCTGCGCCGCCTGTTCCCCTACTTGTGGGAATACAAGTGGCGCGTGCTGGCCGCGCTGGCCTTCATGGTGGGCGCCAAGCTGGCCAACGTCAGCGTGCCGTTGCTGCTCAAGGACCTGGTGGACAGCCTGTCGTTCAAGCCGGGCGATCCGGCCGCCGTGCTGGTGGTGCCCATCGGCCTGCTGGTGGCCTATGGCCTGCTGCGCCTGAGCACGTCGCTGTTCACCGAGCTGCGCGAGCTGGTGTTTGCCAAGGCCACCCAGGGTGCAGCGCGCAGCATTGCGCTGCAGACTTTTGAGCACCTGCACGCCCTGAGCCTGCGCTTTCACCTGGAGCGCCAGACCGGTGGCATGACGCGTGACATCGAGCGCGGTGTGCGCGGCATCGAGTCATTGATCTCCTATTCGCTGTACAGCATCGTCCCCACCCTGATCGAGGTCACACTGGTGCTGACCATCCTGGCTGTGAAATTTGACGCCTGGTTTGCCTGGATCACCATTGCCGCGCTGGTGGTGTACATCATCTTTACCGTGACGGTGACCGAGTGGCGCACCAAATTCCGCAAGGAAGCCAACGAATTTGATTCGGCCGCCCACACCAAGGCGGTGGATTCGCTGTTGAACTACGAGACCGTCAAGTACTTCAACAACGAGGGCTTCGAGTCCCGGCGCTATGACGAAAGCCTGGAGAAGCTGCGCAAGTCGCGCCTGAAGAGCCAGACCACGCTGAGCCTGCTGAACACCGGCCAGCAGCTCATCATCGCCATCGGTCTGGTGGCCATTTTGTGGCGCGCCACGCAGGGCGTGGTGGCCGGGCGCATGACGCTGGGTGACCTGGTCATGATCAACGCCTTCATGATCCAGCTGTACATCCCGCTGAACTTCCTGGGCGTGCTGTACCGCGAGATCAAGCAAAGCCTGGTGGACCTGGACAAGATGTTCACGCTGATGGAAAAGGAGCGTGAGGTGGCGGACGCACCCGGTGCGCAGCCGCTGGCCGGGCTGCACCAGCCGGCCGTGCGCTTTGAGCACGTGAACTTTTCCTATGAGCCCGCGCGCCAGATCCTGCACGACGTGAGCTTTGAGATCCCCGCGGGCAAGACGGTGGCCGTGGTGGGGCCGTCGGGCTCGGGCAAGTCCACACTGGCGCGGCTGATGTACCGCTTTTATGACGTGCAGGACGGGCGCATCACCATCGCGGGGCAAGACATCCGCCAGGTCACGCAGTCCAGCGTGCGCCAGGCCATTGGCATCGTGCCGCAAGACACGGTGCTGTTCAATGACACGGTGGAATACAACATTGCCTACGGCCGTACCGGCGCCACCCGCGCAGAGGTCGAAGACGCAGCGCGCGCCGCGCGCATCCACGACTTCATTGAATCCACCCCGCGCGGCTACCAGACCATGGTGGGCGAGCGCGGCCTGAAGCTGTCGGGCGGTGAAAAGCAGCGCGTGGCCATTGCCCGCACGCTGCTCAAGAACCCGCCCATCATCATCTTTGATGAGGCGACGTCCGCCCTGGACAGCGCCAACGAGCGCGCCATCCAGGGCGAGCTGCGCGCCACCGCCAGCGGCCGCACCACGCTGGTCATTGCGCACCGGCTGTCCACCGTGGTGGACGCGCACGAGATCCTGGTGATGGAGGCGGGCCGCATCATCGAGCGCGGCACGCATGCGCAGCTGCTGGCGCATGCAGGACGGTACGCGGACATGTGGGCGCTGCAGCAGCAGGCCACTGAGCAGGGCATACCCGCAGCCTGATGTGGCCCGGTGCGTGGGGATAATGCCCGCATGGAAACCAAATGGCTCGAGGATTTTGTCAGCCTGGCTGAAACCCGCAGTTTCAGCCGGTCTGCAACGCTGCGCCACGTCACGCAGCCCGCGTTCTCGCGGCGCATCCAGGCGCTGGAGGCATGGGCCGGCACCGACCTGGTGGACCGCAGTTCGTACCCCACGCGCCTGACCCCGGCGGGCGAGACGCTGTACGCCCAGTCGCTGGAAATGCTGCAGGCGCTGCAAAGCACGCGCGCCATGCTGCGCGGCCATTCGGCCGCCGGGCAGGACGTGATCGAATTTGCCGTGCCCCACACACTGGCGTTCACGTTCTTTCCGGCTTGGGTGTCCAGCCTGCGCGAAAAATTTGGGCCCATGAAAAGCCGCCTGATTGCGCTGAACGTGCACGACGCAGTGATGCGACTGGTCGAAGGCGGCTGCGATCTGCTGATCGCCTACCACCACGCGTCGCAGCCGTTCCAGCTGGACGCCGACCGCTATGAAATGGTCACGCTGGGGCAAGAGGTGCTTTCGCCCTATGTCAAGCCGGGCCCCGACGGCGAGCCGATGTTCCGCCTGCCCGGGCGCGCCGGCCAGCCGCTGCCGTACCTGGGTTATGCACCAGGCGCTTACCTGGGGCGGGTGACGGACCTGATCCTCAAGCAGTCCAGCACGGCCATCCACCTGGACCGCGTGTATGAAACCGACATGGCCGAGGGCCTGAAGGTCATGGCCCTGGAAGGCCATGGCGTGGCGTTCCTGCCGTACAGCGCGGTGAAGAAAGAGCTGCGCGCGCGCCGCCTGGTCAGCGCTGTGCCGCCGGGTATGGACGGCCTGGACATGACCATGGAGGTGCGGGCCTATCGGGAAAAACCCTTGGGCAAGGAAGCCCCCAAGGGCACTGCGCAGGCGCTCTGGGCCTATCTTGCAGTCCACAACGCACCAAAATGAGTCGCACTTCTGGCTCATAAGTTTTTTGCATAACCCCGCGCGCAAACAGCATTGGCCTTTCACAGGGCCGACATCTACAGTTCGCGCCATTGCAAAAATGGCCGTAACGAAATGTCTCGGCCGGGTCTGAAAACTGACGCCACCCTTGCGCCGCGACGCTGAAACGCACTTCGGGCACAAAGGCTGCTTACCTCTGTGAAGCTGTACAGGATGGACATGAAAGCACTACGTTGGGGATTTGCCGGGATCGTTGCCATGGCGTGTTGCACTGCAGCCGTCCACGCGCAGGGCGTCCTTGAGCGGGTCAAGGGCGGCGGCAAGATCGTGATTGCGCACCGCGAATCGTCGGTGCCGTTTTCGTACATGGACCCGGTCAGCCGCAAGCCGGTGGGCTATGCGCTGGACCTGTGCCTGAAGATCGCCGAGGCCGTGGGCAAGAAGGTGGGCGTCAAAAACGTGCCGGTCGAATTCCTGCAGGTCACACCCGCCAACCGCATTGCCATGGTCGAACAGGGCAAGGCCGACATGGAATGCGGCTCCACCACCAATAACGCCGAGCGGCGCGAGAAAGTGGCCTTCACCATTCCGCACTTCATCACGGGCGCACGCCTTCTGGTCAAGGCCGACAGCCAGGTAGACCGCATTGAAGACCTCATGGGCAAGAAGCTGGTGTCCACCAAAGGCACCACGCCGCTGAAGGCGGCTGACCAGGCCAACCGCGAGCGCCTCATGGGCATCTCCATCCTGGAGGCGCCGGACCATGCCCGCGCTGTCGACATGGTGGAAAAAGGCGAGGCTGAGGCGTTTGTGATGGACGATGTGCTGCTGTACGGCCTGGCCGCCAACCGGCCCAACCCGGCTGCGCTGAAGGTGGTGGGCAAGTTCCTGACCACCGAGCCGCTGGCCATCATGCTGCCGCGCAACGACCCGGACTTCAAGAAGGTGGCCGATGACGAAATGCGCCGCCTGATCGTCAGCCGCGACATCTACCCCATTTACGACAAATGGTTCTCCAAACCCATCCCGCCCAAAAACACACCGTTGAACCTGCCGGTCAGCTATCTTCTGCGGGACTTCTGGAAATACCCGACAGACCAGGTGCCATTCTGAGGTTGTAATCCTTCTTAGGCGCCGTGCCACAGGGTAATCCCGCAAGCCCGGTTCTCTAGAATTTCGTTGTTCACATTATCCGTAACGCTTCACACAAGGAGATATCTATGAAGAAGCATCTGTTGGCTCTCGCCGTCCTGGCC
>CALRZF020000315.1:0-4699 GCA_943372585.1 Ramlibacter sp. 2FC | reverse complement strand
GGCCGGTGTGGGACACAACGCTGAGCCTGTGCGACGGTGAAGGCACGGTGTCTCTTGCCGGCACCTGCCAGCCCCGGCTGGAGCCCGAGGCTGTTTTTGGGCTGCGCGCAGCCCCCGTTGCAGGGGCTTCACTGGACGCGCTGTTTGATGCCATCGATTGGGTTGCGCCGGGTTTTGAGATCGTGCAGTCGCACCTGCCCGGCTGGAAGTTCCGGGCGGCCGACACGGTCGCCGATGGCGCGTTGCATGCGCGGCTGATGGTGGGCCCGCGCATTGCGGTGCGCGACATCGCGACAGACGCAGCCGGGCTGGAGCAGGCATTGGCATCGGCAACCGTCACCTTGCACCGGGGTGACACGCAGGTGGACCAGGGCCATGGGGCGAATGTGCTGGATGGCCCGCTGCATGCACTGGCCCATTTCCTGCAGGAACTGCGCGCCTGTCCGGGGGCAGCAGATCTGCTTGCAGGCGACGTGGTGACCACAGGCACCTGGACCGACGCCTGGCCCGTTGCGCCGGGCGAGTCATGGACGGCCCGTTTCAGTGGTCCACTGGTGCCGTTGAATGTACGGTTTAACTAGCGTGCTATAATTTGCGGCTGCGCGGCTGTAGCTCAGCTGGATAGAGTACTTGGCTACGAACCAAGGGGTCGTGGGTTCGATTCCTGCCAGCCGCACCATAAAAAGAGAAAAGGACTTGTGCCGAAAGGTGCAAGTCCTTTTTTTATTGTCTGCGCGTGTAGGCCGCGTCCTGCATGCGCACGGCGCGATGTCCTGCAAATCCTCGCGCGGCTCGCAGCTAGTGGCGTGCGGCGCTGTGCTGCACCATGGGCCGATGCGTTACACCCGCCAGGAATATGCCCGATTGTTTGCCGCGCACGAGCGCATCGCGGTCGCCCAGCAGGACTATGACCGGCTGCGTGCCGCTTACCTGCAGATTGCGCGCGCAACACCTGAACATGACGTGGCCCTGGCCTTGATTGGCGCGGATGTGGACCGCGCGCATGCTGCGCTGCAGGCGCTGGTAGGCTTGCGGCCGTTCCCCTCGGCGCTGGAGCCCAGCGAGGTGTTGAGGCGCCAGGCCGCTGCCGACAATGATGACGACAACAAGAAAGCCGCCAATGCATGATTTGATCCTCATCCGCCCCCTGGCGTTACTGGTGCCTGTGCTGGTACTGGGCTGTGCCCAGCCTGCTCCTGCTCCTGCGCCGGCATCCGCCTCCGCTCCGCCGGGCGAGTGCGCCGCTGAGCCGGCGCGCCTGCTGGAAGGCAAGGCCTTTGATGCGGATATTCAGGCGCAGGCACAACGCCTGTCTGGCGCACGCTCGGTGCGTGTGATACGCCCCGGCCAGGCCGTGACGATGGACTTCAACCCCTTCAGGCTGAATATTGAACTGGACGCTTTGGACCGCGCACTGCGCGTGCGCTGCGGCTGATTTCTCTGGGGCTATGCGACCGCACGGGCGGTCAGGCCGCCGGCGGCGCTGGCTGCTGCGCCAGCCAATGTTCCCCAAGCCACGTCCAGCAAGGACAGACCGACAGGCCAGTCCTTGAGGATCGTGAGGTTCGTCAGGTCGTAGGTGGCATAGGCAAAAAAGCCAAACAGGCCGCCCAGCAGCGCAGCTTTTGCGACGCTGGTTTCAGAGCCCGGCAGCACTGCAAACATCAGCAGGCCGACAGGAAAAAGCAGATAGAAAAGCGCTGCGGGAACCAGTTGAGGTTTGGCGGCCATCAGGTGGCCAATGCCCTGCTGGTACCAGTCGCGTGCAATCCACATCAGCCAGACCATGTCCAGCACGAACAGGGTCACGGCAATGGCCAGATAGGTGACGGCAATGCGGCTCATGGGTGGATGTTAAGGCGTCTGGCGCGTGGCGCCCTGCATGCTGCCCTGCAAGGCGTGCTGCCAGGCGGCGCGGGCTGCTTCCCGCGCTTCGGCCCAAGTCAGGCGTGAACGGCCCTTGACCTGTTCCCAGTCGTCATGCAGCGCTGCCTCGATGGCCGAGAAGCTGCCACGCCGGCGCACCGGTGCCGTGTAGCCCACGCGGTACGCCGGCCCGTAGTCGTCAAAACCCAGATCAGGCTTGTAGTACGGCTCGCGCTTGAAACTGGTGCGCCAATGGGCATCTTCAGCAGTGGGATTGATGATGGGCAGGCCAGTCTCCAGCATGAGAACTCCTTGGGATGAAGGGTGTTTGCAGGACCATTGTTCGCCTGCCAAACGCCATGCTCCAGCCGTCAAATGCCCACCTTGATGTAGGAGAAGTTCGACACCCAACCCAGCCGGCACGCCGCTATGCTTGGAGCCATGAGCAAGGCCTTTACCCGTGAGACCGATGGCGACGACGATGACGACGAAGGCGCCGTAGCGCCGCCGCTGCCTGCGGGCAGCCGCAATTACGTCACGCCCCAGGGCTATGCAAGATTGCGCAGTGAACTGCTGGATCTCATGGACAACGAGCGCCCCAAGGTCGTGGAGGCCGTGCATTGGGCTGCGCGTAACGGTGATCGCTCTGAAAACGGCGACTACATCTATGGCAAGAAGCGCCTGCGCGAGATCGATCGGCGCATCCGCTTCCTGACCAAGCGGCTGGAGATCGCCGAGGTGACCGACCCCGCCGTGCATCAGGGCAGCGACCAGGTGTTTTTTGGCGCGACCGTGACCTACGCTGATGAGTCTGGCCAGGAGCGCACCGTCACCATCATGGGGATTGATGAAGCTGACAGCGCGCGGGGGCAGGTGAGCTGGATATCCCCAGTGGCAAGGGCGCTGCTGAAAACGCGTGAGGGCGATGTGGCCCGGTTGATCACCCCCGCAGGCCCGCAGGATATTGAGGTGCTGAAGGTCTCTTACCCGGCACCGGCGGGGTCCGCCTGACGCGCAGGCCCGCTCAGTTGCCTGAATTGTTGACCGGCAGCACGCGCCGGGCCCGCAGCACCGACGCCGTGCGCTTGACGTTGCGCAAAACAGCTTCCAGATGCGACTGGTCGCGAACCGCGATCACGAAACGCAGATCGTTGGCGTCCTGCGCAGTCTCGTTGCCCATGTCCACGTGCGTGATGTCGGCCTCGGCGCCGGCCAGGGCCGCTGCCACGCGGGCCAGCACGCCCTTGTCATTGGTCACAGTCACCACGACGCTGGTTTCAAAGGCGCGCACAGGCTCGTCCGACCACTCCACTGCAATGAAGCGTTCGCTGTCCTTGTGCTGCAGGCGCTTGGCCAGCGCACATTCGGTCACGTGCACCACCAGGCCTTCGCCGCGGCCCAGGTAACCGACGATGTTGTCGCCCGGGATGGGCCGGCAACAAGGCGCGTACTGGACGGACGCGTTTTCACTGCCGTCCAGCATCACCGAGCCCTGCGACACGGACTCATGCGCGGTGTAACGCTCACGCGTGAGCAGCAAGGCGTTGGGCTTTTCGCCTCCACCTTCGCCCATCAATGTCATGAGCCGCTTGGCCACGATGCTGGCAATCCGCTTGCCCAGGCCCAGGTCAGTCAGCAGTTCAGCCCGGTTGCGGTTGCCGGTAAAGCGCAGCAGCTTTTCCCAGATGGCGTGGTGCTGCGCGTTGTCTTCGGGCAGGTTTTCAATGCCCTCGGCGCGCAGTGCCTGGGCCAGCAGCTTCAGGCCCAGGTCCTGCGACTCTGCATGGGCCAGTGTCTTCAGGTGGTGGCGGATCTTGGAGCGCGCGCGGCCGGTTCGCACAAAGCCCAGCCAGGCAGGGTTGGGCGTGGACACGGGCGCGGTCACCACTTCCACAATGTCGCCGTTTTTCAGCTCGGTGCGCAGCGGCACCTGCTCGTTGTTGATGCGCGCGGCCACGGTGCGGTCACCCACGTCGCTGTGGATGGCGTAGGCAAAGTCCACCACGGTGGCGCCGCGCGGCATGGCCATGATCTGGCTTTTGGGCGTGAACACATACACCGCGTCGGGGAACAAGTCGATCTTGACGTGGTCCCAGAATTCGGCGGCGTCGCGCGTTTCGTGCTGGATGTCCAGCAGCGACTGCAACCATTTGGTGCCCAGCCGCTCGGCGGTGGCGCTCTCCGGGTCACTGGCCTTGTACAGCCAGTGCGCGGCCACGCCCGACTCGGCCACCACATGCATGGCCTCCGTGCGCATCTGGAACTCCACGTTCACGCCCGACGGGCCCACCAGCGTGGTGTGCAGCGACTGGTAGCCGTTGAGCTTGGGAATGGCGATATGGTCCTTGAACTTGCCCGGCACCGGCTTGTACATCTGGTGCAGGATGCCCATGGCGGTATAGCAATCCACCACGGTGGGCACGATCACCCGAAAACCGTAGATGTCGGTCACCTGCGCAAAGCTCAGGTGCTTTTCGTCCATCTTGCGATACACCGAATGCAGCGTTTTCTCACGTCCGGCAATGCGCACCTTCATGCCCATGGCCTCGAACGCGGTTTCGACTTCGCGCTGCACTTTCTGGATGAGGTCACGCCGGCGGTTGCGCGCCTTGGTCACGGCCTTGGAAAGCACCGTGTAGCGCCAGGGCCGCAAATGGCGGAACGACAGGTCCTGCAGTTCGCGGTAGGTCTGGTTCAGCCCCAGGCGGTGGGCAATGGGCGCGTAAATTTCCAGCGTCTCGGACGAGATGCGGCCCCATTTCTGGCGCGGCACATCGTCCAGCGTGCGCATGTTGTGCGTGCGGTCGGCCAGCTTGATGAGGATGACGCGCAC
>CALRZF020000314.1:0-4712 GCA_943372585.1 Ramlibacter sp. 2FC | reverse complement strand
GTCGGGCACCACGGGCCGGCCCAAGGGCGCGGTGCGCGCCCACGGCGGCAGCACCCTGATTGCGCTGGCCACCGCGCTGGAGATGGGCTTCACGCGCGACGACACGGCGCTGCTGGTGATGCCCCTGTGCCACGCCAATTCGCTGTACTTCGGCACGACCTTCATCCACATGGGCGGTACCTGCATCATTGACGACCGCCGCAGCTTCGACCCGGAGGCGCTATTGGCCACGCTGGCGCAGGAGCGCGTGACCTTCACCTCGCTGGTGCCCACCCACTACATCATGATGCTGTCGCTGCCGGACGAGGTCAGGCGCCGCCACGACCTGAGCGCGGTGGGCAAGCTCATGATCTCGTCCGCCCCCGCGCGGCAGGAAACCAAGCGCGGCATCATGGAGCTGTTTCCCAACGGCAAGCTGTACGAGCTGTATGGCTCGACCGAGGCCGGCTGGGTCACGCTGCTGCGCCCGCCAGAGCAACTGACCAAGCTCGGCTCGGTGGGGCGCGAATGGGCGGGCAGCGGCCCCATCAGGCTGCTGGACGAAAACCGCTGCGAAGTGGCTGACGGAGAAGTGGGTGAGCTGTTCTCGCGCACCGCCTATGTGTTTGACGGCTACTGGAAGAACCCCGAAAAGACAGCCGAGGCATTCGCCGGCGAATGGTGCTCGGTGGGCGACATGGCGCGGCGCGACGCAGAAGGCTACATCTGGCTGGTGGACCGCAAGAGCAACATGATCATCAGCGGCGGCGAGAACATCTACCCGTCGGAGGTGGAGGCCGTGCTGGGCGCCCACCCGCAGGTGCGCGACGTGGCCGTGATCGGCGTGCCGCACGACAAATGGGGCGAGGCCGTGCAGGCGGTGGTGGTACTGCGCGATGGCGAGCAGCCCACCGCACAGGACCTGCGCGACTGGTGCCGCCAGCGCATGGCGGGCTTCAAATGCCCGAGCGCCGTGACCTTTGTGAATGAATCGGACATGCCGCGCACGGCCACCGGCAAGGTGCTGCACCGGGTGCTGCGCCAGCGCTATGCTCCGGCGGGATGAAGCCACGCGTTACCCAACAGCCCGCGATCCGTGCCATTGCTGTATTTGAGGCTGCCAAGGGCGCAGCCGTGCTGCTGGCCGCCACCGGCGTGCTGGCACTGATCCACCAGGACCTGGGCGCCATGGCCGCGTCGCTGGTACAGCACACGCACCTGAACCCGGCGTCAAAGTACCCGCGCATTTTTCTGGATGCCGTGGCCAACCTTCAGCACACGCGGCTGTTGTGGCTGGCGCTGGGCGCGGCGGCCTACAGTACGGTGCGATTTGTGGAGGCGTACGGCTTGTACCGTCAGCGGCCCTGGGCGGAATGGCTGGCAACGCTGAGCGGCGGCATTTACATCCCGTTCGAGGTTGCGGGGGTGATCCATGAACGCACGGTGCTCAGCGCCGTGCTGCTGGCCGCCAACGTGGCCGTGGTGGCCGTCATGGTGCGGGCGTTGATCGCCAGGCGCTGACCGCGCGGCGGGCACCGGTGGCCAGCACGGCCGAGACTGCCAGCCACGCCGCTACATGCACCGCGATGAGCGAGGCCGCCAGGGCCCACGACCCGGCATTGGCCAGGCCCGTGCCGGTGGGCGCGCCGAAACACAGCCCCCACAGCAGGGGCGCCATGGCATGCCCTGCATCCTGCAGCGCCAGCAGCAGGCACAGCGCCAGGCCGGTGGCAAACACAATCCCGTGCGCCTTGCGCTCCGGGACGCGCCGCACGCCCCACACGGCGGCCAGCGCCCAGCCACCTGCCGGGTGCAACCCATGCAGCGCCCCGGCACCCGCTGCGGTCAACCAGGGCCACAGGTCCGTCATGATGGGGCACCGGTTGCGCAGGTCAGGCGTTGGCGTGGCAGCAGTTGCCGGTGGTCGCCTTGGCTTTTTGCGGCTCGTAGCTGTCGTGGTGGCGCACCCATTCCATCTTGTTGGGCACGTCGCGCTCGTTGCGGCCCAGCGCGGTCAGGTCCAGCAGGTTGTAGGTGCCCATCATCACTTCCACACCGCGCCCGTAGGTGGAATAGGTGTGGAACACATCGCCCGCATCGTCCTTGTAAAACGTGCTGATGCCCGGCGCCTCTTCGGCGGGAAAGGGGCGCACGCCGTAGTTGTAATAAACCTCGCCTTGGGCCACCGCCTCGGGCGTGAAGCTCACCGCGTAGTCGTGGTTGAAGTCGCTGGCGTTGGACGACACCCAGTTGAACTGCCAGCCCATGCGCCGGCGAAAACGCTCGATCTCGGCCAGCGGCGCGCGGGACACCACCAGCACCGTGGTGTCGCGGGCGTTCAGGTGCGGCTGCATGCCGCTGATGTGGTCGGCCATGTACGAGCAGCTCGGGCAGCCCTGCGCCCAGCCCGGGCCCAGCATGAAGTGCTGCACCAGCAGCTGGCGGCGGCCTTCAAACAGATCGGCCAGCGCGCGCGGGCCGTCGGGGGTGTCAAACACATACGCTTTGTCGACGCGCACCCAGGGCAGCTCGCGGCGGTCGCTAGCGATTTTGTCGCGCAGCTGGGTCAGTTCTTTTTCCTGCGCCAGCAGGGCCTTGCGTTGTGCAAGCCATTGGTCACGGGTGGCTACGGAATGGTTCATGGAGTTCTCCTTGAGGTGTGGGGTTTCATGCAGCGCGTGGGCGGCGCACGGCGCGGACCTTGCCGCTGCCGCCACCACCGCAATAAAACAGGTCTGCGCCGTCGGACTCCATACCGCTCACGCCCATGCCCTGGGGCATTTGCAGGCGCTGCAGCACGGTGCCGTCGGCAGGGTCGATCTGGCGGATCTCGCTCTCGTCACCCTCCCAAGTGCCGTGCCACATTTCGCCGTCCACCCAGGTCACGCCTGTCACAAAGCGGTTGGATTCGATCGTGCGCTGGATGGCGCCGGTGGCAGGGTCAATCTGGTGGATCTTGCGGTCGCGGTACTGGCCCACCCACAGGCTGCCCTCGGCCCAGGTCAGGCCTGAATCGTTGCCCTTGCCCGGCGCGGGAATGGTGGCGACCACCTGGCCGGTGGCCGGGTCGATCTTGTCGATGCGCGACTCGGCAATCTGGTAGATGTGTTTGCCGTCAAAGGCGGTGCCGGCGTCGCCCGTGCAGGCCAGCGTGCGCGTGGTCTGGCCGGTGGCGGGGTCCAGCACCAGCAGCTTGGCGCCGGCGGCGGCCCACACATGGTGGCCGTCGTGGGTGACGCCGTGGATGGCGCTCACGCCTTCAAAGGGGCCGAACTCGCGCACGATCTCGGCGGGGGATGTGGGGGCTGTCATGGTGTTCCTTTCGCTGCGCCGTTCAGTGGCACGGTGAAGGAACTTTAATCAGATGGCAGCGAAGCGGGGAGTAACAAGATCGTCGTGAATCCGGCCAGCGGCGGCGCCAGCCAGCGCTGCGCGCGGGCCCGGCCGATGGAGCGCACGCGGCCGGCGTCCTGCAGCTCGGCCAGGGCGCGCTGCACGGTGCGCTGGCTGTCACCCAGGGCCAGCGCCAGGGCCGACGTGGACCAGGCCGCGCCATCGGCCAGCAGTGCCAGCAGCGATGCCTGCTCGCCCTCTATCGGCGGTGCCAGTACGGCGACAGGCCTATCCCGCACCGGCCGCAACGCAAAGCCGCCGGGCGTGGCCTCTATGCGTGCCAGTGGTTTGATGAGGGCGCGCAGGCGGCCGATCTCCACCCGCAGGCGCGCGCGGTGGGTTTCGTCCGGGTCGCGGGTGCGGAATGCCTGGGCAATCAGCGCCTCGCGCCCGGCGTCGCCCGGCCAGGCCAGCGCCAGCGCATGGGCCAGCGCAAACAGGATGGGGCGGCGCGCCAGCGGCTGCCACACGCTGCCGCTGACTATCCCGCGGCGGCAGGCGTCCAGCACCAGCGCATCTGACGCGAGCAGGGCAGACACCTCGTCCAGCCGCAGCGCCTGTTCGCCATCGGGGCCCAAGCGGCGCGCGGCGGGGCGGCTGAGTGCCGCTTGCGCTTCGGCCACCTCGGCCAGCAGGGCGGGCACGCGGGCGCGGGTGGCGGCACTGTGCGCGCGCGCCAGGGCGCTGCGGGCCGCATCGGTGTGCAGGGAGCGCATGGCCAGCTCGGCCGCGCTCAGCTCGGCCACGGCGAGCAGTGCGGGCGGCAGGCCAGTGGTGTCCAGCGTGGCCAGTGCCGTGGCTGCATCGGCCAGCCTGCCCAGCAGCAACAACTGGCGCGCGGCAATCAACCGCGCCTGTAATGCGTTGGCAGGGTCGCCATGGGCTTGCAGCGTGTCTGCTGCCGCCAGCAGGGTGCGCGGCGTGCCGCCCAGGTCGCGCATGGCCAGCGCCACTTCTGCCTCGGCCACCACGCAGCGTGCGCGTGCGCGCGCCTCGTGCGTGCCAAAGCCGCGTGCTGCCCGGCGCAGCAGATCGCGCGCACGCACATGCTCACCCAGCTGGGCCATGGCAATGCCGCGCAACGCCAGCGCGGGCGGGTCGTCGCGCAGGGCCACGCGCTTGAGCGCCCCCAGTGCGTCGCCTGCGGCCAGCGCGCGTGCCGATGCGGTGATGAGCGAATCCATGGCGGCAGGCTACACCACCGGGCGGGCCGACCGGCAAATGGGGCAAACTTGAAGCGCCCATGCCCGATACCCCTGTTTCCGCCGCCCCGAGCACCGCGCTGACCGTCGCCGTGCGCGCCCTGTGCGAATTTGCCGCCAAGGCCGGCGACCTGGATC
>CALRZF020000313.1:0-4715 GCA_943372585.1 Ramlibacter sp. 2FC | reverse complement strand
AGCGGCGTTGCACCGTTCAACTCAATGGCCGACGGCGCGCGCGACATCAGCATGCGAATGCCCACGTACACCAGGTACGCGGCGCCCGCCCACTTGAGCAGCGTGAACGCCGTGGCAGACGCGGCCATCAGCGCGCTCACGCCCACAGCCGCCGCAAAGATGTGCACGAAGCAGCCCGCGGTAATGCCCAAAGCCGCCACACTGCCCGCACGCGCGCCGTTGCGCAGCGCGTGCGTCACGATGTAGAGCACGTCGGGGCCGGGTGTCAGGTTGAGCAGCAGGCCCGCCGCGATGAAAAGCAGAAGTTGGTCCAGCGCCATGGCTCAGGCCCCGAGGTACTGGCGAATAGCCGACACGGCCCGGTCCACACCATGCGCATCCACGTCCAGGTGCGTGACGAATCGCAAGCGGTACAAGCCGATGGCCTGGATGCCCTGCGCGGCCAGGTGCGGCAGCAGGCCCGCAGACTTGTCACGCGCAGCCCCGGCCAAATCCACAAACACGATGTTGGTGTGCGGCGGCTCCACCTGCACGCCCTCGATGCCGGCCAGCCCATCGGCCAGCCGCCGCGCCAGCGCATGGTCGTCGGCCAGACGGTCGACGTGATGGTCCAGCGCGTGGGATGCGGCTGCGGCCAGCACGCCCGCCTGGCGCATGCCGCCGCCCGCCATCTTGCGGATGCGATGAGCACGCGCGATGAAGTCACGGCTGCCGCACAGGGCCGAGCCCACCGGCGCACCCAGCCCTTTGCTGAAGCAGACCGATACGCTGTCAAAACACTGCGCGATGCGCCGTGCTTCGGTGCGGGCATCCGCACCCGTCTGCGCGGACTGCGCCACGGCAGCGTTGAACAGGCGCGCGCCGTCCAGGTGCCGGCCCAGGCCTTTGCGCCGGGCCAGATCCGTGGCCTCTTGCAGGTAGCTGAAAGGGATGAGCTTGCCGCCCAACGTGTTTTCCAGGGCCAGCAACCGGGTACGGGCAAAGTGCGCGTCGTCAGGCTTGATGGCCGCCTCGATGTCTGCCAGCGGCAGGCTCCCGTCGGGCGCATGGTTCAGTGGCTGCGGCTGCACGCTGCCAAACACCGCAGCGCCGCCGCCTTCCCAGCGGTAGCTGTGCTGCATCTGGCCCACGATGTATTCGTCACCGCGCTGGCAGTGCGACAGGATGGCGCACAGGTTGCTCTGTGTGCCCGTAGGCACAAACAGCGCAGCCTCAAAGCCGAGCATATTTGCGATTTTTTCCTGCAGCGCGTTGACGCTGGGGTCGTCGGCAAACACGTCGTCGCCCAGCGGCGCCGCGGCCATGGCCTCACGCATGGCCCCTGTGGGCTGCGTGACGGTGTCGCTGCGCAAGTCAACCGTGGCGCTCATGCCGACTGCTCCAGAAAGTTTTTCAACATGGCGTGGCCGTGCTCAGTAAGGATGGATTCGGGGTGGAACTGAACGCCCTGGACCGGAAGGCTCTTGTGGCGCACGCCCATGATCTCGCCGTCGTCGGTGCGGGCCGTCACTTCCAGCTCATCGGGGCAGGATTCGCGCTCAATGGCCAGCGAGTGGTAACGGTTGACGGTGAACTGCGCCGGCAGCCCCGCAAACACCCCGCGCTGCGTGGTGCTGATGACGCTGGTCTTGCCGTGCATCAGCTGCTGCGCCCGCACGATCTTGCCGCCGAACGCCGCGCCAATGCTCTGGTGGCCCAGGCACACGCCCAGGATGGGCAGCTTGCCGGCGAAGTACCGGATGGCCGCCACAGAGATACCGGCCTCGGCGGGTGAACACGGCCCCGGCGACACCACCAGCAGGTCGGGGTTGCGCCCCGCCACGCCTTCTACCGTGATCTCGTCGTTGCGAAACACCTCCACTTCGGCACCCAATTCGCCAAAGTACTGGACGATGTTGTAGGTGAAGCTGTCGTAGTTGTCGATCATCAGGAGTTTCATGGTGTTCACTCCATCCCTTCTTCGACCAGCTCACTGGCGCGCAGCAACGCACGTGCCTTGGCTTCGGTCTCTTTCCATTCCAGCTCGGGCACTGAATCCGCCACCACGCCGGCCGCCGCCTGCACATACAGCACCTGGTCCTTGATGAGGCCGGTGCGGATGGCAATGGCCACGTCCATGTCGCCCGCATAGCTCAGGTAGCCGCAGGCGCCGCCGTACAGGCCGCGCTTGGTCAGCTCCAGCTGGTCGATCAGTTCCATGGCATGCACCTTGGGTGCGCCAGTCAGGGTGCCGGCGGGGAACGTGGCCTTGAGCACATCCATGTTGGTCATGCCATCGTTCAGGATGCCTTCGACGTTGCTCACGATGTGCATCACGTGGCTGTAGCGCTCCACGGCAAATGCCTCGGTCACCTTGACGGTGCCGGTCTTGGCGATGCGGCCGATGTCGTTGCGCGCCAGGTCGATCAGCATCACGTGTTCGGCGCGCTCCTTGGGGTCGTTGATCAGTTCCTGCTCCACGGCCGTGTCCTGCTCGGGCGACTGCGCGCGCGGGCGGGTGCCGGCCAGGGGGCGGTTGGTGCTCTGTTTCGCGGGCTTGCCTTCGTGCTCCACCTGCTCCTGGCGCACCAGGATCTCGGGCGACGCGCCCACCACGTGGAAGTCGCCAAAGTGGTAGTAGTACATGTAGGGCGACGGGTTCAGCGAACGCAGTGCGCGGTACAGGCTCAGGGGCGATTCGGTGTAGCGCTTCTTGATGCGCTGGCCGACTTGCACCTGCATGAAGTCGCCCGCGGCGATCAGCTCCTTGGCGCGCTCTACCGCCGCCAGGTAATCAGCCTTGGCAAAGTCGCGCTCGGCCGGGAAGGTCTGGCTTTGCTTGATGACCGGTGCGCTGACGGAATATTTGAGCTGTTCGCGCAGTTCACGCAGGCGCTTCTTGGCATTGGCAAAGGCCTCGGGCTGGCCCGGGTCGGCGTAGACGATGAGGTACAGCTTGCCCGACAGGTTGTCGATGACGGCCAGTTCCTCGCACTGCAGCAGCAGGATGTCGGGGCAGCCCAGCGTGTCGGGGGGGCAGGACTTTTCAAGCTTCTTTTCGATGTGGCGCACCGTGTCGTAACCAAAATAGCCCGCCAGGCCGCCGCAAAAGCGCGGAAGGCCCGGGCGCAGCGCGACCTTGAAGCGCTTTTGGTACGCCGCCACAAAGTCCAGCGGGTTGCCGGCAGCGGTCTCGATGACCTGGCCATCACGCACGACCTCGGTCAGGGCGTCGGCGCCAAAGCCGCTGGCGCGCACCAGCGTGCGCGCGGGCAGGCCGATGAAGCTGTAGCGGCCAAAACGCTCGCCGCCCACCACGGATTCGAGCAGGAAGCTGTATTTGCCGCCGTCGCGCGAATGCGCGAGCTTGAGGTACAGGGACAGGGGGGTTTCCAGATCGGCAAAGGCCTCTGCGATCAAGGGAATGCGGTTGTAGCCGGCCTGCGCCAAGCTTTTGAATTCGAGTTCGGTAATCAAGGTATGAGCCTTTCAGTGCTCAGCGGCCGTACGCTCAGGTATCAGGCCGCGTTCATTCAAACCAATGCCTCAGGGTGAGGCGCGGGGGCACGGGCTGCCCCGTGCTGTCAGGTACGCACGAAATCAGGCTTACGCCAGGGCCAGGCTCCCCGGTCGCTCAAACCTGTGATGGTGGTGCGGTGAATGAACATGGTCGCCAGTGTAGCAAAGGCTCCGGCGGGCGAAACCAAAACTTTGGGACGCGCTCGAAAACCCTGTTGCCAGTTACAGCGGGCCGGTTAAAAATGGAAAGCGAACGACCGTACTATTTTAAGGAGACAAGCATGAAGAGTCTGAAGCAGCTGGCTGCGGGTGCAGTGCTGTGCCTGGTGGCGGCGGGCGCGATGGCGCAAGTCAATGTGTCGGGCGTCAGGTACGACGAATCCGTGGACGCGCGCGGCACCAAGCTGCAGCTCAACGGCGCGGGCGTGCGCTACAAGGCCGTGTTCAAGGTATACACAGCCGGCCTGTACCTGACCAAAAAGGCCGGCACGCCGGAAGAGGTGCTGGCAGCCACTGGCCCCAAGCGCCTGAACATCGTCATGCTGCGAGACATTGACTCCGGCGAGCTGGGCAAGCTGTTTTCGCGTGGCATGGAAGACAACATGGACCGTGCGGCGTTCTCCAAGCTGGTGCCGGGTGTGCTGCGCATGAGCCAGATCTTTTCGGACCACAAGAAGCTTGTCGCCGGCGATGCGTTCTCCATCGACTGGGTGCCGGGCACGGGCACCGTCATCACGGTCAAGGGCGTCCCCCAGGGCGAGCCGTTCAAGGAGCCCGAGTTCTTCAACGCACTGCTGCGCATCTGGCTGGGCCCCAACCCCGCCGACTGGAAGCTCAAGGACGCTTTGCTCGGCAAGGCGGCCTGATCACGTCAGCTCGGCCAGCGAATCCACAAACCCGTCTGCATCCACGGCGCGCACCGGCTCGCCGTGGTTGTAGCCATAGGTCACCAGCACCACCGGGCAGCCGGCCGCACGCGCAGCGCGGGCGTCGTTGCTTGAATCACCCACCATCAGCGTGCGCGCGGGCAGCGTGCCCAAGGCTTCACAGGTCTTGACGAGCGGCAGCGGGTCGGGCTTTTTGCGCTCGAAGGCGTCGCCGCCAAACACCACCTCAAAATAGCCGTCCAGCCCCTTGGCCTGCAGCAGCGGCCGTGCAAATTCAGTGGGCTTGTTGGTCAGGCAGGCAAGCCGCAGGCCCGACCGGCGCAGCGCGGC
>CALRZF020000312.1:0-4723 GCA_943372585.1 Ramlibacter sp. 2FC | reverse complement strand
GTTTCCGCGGCCGCCGCGGCAATGTATTCCGGATCGCCAAAGAAGCGGTGATGAAGGCTGGGCAATATGCCTACCGTGACCGCCGCACCAAGAAGCGCGTTTTCCGCCAGCTCTGGATTGCCCGTATCAACGCGGCAGCCCGTGAACTGGGTCTGACCTACAGCCAGTTCGCCAACGGCATCCGCAAGGCCGGCATCGAGATCGACCGCAAGGTGCTCGCCGACATCGCCGTGCACGACAAGGCCGCTTTTGCCGGTATCGTGGAGCAAGTCAAGGCCAAGCTGGCTGCTTGATTTTCACGGGAGTTGCTGTCCTTACGGGCGGTGGCTTGCGCATCAGAAACAAGGGCTAGCGCTTGAAAAGGCACTAGCCCTTGTTCATTTGAAGAGTTTTTATGAACGAGCTGGATTCCATCGTCGACAGCGCGCGCAGCGCATTTGCCGCGGCGCTCACGCCCGCGGAACTTGAGAACGCCAAGGCGCAATTCACGGGCAAGACGGGCCGCATCACCGAGTTGATGAAGGGCATGGCAGCCCTGAGTGTGGAAGAAAAGAAAACGCGCGGCGCCGCCATTAACGTGGCCAAGCAGGCCATTGAAGCCGCACTGAATGCACGCCGCCAGGCACTGGCGCATGCCGAACTCGAAAGCCAGCTCAAGGCCGAATCCCTGGATGTGACGCTGCCTGGCCGCGTGCGTGAGCCCGGCGGGCTGCACCCTGTCAGCCTGACGCTGGAGCGCATTGAGCGGATCTTTGCCAGCATGGGCTTTGACGTGGCCGACGGCCCCGAGATCGAGTCTGACTGGCACAGTTTCACGTCGCTGAACAACCCTCCCAACCACCCTGCGCGGTCCATGCAGGATACGTTTTACGTGGACATTCAGGGCGACGATGGCATTGCCTACAACTTGCGCCCGCACACGAGCCCGATGCAGGTGCGGTACGCCCACCAGCACATCAAGAAATATGCGCAGGCGGTCAAGGAGGGCAAAGCCATGCCCGAGATTCGAGTGATCGCGCCGGGCCGCACATACCGCGTAGACAGCGATGCCACGCATTCACCCATGTTCCATCAATGCGAAGGCCTGTGGCTGGGTGAGAACGTCAGCTTCAAGGACCTGAAGGTCGTGTTCACCGACTTCTGCCGCACCTTCTTTGAAAGCGACGACCTGGCTTTGCGCTTTCGGCCCAGCTTTTTCCCGTTCACCGAGCCCAGCGCTGAAATCGACATCCAGTTCCAGAGCGGCCCTCTCGCAGGGCGGTGGCTTGAGGTGTCGGGTGCCGGCCAGGTTCATCCGGGCGTCGTGCGCAACATGGGGCTGGACCCCGAGAAGTACATCGGTTTTGCCTTTGGCATGGGCCCGGACCGGCTCACGATGCTGCGCTACGGTGTCAACGATCTGCGCCTGTTCTTTGACGGCGACATCCGCTTCCTGCGCCAGTTCCGATGAAGGCCCCCCCCCGAAGCGCCTGCGGCGCCTCCCCCTCCAGGGGGCGCCATCAGCGGCCCGGCAAAGCCGGTTCCGCGGTGGCCCGCTGGAAGAACCAGTTACCCAACGATATCCCCAGGTAAGCGATATGCAATTCCCCGAGTCCTGGTTGCGCGAATTCTGCAACCCGCCGCTGACCACCGCCCAACTGGCCGAGACCCTGACCATGGGCGGGCTGGAAGTTGAAGACATGCACCCCGTCGCGCCGCCTTTCACGAAGATCGTGGTCGGCGAGATCCGCGAAGCAGTGCAGCACCCGAACGCCGACCGCCTGCGCGTGTGCCAGGTGGACGTAGGGCAGGGCGCATTGCTCAACATCGTGTGCGGTGCGCCCAATGCGCGCGTGGGCATCAAGGTGCCGTGTGCGCTGGTCGGGGCAGAACTGCCGCCCGGCGAGGACGGCAAACCTTTTCAGATCAAGCTGGGCAAGCTGCGCGGCGTTGAAAGCCAGGGCATGCTGTGCTCGGCGCGCGAGCTGCAACTCAGCGACGACCACGGCGGCCTGCTGGAACTGGCCGCCGATGCGCCTCTGGGTACCAATGTGCGCGACGTGCTCAAGCTGGACGATACCGTGTTCACGCTCAAGCTCACGCCCAACCTGGCGCATGCGCTGAGCGTGTACGGCGTGGCGCGCGAACTGTCGGCCTTGACGGGCTCGCCTTTGCTGCAGCCGCAGTTCAAGCCGGTGCCCGCAACACACGACGCAAAGCTGCCGGTGAAAATCAGCGCGCCCGATTTGTGCGGCCGTTTCTCGGGCCGTGTGGTGCGCAATGTCAACACCAAAGCCGCCACTCCGCAGTGGATGGTGGACCGCCTGGCCCGCTGCGGCCAGCGCAGCGTGACAGCGCTGGTGGACATCTCCAACTACGTCATGTTCGAGTTGGGCCGCCCCTCGCACATTTTTGACCTGGACAAAATCCACGGCGCGCTGAATGTGCGGTGGGGCAAGTCGGGCGAACAGCTCAAGCTGCTGAACGGCAACACCGTCACCGTGGACGAGGCCGTAGGCGTGATTGCTGATGACCAGCAGGTTGAATCGCTGGCCGGCATCATGGGCGGGGATTCCACCGCTGTGTCCGACGACACACACAACGTCTATGTCGAGGCGGCGTTCTGGTGGCCGCAGGCCATTCAGGGCCGCTCGCGCCGTTTCAATTTCTCCACCGATGCCGGGCACCGCTTTGAGCGTGGCGTGGACCCGAGCCAGACGGTCGAGCACATTGAGCACATCACCCGGCTCATCCTGGATATCTGCGGCGGCGAAGCCGGACCGATGGACGACCAGACCATCAACCTGCCTGAACAAAAGCCGGTAAGCCTGCGCGTCGCGCGTGCCGCCAAAGTGATCGGCATGCCGCTGGATGAAGCGCAGTGCACCGACGCGCTGAAGCGACTGGGCCTGCAGGTGAGCGCCGCTGCCGGCGTGCTGACGATCACCCCGCCGCCCTACCGCTTTGACCTGACCATCGAAGAGGACCTGATCGAAGAAGTTGTGCGCATCATTGGCTACAGCCAGTTGCCCACGACACCGCCCTTGGCGCCCACCAGCGCCCGGCTGGGCGCGGAGGCGCGCCGCAGCCGTTTTGGTGTTCGCCGCCTGCTGGCCTCGCTGGGCTATCAGGAAACCATCAACTTCAGCTTTGTTGAAGAAAGCTGGGAACACGACCTGGCGGGCAATGCCGACCCGATCCGCCTGCTGAACCCGATTGCCAGCCAGATGAGCGTGATGCGCTCGTCGCTGGTGGGCTCGCTGCTGCAGGCATTGAAGTTCAACCTGGACCGCAAGGCCGAGCGTGTACGCGTGTTCGAAGTCGGCCGTGTGTTTCTGCGCGACGCCTCTGTAGCGACGACCGACACGACCGTGCGCGGCATTCACCAGCCGATGCGTATCGCGGGGCTGGCCTATGGCGAGCCCGACGGCTTGCAGTGGGGCCGCAAGAGTGGTGTCAGCGACTTCTTTGACGTCAAGGGTGATGTACAGGCCTTGTTGTTGCCGTTGCAGGCTGAGTTCAAACCTGCGGAGCATCCTGCCATGCACCCGGGCCGCTGCGCCGGTATCTGGATGGATGGCCGCCAGGTGGGGGTGGTGGGCGAGCTGCACCCGCGCTGGCGCCAGCGCTGGGAACTGGCGCACGCGCCGGTTGTGTTTGAGCTGGACCTGGATGCGGCGCTGGACCGCCAGGTACCTGCGTTCCAGCCCGTGCCGAAATTCCAGCCAGCCGAGCGCGACATTGCCGTCATCGTGGCCGAGACGGTCAGCCATGGCGCGGTGATGGACGCCGTGCATGCGGCAGACACTGGCGGGCTGTTGCGCGATGCGCTGCTGTTTGACGTGTACAAGCCCAAGCAGGCGTCTGCAGGCCTGGGGGCCGACGAGAAAAGCCTGGCTGTGCGCTTGACGCTGGGCAGTGCCGAAGCCACACTGACCGACGAGCAGATCGACCATGCGGTGAAGGCAGTCGTGCAACGCATCGCCACCCAACTGGGCGGCCGGCTGAGGGGCTAGGGCGCGATGACGTTAGCCAAAACAATGAAAGAAGAGGACACCATGGAGTTCGCAGTTGAAAGCCTGGAGACACCAGCACTGACCAAGGCTCAGCTCGCGGAATTGCTGTTTGAGCAGATCGGGCTGAACAAGCGCGAATCCAAGGACATGATCGATGCGTTCTTTGACCTGGTGGCCGACAGCCTGGTCGAAGGCAACGACGTGAAGATTTCCGGTTTTGGCAATTTCCAGATTCGTACCAAGGCACCGCGGCCTGGGCGCAACCCGCGCACCGGCGAGTCCATCCCCATCCAGGCCCGCCGGGTGGTGACGTTCCATGCCAGCCACAAGCTCAAGGAACAGATCCAGGGTGACGCGCCCGAAGTGGCATAACACCTGCAGGCCGGGCATCACCCGAAACGCAACAGTTGGCGCCGGTGGCGCGCACAGTCTTTGCATGCGCGGCTGTCTTAGAGTAACCTAGGAGCTTTCCCTTGTACAACATTGATTTCAATGGAGAAAGCCCTCCCACCCATCCCCGCCAAGCGCTACTTCACCATTGGTGAGGTCAGCGACCTGTGCGGCGTGAAGCCGCGCGTACTGCGGTACTGGGAGCAGGAGTTCACGCAGCTGCGCCCCATGAAGCGGCGCGGCAACCGCCGCTATTACCAGCACCATGAGGTGCTCATGATCCGGCGTATTCGCGACCTGTTGTATGACCAGGGTTTCACCATCAGTGGTGCGCGCAA
>CALRZF020000311.1:0-4736 GCA_943372585.1 Ramlibacter sp. 2FC | reverse complement strand
GCCCGAGAAGATCAGCAAGACGCTCAAGGTCGGGGAATTTACCCGGGCCCGGATCGTCGGCACACAAGGCCATGACCTTGTGGCGGTACCTGTCTGAGGGCTTGCCTGAAAGACAGGACCCAAAAAGCAAAAGCCGCCTGGGAAAGGCGGCTTTTAATTTATATTTGGTGCCCAGGAGAGGACTCGAACCTCCACGATGTTACTCGCTAGTACCTGAAACTAGTGCGTCTACCAATTCCGCCACCTGGGCTTTCAGGAAAACAAGGATTCTATATCAAAAATACCGGACACACCAATAGCCTTCTCGAAGAAATTGAAGGCGTGATCCAGGGCCATCGTGATGGCCACGGTTTTGTCAGTCGCGACGACGGTGAAGGCGACATTTATTTGCCGCCCAACGAGATGCGTGCGGTACTGCACAAAGACCGCGTCAAGGTGCGCGTGGTGCGCCACGACCGCAAGGGCCGCCCCGAGGGGCGCGTCGTTGAAATCGTCGAGCGCCCGCCCCAGCCCATCATCGGCCGGCTGCTGCATGAAAGCGGCGTCTGGCTGGTGGCGCCCGAAGACAAGCGCTACGGCCAGGACGTGCTGGTGCCCAAGACCGCCACAGGCACGGCGAAGCCGGGGCAGGTGGTCGTGGTTGAACTGACCGAGCCGCCCAGCCTGTATGGGCAGCCTGTGGGCCGCGTGAAGGAAGTGCTGGGCGAAATTGATGACCCCGGCATGGAGATCGAAATCGCTGTGCGCAAATACGGCGTGCCGCATGAGTTTTCAGACGCTTGCATTGCACTGGCCCGTGGCTTGCCCGACAAGGTGCGCCCGCAGGACAAGAAGCACCGGGTGGACCTGACCGATGTGCCGCTGGTCACGATTGACGGCGAAGACGCCCGCGACTTCGACGACGCCGTGTACTGCGAGCCGGCCAAAGTGGGCCGCGGTAAGGGCTGGCGCCTGCTGGTGGCCATCGCCGATGTCAGCAGCTACGTGGAAACAGGCAGCGCCATTGACATCGATGCCTACGACCGCGCGACCAGCGTTTATTTCCCGCGTCGCGTGATCCCCATGCTGCCCGAGAAGCTGTCCAACGGCCTGTGCTCGCTGAACCCCG
Organism: Ramlibacter sp. 2FC; assembly: GCA_943372585.1. Taxonomy (GTDB): domain Bacteria; phylum Pseudomonadota; class Gammaproteobacteria; order Burkholderiales; family Burkholderiaceae_C; genus RAM1. Next base: position 3,628 of record CALRZF020000311.1, on the reverse strand, counting down.
AGGTCGAGCGCCTGTGCATGGTCTGCGACATGCTGGTGTCCAGCGCGGGCGAAATCCACGCGTACCAGTTCTACCCGGCCGTGATGTGGAGCCATGCGCGTTTTACGTACACCGAGGTGGCAGCCATCCTGGCCAACACGCGCGGGCCCGAGGCGCTGCGCCGCAAGGACCGCATCGGTGACCTGGAGAACCTGCACGATGTGTACCGCGCGTTGCTCAAGTCGCGCCAGCAGCGCGGTGCCGTGGACTTTGAGACGACTGAAACCCAGATCGTCTGCGACGAAAACGGCCGCATCGAAAAGATCGTGCCGCGCACGCGCAACGACGCCCACCGCCTGATCGAAGAGGCCATGCTGGCGGCCAACGTCTGTAGTGCCGACTTCATCTTGCAGAGCAAGCAAAACGGCTTGTACCGCGTGCACGAGGGCCCGACGCCCGAGAAGAAAGACGTCCTGCGTGGCTATCTGAAGGCCATGGGTGTGGGCCTGACGATTGGCGACGAGCCCACGCCGGGTGAATTCCAGCGCATTGCCGAAGCAACCAAGGAGCGCCCTGACGCGCAGCAGATCCACACCATGCTGCTGCGGTCGATGTCGCAAGCCATCTACACGCCGATCAACAGCGGCCACTTCGGCCTGGCCTATGAGGCATACACCCACTTCACCAGCCCGATCCGGCGTTATCCCGATCTGTTGGTGCACCGGGTGATCAAGGCGATTCTGGCAGGCGGCAAGTACGAGCTGCCCGCATTGCCCACGCCGGGCGAAGCGCACGAAAAGCTGGCGCGCCGGCTGGCCGCACGTGTGCGGGCCCCGGGGCAAAAGCCCAAGAAGGCCGTGGCGCCACCCAGCAAGGACACCCAAGCCTGGGAGGCCGCGGGCCTGCATTGCAGCGCCAACGAGCGCCGCGCTGACGAAGCCAGCCGCGACGTGGAGGCCTGGCTCAAGTGCAAGTACATGCGCGAGCACCTGGGTGAGGAATATGGCGGGGTCGTCACGGCGGCCACCAGCTTCGGCATCTTCGTGACGCTGGACGCCATGTACGTCGAGGGCCTGGTGCACATCACGGAGCTGGGCGGCGAGTATTTCAAGTTCGACGAGGCCCGCCAGGAGCTGCGCGGCGAACGCACAGGCATCCGCTACGCCATCGGCTCACGGGTGCGCGTGCAGGTCAGCCGGGTCGATCTGGACGGCCGCAAGATCGACTTCCGCTTGGTGCGCGAGGGCGAGGAGCTGCTGTCGCGGGCCATGAAGGACAAAGGCGTGGGCGGCCCGGCGGGTCGTGGGCCGCAAGGCGTGCCGGCCAAGTCATCTGCCAAACGCGCTGCCAAGGCCGCGCGCAGCCCGGCGCCTGCGGCCGACCGGGCGCCGCGCTCCCCCATTCAGGAACTCAAGGCATCGGTCAAAAAAGCGGCGGCCAAAAGCAAGAGCCGCAAATCACGTCGTTGAAACAAAAACACAGGAGACTTCCGTAAATGAGCAAGATTGCGATCGTGACGGGCGCAGGCACCGGCATTGGCAAGGCCGCAGCGCTGGCGCTGTTGAAAGACGGCTGGCATGTGGCCCTGGCAGGGCGGCGTGCCGAGCCGCTGGAGGCCGTGGCAGCTGAATCGGGCGCCGGTCCGCGTGCGGTGGCCGTGCCCACCGATGTGGCCGACCCGCAGGCCGTACGCGCGTTGTTTGACCGTGTCGTCCAGGCCTTTGGCCGCGTGGACCTGCTGTTCAACAATGCCGGCGTCAATGCGCCCGGCGTGCCGCTGGACGAGTTGACCATCGAGCAGTGGAAGAACGTGGTGGACATCAACCTCAACGGCATGTTCTATTGCATCCAGCACGCGTTTCGCGTCATGAAGGCACAGGACCCCAAGGGCGGTCGCATCATCAACAACGGATCCATCTCGGCGCACACGCCGCGGCCCAACTCGATTGCCTACACGGCGACCAAGCATGCCGTGATGGGCCTGACCAAGACGGCGTCACTGGACGGCCGCAAACATGACATCGCCGTGGGTCAGATCGACGTGGGCAATGCCGGCACCGAGATGGCCATGCGCATGGCCAAGGGCGTACCCCAAGCCAATGGCGAGATCGCCGTGGAGCCGCTGATGGACGTCAACATTGTTGGCCAGTCAGTGCTGTACATGGCCAATTTGCCGCTTGAAGCCAACGTCATGTTCCATACGGTCATGGCGACCAAAATGCCCTTTGCCGGGCGGGGCTGACCCCACTCAATACGGGCTCGATCAGAGCCTTTCGGCCAGGGCCCCTGCGCTCAGGGCCTGGCCATCGGGCCAGTGATCCGCCGCCAGGCCATGCAGCCATGCCGCGTGGGACGCAGCATCAAAAACAGTCGCGCCTGAGGCCAGGCAAGCGCCAGCCAATCCGGCCAGAACATCGCCCGTACCAGCGGTGGCCAGCCGGGCATTGCCGGTCGGGTTGATCAGCGGCCCATGGCCGGGCCGCGCAATCACGCTGCCGGAACCTTTCAGAATCACGGCGCAATCAAACTGCTGCGCAAGTTGCTGCGCCGCCTGCAGGCGGTTGGCCTGCACGCTGGCCGTGCTGCTGCCCAGCAATCTTGCCGCCTCCAGGGGATGCGGAGTCAGGAGGGTGGTGCCGGGGTGCCGCTGCGCACGTGCGCGCAGCAAAGTTTGCAGCTGTGCATCGGTGCATATGGCATTCAGCGCATCTGCGTCCAGCACCAAGCGCTGCGCCGCCGAAAGCACGGTGCCCAGCACTGCGCGCACGGCGTCGCCCCCGCCGCAGCCGCACACCACGGTCATGGTCTTCAGGTCCAGCGATTGCCAGTGGCGCAGCATCAGCTCGGGGTGGCCTGGGTCGTACGCCGGGCCAGGCGTGTCCAGCAGGCCTGCAAACACGCGGCCTGCACCCCCGCGCAAGGCGGCGCGCGCCGCCAGCAGTGCAGCGCCGGCCATGCCGTGTGCGCCACCGATCACGGCCACATCGCCATAGCTGCCTTTGTGCGATGCATGCAGGCGCGCAGATGCAGGCGGCGGTCCCACCAGCCAGGCGCAGGGCGTTGCAGCGCTGGCATCGACTGCCAGGGCATCGAGCCAGGCTTGGCCCGCTGCATCACGCCCATGCGCCGTGAACAGCCCCGGCTTGAGCGTCAGCAGGCTCAAGGTCCACTCTGCCCGCACGTGGATTCCGGGCGCAGAAATGGCGCCGGTGTCCGGGTCCAGGCCCGTGGGTATATCCACAGCCAGCACGGGCGCCGCCAGCGCGTTCAGGGCATCCATGCACTCAGCCATGCGCCCTTCGGGCGGGCGGCTGCTACCGATGCCCAGCAGCGCGTCAATGCACAGGTCCTGCGCCGTCAGGTCGTGGGGCGGTGCGTCGGCAAACTGCACGCCGGCATGGCGGGCGCGTACGAGCGATGCGCGGGCATCCTCAGGCGCAGAGGACTCATCACCCAGCCAAGTGACCAGAGGCGAACGGCCCCATTGCTGCAGGTGCATGGCGGCCTCCAACCCGTCGCCGCCGTTGTTGCCCGGCCCGCAGGCCAGCCATACCTTGCGGGCATGGGGTGCTACCGCCAGGGCGAGCTGCGCCACGGCCAGGCCGGCGCGCTGCATGAGCAGGTGCTGCGCCCGTGTGGCCTGGGCGTC
>CALRZF020000310.1:0-4766 GCA_943372585.1 Ramlibacter sp. 2FC | reverse complement strand
CTGGCGAGCTGGCCAAGGCGTATCTGGACTACCTGTACTCCGACGAGGGCCAGGAGATTGCCGCCAAGCACGCGCTGCGCCCGCGCTCGCCCGCCATCTTGAAGAAATACGCCAGCACGTTCAAGCCGCTGACGCTGGTGCCGGTGTCCGAGTATTTCGGCTCGCTGGCGGATGCACAAAAGGTGCACTTCAACGACGGCGGCCAGTTCGACAAAATTTATACCGTGAAATGAAACACCCCCGAAGCGCCTGCGGCGCCTCCCCCTCAAGGGGGCGCCACCAGCGGCCCGGCAAAGCCGGTTCCGCGGTGGCCCACGAAAAGACATCATGAGTGCTACAACTATTGCAATGCCGCGGTCTGCGGCGGGGGCGCCCGCGCGCCGCAGCGGCCGGCGTGTGCTGCCCGGCTTTGGCCTCACGCTGGGCTTCACGCTGTTTTACCTGTGCCTGATCGTGTTGATCCCCCTGTCCGCCCTGGTCTTCAAGACGCTCACGCTGAGTTGGGACCAGATCTGGGCGGCTATCAGTTCGCCGCGCGTCGTGGCGTCGTACAAGCTCACCTTCGGCGCATCCGCCATCGCGGCGACCGTGAACCTGGTCTTCGGGCTGCTGGTGGCCTGGGTGCTGGTGCGCTATGAGTTCCCCGGCAAAAAGATCGTGGACGCGCTGGTGGACCTGCCGTTTGCGCTGCCCACGGCGGTGGCCGGCATTTCATTGACCGCTCTGCTGGCCGGCAACGGCTGGATCGGCCAGTTTTTTGAGCCGCACGGCATCAAGCTGGCCTACAACCCCAACGGCGTGGTCATTGCGCTGATCTTCATCGGCCTGCCGTTTGTGGTGCGCACGGTTCAACCGGTGCTGGAAGATGCCGAGAAAGAGCTGGAAGAAGCTGCGCTGTGCCTGGGCGCTACCCGGCTGCAGACCTTCGCGCGCGTGATCTTCCCGGCCATCCTGCCGGCCCTGCTGACAGGCTTTGCGTTGGCGTTTGCCCGCGCCATTGGTGAATACGGCTCGGTGATCTTCATTGCCGGCAACATGCCCATGGTGTCGGAAATCACGCCGCTGATCATCATCAGCAAGCTCGAGCAATACGACTATGCGGGGGCGACCGCCGTGGCGGTGGTGATGCTGCTGATTTCGTTTGTCTTGCTGTTTGTCATCAACGCGCTGCAGGCCTGGCAGCGCAAGCGTTCGGGGGGAGCCATGGCATGAGCAATGCACACCGTACTTCCGTCACCTCTACCGAATCGCCCTGGGTGCGGCGCACGCTGATTGGCGCGGCGCTGGTGTTCATGCTGCTGTTCCTGGTGCTGCCGCTGGCCGCCGTGTTTGCCGAGGCGCTGCGCAAGGGCGGGGCGGCCTACCTGGAAGCCCTGCGTGAACCCGACGCCTGGTCGGCCATCCGCCTGACGCTGATCACCGCGGCCGTGGCCGTGCCGCTGAACCTGGTGTTCGGCATTGCCGCCGCCTGGGCCATTGCCAAGTACGAGTTCCGTGGAAAGGCCTTCCTCACCACGCTGGTGGACCTGCCGTTCTCGGTGTCGCCGGTGGTGGCGGGGCTGATCTATGTGCTGGTGTTTGGCGCGCAAGGCTGGTTTGGGCCCTGGCTGGCGGCGCACGACATCAAGATTGTGTTTGCCGTGCCGGGCATCATCCTGGCCACCATTTTTGTCACGTTCCCGTTCATTGCGCGCGAGCTGATCCCGCTGATGCAGGCGCAGGGCAGCGACGAAGAGCAGGCCGCCATCGTGCTGGGCGCCACCGGCTGGCAGACCTTCTGGCGCGTGACGCTGCCCAACATCAAGTGGGGCCTGGTGTACGGCGTGATCCTGTGCAATGCGCGGGCGATGGGCGAGTTTGGCGCGGTGTCGGTGGTGTCTGGCCACATCCGCGGGCAGACCAACACGATGCCGCTGCACGTGGAGGTGCTCTACAACGAGTACCAGTCCGTCGCCGCCTTTGCCGTGGCGTCGTTGCTGGCCTTGCTGGCACTCGTGACGCTGGCCATCAAGTCGTTTGTGCAGTGGAAGTTTGAACGTGAAATGAAGGCCGCCGCCGACTTGCCGCCCGAGGCGCCGCAAACGGCCCGCCCGGCACTGATCCTGAAAGAAAGCACATGAAGGCCGAACATGAGTATTGAAATCCGCAACATCAGCAAGAATTTCGGCGAGTTCCGCGCGCTGCGCGACGTGTCGCTGGACATTGAGTCCGGCGAGCTGGTCGCGCTGCTGGGCCCGTCGGGCTGCGGCAAGACGACGCTGCTGCGCATCATTGCCGGGCTGGAGACGGCTGACCAAGGCAACATCGTTGTCAGCGGCGAAGACGCCACGGACAAGCACGTGCGTGAACGCCAGGTGGGCTTTGTGTTCCAGCACTACGCGCTGTTTCGCCACATGACGGTGTTTGAGAACGTGGCCTTCGGCCTGCGCGTCAAGCCGCGCGGCCAGCGCCCGTCGGAAGCCCAGATCAGCAAAAAGGTGCACGACTTGCTCAAGCTGGTGCAGCTGGACTGGCTGGCCGATCGCTTCCCGGCGCAGTTGTCGGGTGGCCAGCGCCAGCGCATTGCCCTGGCGCGCGCGCTGGCCGTGGAGCCCAAGGTGCTGTTGCTGGACGAGCCTTTTGGTGCGCTGGACGCCAAGGTGCGCAAGGAACTGCGCCGCTGGCTGCGCCGCCTGCACGACGAGCTGCACGTGACCAGCATTTTCGTGACACACGACCAGGAAGAAGCGCTGGAAGTGGCCGACCGCGTCGTGGTCATCAACCAGGGCCAGATCGAACAGGTCGGCACGCCGCAGGACGTGTGGGAACACCCGGCCAGCCCGTTTGTGCACGGCTTCCTGGGCGATGTGAACCTGATTCCCGGCGTGGGCTACGTGCGCCCCTACGACCTGGATGTGCAGCGCTATGCGCCGGGCAGCCAGGGCATCGTGGTGCAGCTGGACCGCGCCATCACGGTCGGCCCGCTGACACGGCTGGAACTTATTCCGGTGGAAGACCCCAAACCATCGGACAATGCCCACCGTGACCCGATCATTGAGGCGCAGATTCCTGCGCAGCAGTTCCGGGACCTGGGGCTGAAGGAGGGCGAAACGCTGGTGGTCACGCCGCGCAGGGCCCGTTTGTTTGAAGAAGAAGGCGCGTCCTGACACGGCGTTGCCGTGTTTGAGGACGCATCTTGCTGAACTGGTTTGAGACGCACCCGCGCCGGGTGTTTGCAGCGATTGCAGCTGCTTGTGTGGCCATGCTGGCCTTTGGCTTGTATTTGCAGCATGGGGTGGGGCTGGAGCCGTGCCCGATGTGCATCGTGCAGCGTTATGCACTGATCCTGGTGGCGGTGCTGGCCGCGCTGGCTGCTGCATTCAAGGGGCGGGGTGCCCACATCGGGCTGGGCGGCGCCGCGCTGCTGATGGTGGGGTTTGGCGCTTTTGTTGCCGCACGCCAGAGCTTCCTTCAGTGGTACCCGCCCGAGATCGTGTCCTGCGGGCGCGACTTCTACGGAATGATCGAGACGTTCCCGCTCAAGCGGGCCGTACCCATGATCTTCAAGGGCAGCGGCGACTGCACCAAGATCGACTGGACTTTTTTGGGGCTGTCGATCGCCAACTGGTCGTTCCTGTGTTTCGCCGGCTTTGCACTGGTGTTTGCAGTGCTGTTGGTACGTCGTCTGCGCCGCTCCGGCGTGTGAGGCTCAGGGGTTTTCGACCTGGCAGGTGATGGTGAAGGTCAGCGTCGTGCCGTAGGGAAAGTCCGGCACCCGTATGCCGCCTGAAGGCCCCGTGTTCTGCAGGTTGGCGATGGTGACATTGGCCGGTGGCGGGCAGGCTGCGCCCGGGCCCACCGCACTGGAGCAGACCACCTGGGTGCAGGCCAGGCCGTCGGTATCGGCATCGCGCACTGCAGCGTCATCCGCGTCGGCAAAGCCTGTATTGGCGATGGTGATCACATAGTTCGTGGTGGTGCCGGCAACGATCGCCGTGCCGGTATTGGCCTTGGAAATCGTCAGGATCGTCGCCGCGTTGACAGTCGTCCCCGGCGCATTGCCGGTGTTGTCGCCGGGTGTGGGATCCGTCACGTTCTGCACCAGCGCCATCGTGGCGGCATTGGTGGCCGTGCCGTTGAAGGTGGCCAGCAAGGGCGCGCTGAGGTTGAACGTGAGCACGCCGCCGGCGGACAGCGTGACCGTGCGGTTGATGTTGCCCGTGCCCGACGCTGCGCCACACGACGTGGCGACGGTCGTCGCCGAACCGGCATTGGTCACCGCACAGGTCCATGTGGCGGCCGCCACATTGAAGATGGCGGGGTTGAGCGTGTCGGTGATGGTTGCGCCGCCCCCCACCACGCCAGGCCCGGCGTTGGTCACGGTGATCACATAGCTGACGGTGGTGTCTTCGCCCTGCGTCATGACAGCCGGGCTGCTGCGCGTCTTGGCCACCTGCGCATCAACAGGGAATGAACGCGACAGGTCGTTCAGGGTGAAACCTGTGACGCCGATGTTCGTGGCGGCGCCGGTCTGGGTATTGATGCCCCAGGTGCGGTTGGTGGTGCCCGTGCTGGCGATCAGGCAAGGGTAGGTGTTGATGTTGGTGGCGCAGCCCGTCACGGCGTTGGTCACCTCGGTCAGGCCGTTGGGCGTGCCGGTCAGGCCCACGGTGGTGCCGATGCCGGTGGCAGTGACCGCACCGTTGTTGGCTGCGCCTTGCAGTGCCGTGCCTGCAACCCGGTACAGGCGGTAGGTCGTGGCGGTGCTGGTGCTGTTGGCCAGGATA
>CALRZF020000309.1:0-4774 GCA_943372585.1 Ramlibacter sp. 2FC | reverse complement strand
CTGCTGCTTGTGGTAGCTATGCGTTGGCGGACTACAAAAGGATACAAACGATGCCCTTGATCGTCGTCATGGAAGACGATGCCGGCACGCGAATGCTCGTGGCATCAGTGCTCAAAAAAGACGGCTACGACGTACTGACAGCGGAAAACGGCGCTTTAGGCTTGCAACTGGTGCAGGAACACCGCCCGGACCTGATCATCAGCGACGTGCAGATGCCGGAGCTCAACGGTTTCCAGATGCTGGCGGCGGTTCGCCAGAATGCCGCGCTGGCGGCTACTCCAGTCATTCTGCTCACGTCATTGCAGGAGCGCGCGCACATGCGCATCGGCATGACAACGGGGGCGGATGACTACATCACCAAACCGTTTCGGCCCGGCGAGCTGCGCGAAGCCGCAGCCGCGCAGCTCAACAAGCGCGTCATGCAGTCGACGTTGCAGACAATGGCTGTGGGTGCCGCTGTCCAGGCCGCGCTGGAAGACCAGAAGCACAACCTGGCCAAGCTGTATGAGCAGCGCCTGGCCAAAGAGCTCAGCGAACGCTGGCCGGCGGGCGATGGGACCGAAGGCGACGTCAAATTTGATCACGCCACAGTCCTGTTCGTGGACATCCCCAATTACGCGACCGTGGCCGAAAAACTCAGCAGTGCTGAACTGACCGAGCTGGTCAAGAAGTTTTATGGCAGTGCGGGTGACACCGTCCACCTGTTTGGCGCCCGGCACATGCAGTTCATCGGTGAGGGACTGCTGGCTGTTTTTGTGGACAGCACGGACACCAAGTCCGTCAACCATGGCTTGCGCGCGGTGCGCGCCGGCCTGGGCCTGGTGGAGTCGGCCCACGCCATTCGCCAGTATCTGCACGCACAGTACCCGGGCCGCGAATTGCCGCGGTTCGAGGTGAACGTGGCCCTTCACAGCGGGCCGGTGACGCTGACAGTGCTGCAGGACCCGCTGCACGGCACGGCCGCCCAGATCCTGCCCGTGGGCGATGCGGTCAGCGCGACCATGCTGCTGCAAAAGCAGGCCAATGCGCTGGGCTGGGCCATTACCGCCAGTGTGACCACGCTGCGCAGCATCACCGGCGCGGTGCGCATTGACCGCCGGGCCCTGGTGGAACTGCCCGGGCGTTCCATGCCCATGGACGCGGCCGAGGTCATCGGCCTGGCCCTTTGAGCTTCAGGCTGGGCTGATGCGTCTGTATTCGCTGCGCAGAATACTGGGCGTCAGCCTGTTGTTGCTCACGCTGGTGCCGGCGGTTCTGGTGGCGTGGCTCATGGCGCGTGCCAGCTCGCAGGCCGCAGAAGACCTTGCCGGCAGCATCCTGACCCATGTGGCGGGGCTCGTGCAATCAGGTACAGAAGACCACCTGCGCCAGGCCCATGCGGTACTCAACGGGCTGTTCCCGGAACGCATGACCCCCGCCCAGGTGCAGCAGGCACGCACCTGGCTGCGTGAGCCGGCGCAATTTGAATCCATGGCTTTTGCGCTGACCCGCCAGTCACCGTCCGTGCCGCTGCTGTACTACGGCAACGCGCGCGGCGAGTACTTCGGCGTTGAAAACACCGGCGAAGGCGTCAGGGTGGGCATCCGCCGGGCGGACGAAGCAGCCCGCAGCTTTTACCTGGCGCAGCGGCCCGGGGATCGCAGCCGGGCGCTGCCAGGCGACAGCGGCAGCTTTGAACCGCGCACCCGGCTTTGGTACGCCGGTGCCATGGAGGCCAAAGGCCGTGTTTTCTCTGGCGTGCAGGTCTTCCAGGGCCAGCTCGTGGTCAGCCTGTCGCAACCGGTCTATGACGCCGACGGCGGTGCAGCAGGCGTATTCGGCACCGACTTGTACCTGAAGCATCTGGCTGATGCATTGCGAACGCAGCGCATCAGCTCGCGCGGCGCTGCATTTGTGGTGGACGAAAAAGGTGCATTGGTGGCCAGTTCAGCCGGTGATGCATTGTTTGCAGACGTGAATGGCCGCACCGAGCGGCGCAGCCCGCGCGACAGCGCCAACAGCGTCATCCGTGCCAGCTTCGAGGGGCTGCAAAGCATGTGGGCCAGCCGCACTGCCGACACGGTCGCCAGCGACACCCGGCTGCAGCGCCTGCGCACAGAAGCCGGCGCACTGCTGATGGTGCAGCGACCGTTTGGCGAGGCCCTTGGCTTGCGCTGGACGCTGGTGGTTGCCGCGCCTGAAACCGATTTCACGGCCGAGATCAACCGGGCGTGGAAAGTGTCTCTGGGTGTGATTGCCGCATTGGTGGCGCTGTCCACACTCATTGCGCTGCTGGTCGCCACTGGCATTGGCCGCAGGCTGGGCCGCTTGAGCAACGCTGCCGGGCAGATCGGACGCGGTGATGTGCCCGTCATCGACCTGGCCACGCGCATTCGCGAAATACGGCAGCTTTCCGAAGTGCTGCATGACAGCGCCCAGCAACTGCACAACTACCGCGAGCAGGTCAAAAGCGATGCACGTGCCTTGAAAGAGGCCAATGAAACGCTGGAAGCGCGTGTTCAGGAGCGTACGGCCGAGCTGGCTGCATCACGCGAGGAGGCGCTGGCCGCTGCCCGCGCCAAGGCAGCCTTCCTGGCCACCATGAGCCACGAGATTCGCACGCCGCTCAACGGCGTAGTGGGCATGAGCACCCTGCTGGCCGAGACGCCCCTGGATGCCGAGCAACGCGACTATCTGCAGACGGTACGCCTGTCCAGCGACCAGCTGCTGGCGGTGATCAACGACATCCTGGACTTTTCAAAAATCGAATCGGGCAAGCTGGAGCTGGAGTCCGAGCCCCTGAGCCTGCGCGGTGCCGTCGAAGAGGCTTGCGACATCGCCGCGCCGCGCGCGCGTGAAAAAGGCCTGGAACTCATCGTTGACGTCGCTGAAGCACGCACGGGCGGCATGCCTGCTGCCATCAAGGGCGACATCACACGGCTGCGCCAGGTGCTGATCAACCTGGTCAATAACGCCGTGAAATTCACCGCGCAGGGAGAAGTCACGGTACAGGCCAGGCTGCTCAAGCCCGACAACGGCGCAGGCCGCGCGGTGATCGAATTTCGCGTCACCGACAGTGGCATCGGTATACCGCCGCAGCGCCTGGAATCCTTGTTTGAAGCCTTCACGCAGGTCGATGCGTCCACCACGCGAAAGTACGGCGGCACAGGCCTGGGCCTGGCCATCTGCAAACGGCTTGTCGAGCTGATGGACGGCCAGATCGGGGTGGAAAGCGAGCTGGGCCGCGGCTCCACATTCTGGTTCACCATCGCCGCCGAACCCACCGACGAAGCGGCGCCCGCACTGGGCCCTTCGGTGGTTGGCACACTCAAGGCCAACCGCGCCATGATTGTGGACGACCACGCCACCAACGTGCGCATCCTCACGCGCCAGCTCCAGCTGTGGGGCATGGAGGTCGTCAGCGCTGAATCGGGTGCGCAGGCATTGGCGTTGCTGCAGCAGGCAGAAAGCGGGGCACCGGGTACTGAGGGCCGCGAGGCCTGGCTGCCCGACATCATCGTGACGGACATGCACATGCCGGAGATGGACGGCGTGACCCTGGCGCGCACCATCCGCGCGAACCCTGAATGGCGCGACATTCCGCTGCTGCTGCTCAGTTCTGGCTTCATGCCCGCCGGTGACGAAAATGCCAGCCTGTTTGATGCGCGGCTGCTCAAGCCGGCACGCCAGAGCCAGCTGTTTGACACCATTGCGCGCTGCATCTCATCTGACAACGCGGGTGGCAGCAAGGGCGGCAGCCTGGTCATGGACGTCAAGAAGCACGCGACGGTGCTGGTGGCCGACGACAACGCGGTCAACCTCAAGGTGGCCTGCGCGATGCTGCTCAAGCTGGGCTACGACATCCTGACCGCCGTGGACGGGCGCGAAGCCGTCGAGGTCGTGGCGCACGCGATGATGCACGGGCGCACGATCGATGCGATCCTGATGGACGTGAACATGCCCGACGTGGACGGGTTGCAGGCCACGCAACAGATCCTTGCCGCCTGGGGCGGCCGTTCGCCGCCGATCATTGCCCTGACCGCCGCAGCGTCTGCCGAAGACCGCGCCCGCTGCGAAGCCGCCGGCATGCACGACTACCTGACCAAGCCGCTGCAGGTGTCGGCGCTGGCCCAGGCCATCGAGAAGTGGGTGCAGGCCAGGATGCCCGTGGACGGTGGCGCCGGAGAAGCTGCTACCGCGTCGCACGGCGACGGGCAAGCGGCGCCCAGCCGGGTGATCGCGCCGAGCACCGGGCCGGTGATGGATTTCAGCCGACTCAACGAATTCAAGGAATTTGACGATGAAGCCCTGAGCATGACGCGCGAGGTCGTGGGCCTGTTCCTGGCCGATGCCCCCCGCCGCCTGGACGACATCGGCCAGGCCATCGCTGCAGGCGACGCGGAAGAACTCTCGCGGGCCGCCCATGCGCTCAAGGGCGCTGCTGGAAACATTGGCGCGGTGGCCATCCAGGCCGTCTGTGCCACGCTGGAGACCGACGCCAAGGCCGGGCTGGTGGGGGACGGTAATGCACGCATGCCCCAGCTGCGGCGCTTGCTGGACGAAACGCAGGCTGCCCTGTCACCCTGGTCCTGACCCTGCCCGTTGGCGCAGGGCTCACTGTTAATTTCTCACAAAAGCACCGGACATATTCACGTCCCGGCATGGCTGCATGTTCTTACTCTTGGAAACAAGAGCAACAACGTTGGGGCGGTGGATCATGGACATGCTTTTGAATGGCGAGTTTGCGGGGGCCAGCCTGCTGGCGGGTGCTGGGGCCGGCGGCGATACGGGCCTT
>CALRZF020000308.1:0-4784 GCA_943372585.1 Ramlibacter sp. 2FC | reverse complement strand
CTGGAAGACCGTGGTTGGGTCGAAGTCATCGGCCACCGGGAGGCCGCCGGACGGCCAGCCCTGTTTGCGACCACACGCCAGTTCCTGGACGACCTGGGGCTGGAGTCACTGGACCAGTTGCCCGAGCTGGGCAACCCCGCGGAGCAGGCCGGCGTGCTGGAGGCCCTGAACGCCGGTCGCGCCGACGACGCACAACCAGGCTTGCCGATGGATGGCGAGCCCGACCTTGAACCCGCACCCGAACCTGAATCGCCGGCTGCATCCGGCGACGAATCCCCCGCTGTCGCCGATCCGGCGCCCGGCGCCCCCCACGACGCCGAACCCACCCAACGGGACTTCACATGACCGAACCCACCGAGGGCGTCGAGCCCGTGCAGACCCCGCCGAATACGGGTGAAAATCGCCCCGACGCTGCTGCGCAGGCGCCCGTAGCGGCTCGCGCCGATTCGCACGACGACTATGAAGATGGCGACGACAGCGACGAGGACGAAGATGGCGACGATGAAGGTTCCGGCCGTGCGCGCGCGGTAGCGCAAGCCGCCCGCCAGGAAGTACCCGGCATCCAGTTTGCCGACGTGGTGTCGGGTCAATTTGACGCCGATGAAGAAAGCCCCGATGTCGCGTTGGCCAAGCGCGTGCTCGCGCCGCAGGCCGAAACGCCCAAGCTGCACAAGGTACTCGCCCAGGCAGGCTTGGGCTCGCGGCTGGAGATGGAGCAGCTGATTCTGGAGGGCCGCATCTCGGTCAACAACGAGCCCGCCCACATTGGCCAGCGCATCCAGTTCGGCGACCAGATCAAGGTCAACGGCAAGCCCATCCGGTTTCGGATCGCACCGCCGCCGGCCCGGGTTATTGCGTACCACAAGCCCACAGGCGAAGTCGTCACGCACGACGACCCGCAGAACCGCCCCACTGTGTTCCGCCGCCTGCCCAAGCTGTTTCAGGGCAAATGGCAGTCCGTGGGCCGGCTGGACCTGAATACAGAAGGCCTGTTGCTGTTCACCAGTTCGGGGGAATTGGCCAACAAGCTGATGCACCCACGGTTTGGCCTGGAGCGTGAATACGCCGTGCGCGTCCTGGGGGCGCTGAACAACGACGAGAAAGACCGCTTGCTGTCCGGTGTGAAGCTGGACGACGGCATGGCGCAATTCGGTTCCATTGAAAATGGTGGCGGCGAGGGCGCCAACACCTGGTATCGAGTGACCATCTCCGAAGGGCGCAATCGCGAGGTCCGCCGCATGTTCGAGGCCGTGGGCCACGCCGTCAGCCGGCTGATCCGAATCCGCTATGGCGCCATGGTGCTGCCCCGCGGCTTGAAGCGCGGCGGCTGGATGGAACTGGATGAGCGTGACATCCGGGCGCTGGTGCAAGCCGCGGGCGGGCCGGGTGACGAGCGCGCGCAGCGCCCCGAGAGCGAAGAGCGCGGCGATGGCGGCCGGGGCGGGCGCAGCAGCAACAATCGCCGACGGGGCGGGCGCAGCGGCGGCCCGCGTCCGTCTGGGCCTGGCAACCAGGCTGGCAATGCAGGCGGTAGCCAGGGCGGTATGGGCGCAGGGCAGGGCATGGGCCAGGGGCAGCGCCGCAAGAAGCCGCAGGACCGCTCGGGCGCCGGGCAAAGCGCCCAGCCCGATCCGATGAAAACCGCCTTCGGCTACATCGGTGCGGACAGCTTTACCCGCCAGCGGCAGGGGCCCGGCCAAGGGCAAGGCCCGCGCCGGGGCGGTGGCGGCGGCCCGGGGGGCGGAAACGGCCAGCGGCGAGGTGGCCGGGGCCGTTAAGCACTGGTCCGGTCACAGGCCAGTCGCCTGCACAGGTTAAAATGCAAGGCTTTGCCCGTGGGGCAAAAAAACAATTTCCAAGTTTTCAGGAAGAACATTCAAATGGCTATCGAACGCACCCTCTCCATCATCAAGCCCGACGCCGTGGCCAAGAACGTGATCGGCCAGATCTACGCCCGCTTTGAGGCCGCCGGCCTGAAGGTGGTCGCCGCCAAAATGGCCCACCTGTCGCGCGGTGAAGCCGAGCAGTTCTACGCTGTCCACAAGGAGCGCCCCTTCTTCAAGGACCTGGTCGAATTCATGATTTCCGGCCCCGTGATGATTCAGGCCCTGGAAGGCGAAGGCGCCATCCTCAAGAACCGCGACCTGATGGGCGCGACCGACCCCAAGAAGGCTGCCCCCGGCACCATCCGCGCCGACTTCGCTGACAGCATCGACGCCAACGCCGTGCACGGCTCTGACGCTGTTGAAACCGCCAAGGTTGAAGTTTCCTTCTTCTTCCCCGGCATGAACGTTTACTCGCGCTGAGCGGGTAACCCCATGCAATGACGGCCAACCTTCTCGACTTCGACCTGGAGGGCTTGGCCGCCTTTTGCGAACGGCTCGGTGAAAAGCGCTTTCGCGCGACGCAGCTGTTTCGCTGGATTCACCAAAAAGGCGCGACCGATTTCGACCAGATGAGCGATCTGGCGAAGTCGCTGCGCGAAAAACTCAAGACCACGGCCCATTTGCAGGCGCTGCCGGTCATCACCCAGCACGAATCCGCAGACGGCACCATCAAATGGCTGTTTGACGTGGGCGGCGGCGATGCCGTGGAAGCCGTGTTCATTCCCGAGGATGACCGGGGCACCCTGTGCGTGTCGTCGCAAGCCGGTTGTGCCGTGGGCTGCCGCTTCTGCTCTACGGGGCACCAGGGGTTCAGCCGCAACCTCACCACGGGCGAAATCGTCGCCCAGCTCTGGTTCGCCGAGCGTTTCCTGCGGGGTCATCTCAACAAGGCAGAGCGCGTCATCTCCAACGTGGTGATGATGGGCATGGGCGAGCCGCTGCAAAACTATTCGGCGCTGGTGCCGGCCCTGCGCGTGATGCTGGACGACCACGGCTACGGCCTGTCGCGCCGCCGTGTGACGGTGTCTACCTCGGGCGTGGTGCCGATGATGGACCGCCTGGGCGAAGACTGTCCGGTCGCTTTGGCCGTGTCGCTGCACGCGCCCAATGACGCCCTCAGGGACAACCTCGTTCCCCTGAACCGCAAATACCCGCTGGCCGAGCTGCTGGACGCGTGCAACCGCTATCTGGCGCACGCCCCGCGCGACTTCATCACTTTTGAATATTGCATGCTCGACGGTGTGAATGACCAGCCCGAGCATGCGCACCAGCTGGTCGAGCTGGTGCGCCGCCACGGCGGCAACGGCGTGTCGTGCAAGCTCAACCTGATCCCGTTCAATCCGTTCCCAGCCTCCGGGCTGCTGCGTTCGCCGCAAAATCAGGTGCAGGCATTCGCAAAAATCCTCAGTGATGCTGGTATCGTCACCACCGTGCGCAAAACACGTGGGGACGACATTGATGCAGCCTGCGGCCAACTGGCCGGCGACGTCAGGGACCGCACCCGGGTGGGCGAGCGCATCGCCCAGCAGCGCACCGTGATGCTGATGCCTGTCAAGCCTGCACCCAGCCAGGCCAAGGAGACCCTGAGACCATGAATGCACTTGCGTTGGGTGAAGGCACTACCGCCGTGCGGCGGCTTGTGTGGGCGTGCCTGCTGCTTTGCGCGGCGCTGGCAGGTTGTGCCGGCAACACAGGCGGCGGGGATGCAACCGGTGCACGCAACGATATTCTGACGGAATCGGACGAGCCGGAAAGCCGCAAGCGCGCGCGTATCCGGATGGAACTGGCCATCGGCTATTTCGAGCAGGGCCAGACCAATGTGGCGCTGGACGAGCTCAAGCAGGTTATCAACGCCGACCCTAACTTCCCGGATGCCTACAACCTGCGTGGCCTGATCTACATGCGGCTGAACGACATGCGCCAAGCCGAGGAAAGCTTTCGCCGCGCCATCGCACTGAACCCGCGCGACGCCAATTCCCACCACAATTTCGGCTGGCTCCTGTGTCAACAAGGCCGATTCCCGGACTCTTACCGGGAGTTCGAGCTGGCCATGGCCAATCCGCTGTATGCCGGGCGGGCCAAGACGCTGATGGCGCTGGGCGTTTGCCAGGCCCGGGGTGGCCAGCGCGCCGAAGCCGAGAAAAGCCTGGCGCGTGCCTACGAGCTGGATGCCGGCAACCCTGTGACGGGCTACAACCTGGCGAACCTGCTGTTCCAGCGTGGCGATTTTGAGCGTGCGCAGTTCTATATCCGCCGGTTGAACAACAGCGACCTGGCCAACGCCGAATCGCTCTGGCTGGGCGTCAAGGTCGAACGCCGGATGAACGACAGGGTGGCCATGGATCAGCTGGCCGATCAACTGAAAAAGCGCTTCCCGCAATCCCGGGAAACCGCGGCGTACACACGGGGGGCCTTTGATGAGTGATTTGCAGCAGCAGGCTGACACGCAGGATCCGGCGCAGACCGGGCAGGTGCAATCAGGACCGAGCGCTGGCACGCTGTTGCGCGAGGCCCGCGAGGCAGCCGGTCTGCACATTGCGGCGCTGGCAGTTTCACTCAAGGTGCCGGTACGCAAGCTGGAAGCCCTGGAGGCTGACCGGCTGGACTTGTTGCCGGATGCCGTGTTTGTCCGTGCGTTGGCATCCAGTGTGTGCCGCACGCTCAAGATGGACCCCGCACCTGTGCTGGATCGCCTGCCGCAAACGTCCGCACCCCGCCTCATCCGGGACAGCGGCGGCATCAACACGCCGTTTCGCGCGCCCAGTGACGGTCGTAACCCGTCCTGGCTGGACCAGCTTTCCAAGCCGGTGTTTCTGGCCGTTTTCGCGTTGCTGCTCGGTGCCTTGGTGCTGATTTTTCTTCCCTCCGCGCGCCAGGATGATGCGGCCGCGCCGACCA
>CALRZF020000307.1:0-4819 GCA_943372585.1 Ramlibacter sp. 2FC | reverse complement strand
CGAGATGAGCTTGATGGGTTTGCTCGGGTAGTCGCCTTGCGAAAGACCGGCCAGCGGCCATGCGGCCACCAGCGCGGTGCAGACGGCCGCGCGCAGGAAGGCACGGGTGGAACGGACGGGGCGGGGCAAGGTCATGGTTTGTCTCCGTGGTGTTAACTGGTGCTTTACTAACTAGTATTCTAGTATCCTGAAATAAAATAAACAACAATGGCACGAACCCGACCGAACATTCCCGAGCTTTCCGCGCCTGTCGCCAGCCCCACCCGCGGGCAGATGGGCCGTGACGTTTACGAATCGATCCGCTCGGCCATCCTGGACTGCACGTTCCTGCCGGGCATGGCGCTGTCGGAGCAGGCGGTATCAGACGGACTGCAGGTCAGCCGTGCGCCGGTGCGTGAAGCCTTTCGCCAGCTGGTGACCGAGGGCTTGCTGGAAACCCTGCCGCAGCGCGGCACCTTCGTGGCGCGCCTGAGCCGGGCGAAGATTGCCGACGCGATTTTTGTGCGTGAAGCCATTGAATGCCGCGCGGCTTTGCTGGCCGCGCAGGCGCCGCTGGCCCAGCGCCGCACGCTGGAAAAGATCGTGGGCCGCCAGGCCAAAGCCAGCGCCCAAAAAGACTACGCCACCCACCTGAGCGCTGACGAGGAGTTTCACCACCAGATCCTGGTGCTGGCCGGGCACCCGCATGCCTGGACGCCGCTGCGCCTGGCGCGCACCGGCATGAACCGCATCCGCCACCTGGCGATTCCCGCCGTGGGCAGCAACAAGATCGCCATTGACCACCACCGCGTCATCGTGCAGGCCATCCTGGACGGCGACGGCACGGCCGCCAGCGAGGCCATGCGCGTGCACATCCAGTCGCCACTGGGTTTTCTGGACGCGATCCTTGAGCGGTGCCCGCAGTACTTCGAGCCGGACTGAACGCAACGCGCACAATGAAAAAGGCCCGCGACTGCGGGCCTTTTTGCCAGGGGCAGGGTGTATCAGCCGCCGTGGAACTTCACCACCAGCGGCACGATCAGCAGCGCCACGATGTTGATGATCTTGATGAGCGGGTTGATGGCCGGGCCGGCCGTGTCCTTGTAGGGGTCGCCCACGGTGTCGCCGGTCACGGCGGCCTTGTGGGTTTCGCCGCCCTTCTTGTGGGTCACGCCGTCCTTGTCAACGAAGTCATCCTCGATCAGCTTCTTGGCGTTGTCCCAGGCGCCGCCGCCGGTGCACATCGAGATGGCCACGAACAGGCCGGTGATGATGGTGCCCATCAGCAGACCGCCCAGCGCCTTGGGGCCCAGCACCAGGCCGACCACGATCGGCACCACCACAGGCAGCAGCGACGGCACGATCATTTCCTTGATGGCGGCGGTGGTCAGCATGTCCACGGCCTTGCCGTATTCAGGTTTGGCCGTACCTTCCATGATGCCCTTGATGTCGCGGAACTGGCGGCGCACTTCCACCACCACGGCGCCCGCGGCGCGGCCCACGGCCTCCATCGCCATGGCGCCGAACAGGTAGGGGATCAAGCCGCCGATGAACAGGCCCACGATCACCATCGGGTCGCTCAGGTCGAAGGTGATGGCCTTGCCATAGGTCTCCAGCTTGTGGGTGTAGTCGGCAAACAGCACCAGCGCGGCCAGGCCGGCGGAACCGATCGCGTAGCCTTTGGTCACGGCCTTGGTCGTGTTGCCCACGGCGTCCAGCGGATCGGTGATGTCACGCACACTGGCGGGCAGCTCGGCCATCTCGGCAATGCCGCCGGCGTTGTCGGTGATGGGGCCATAGGCGTCCAGCGCGACGACGATGCCCGCCATGCTCAGCATGGACGTGGCAGCGATGGCAATGCCGTACAGGCCGGCCAGGTTGTAGGCCACCAGGATGGCGATACACACAAACACCACCGGCCAGGCCGTTGAGCGCATGGACACGCCCAGGCCGGCAATGATGTTGGTGCCGTGGCCCGTGGTAGACGCCTGCGCAATGTGGCGCACCGGTGCGTACTGCGTGCCGGTATAAAACTCGGTGATCCACACCAGCACGCCGGTGAGGGCCAGGCCCACGAAGCACGCGCCAAACAGCTTCATCTGCGCACCGGTGCCGCCCAGGGCGTTGTCCGGGATCATCTGCTTGGTGATGAAGAAGAAGGCGATCAGGCTCAGCACGCCGGCGATGGCCAGGCCCTTGTACAGGGCGGGCATCACGTTCTTCATGCCGGGCGATGCCTTGACGAAGAAACAGCCGATGATGGACGCGATGATGGACACGCCGCCGAGCGCCAGCGGGTACAGCACGGCGTTGACCGGGGCTGCGGCCACCAGCAGGGCGCCCAGCACCATGGTGGCGATCAGCGTCACGGCGTAGGTTTCAAACAGGTCGGCGGCCATGCCGGCGCAGTCACCCACGTTGTCGCCCACGTTGTCGGCGATCACGGCGGGGTTGCGCGGGTCATCCTCGGGGATGCCGGCTTCCACCTTGCCCACCAGGTCGGCGCCCACGTCGGCGCCCTTGGTGAAGATGCCGCCGCCCAGACGCGCAAAGATCGAGATCAGCGACGAGCCGAAGGCAAAACCGATCAGCGGGTTCAGCAGCGTGGCAAAGGCCTTGCCGTCCGTTGGGATGCCGCCCGCCGTGAGGTACCAGTAAAAGGCGGTCACGCCCAGCAGGCCCAGGCCCACGACCAGCATGCCGGTGATGGCGCCGCCCCGGAAGGCAACGTCCAGCGCCGGGCCAATGCCGCGGGTGGCGGCCTGCGCCGTACGCACGTTCGCCCGTACCGACACGTTCATGCCAATGAAGCCGCAGGCGCCGGACAGCACCGCGCCGATCACGAAGCCGACCGAAGTCTTGACGTCCAGGAAGATGGCGATCAGCACCGCCAGCACCACGCCGACGATGGCGATGGTCTTGTATTGCCTTGCCAGGTAGGCCGCCGCACCAGCCTGGATGGCCGCCGCGATTTCCTGCATGCGGGCGTTGCCCGCGTCTTGCGAAAGAATCCAGCTGCGTGCCCAGAAGCCGTATGCCACGGCCACGAACCCGCAGACGAGCGCCAGAATCAGCGCCGAGTTGCCTGTCATTTTTAAATCTCCTTCGTTGTTTCGCTTGGAGGGGGTGCCACGCTAGCGGTACCCCCGCTGCGTTGCTTCCTCGTCGCTCCCAACTGGCGGAGACGATTGGCCAACGGGCGGAATATAAGCGCAAACCATGACGTTTCCGGGACAGGGTCCTGGAAAGCAAGGCTGGCGAAAGTAAAATCAGGGTTAATCCTGATCTTTCCCTATCCTCAGTCTGCACAGAAGAAAACCATGGCATTAGACAAAGTCTCCCCCGGCAAGAATGTTCCCGACGCGTTCAACGTGATCATCGAAATCCCGATGAACGCCGATCCCGTGAAGTACGAGGTGGACAAGGAGTCCGGCGCGATTTTTGTGGACCGCTTCATGAGCACGTCCATGCACTACCCCACCAACTACGGCTACGTGCCCAAGACCATCAGCGGCGACGGCGACCCGGTTGACGTGCTGGTGATCACCCCGGTGCCGCTCATCCCCGGCGTGGTGGTGACCTGCCGCCCCATCGGCATCCTGATGATGGAAGACGAAGCAGGGCAAGACGGCAAAGTGCTGGCCGTGCCCACCGACAAGATCCTGTCCATCTACACCCAGTGGCAAAAGCCCGAAGACCTGAACCCGCTGCGCCTGAAGACCATCGCCCACTTCTTTGAGCACTACAAGGACCTGGAGCCGGGCAAGTGGGTCAAGATCCTGGGCTGGGAAGGCCCAGAAGCCGCCAAGAAGGAAATCCTGGACGGCATCGCCAACTACGACAAGGCGAACGGCTGACGCGCCTAGCGGTGCGGGTCGGGGTAAAGCAGCCCCTTCAGCCCATACATGCCTGACCGGTCAAACGGCGCCCAGCCGCCCTCAGGCTGTGCCAGCCGGTCAGCCACCGCCCACCAGGCGCTGGGGTTCAGGCCGATGCCGATGTGGCTGGCCACCACTTCAATGTTCTCGGTGTGCGGGTTGTGGTCCGCCGGCCGCTGGAAGCTGCCTTGCCAGGCCACGATGCCGTCGCTGCGCGACCAGATGCTGGTGGTGGGCACCGGCGGCGCCTCCGGCAGGTTGTAGTGCTCCGTTTCGCGGTCGATGTTGCGCCCGCTGGTCAGCTCGTAAATGCGCCAGGCGTTGGTGGACTTGGGCGGCCCGGCAAACGGCGTGCCCAGCGTAATGACGCCTCGCACACTGTCGGGCATCTCTTTGGCTAGTTCACGCGCATAGACCCCACCCAGGCTCCAGCCCAGCAGGCTGACCTTGCGGCCGCTCGCGTCGCAGGCTTCCTGTACCTGGCGCTTGGCGGCGTCCAGCACGCCCGCGCGTGGGCCGAAGTTGAAGCCCTGGCTCCAGCCTTGTGTCTTGTAGCCCAATGAGCCGATGTAGCGGCGCAGCGGGATGGTGCTGGCGTCGCTGGCGCTCAAGCCCGGAAAGACGATGACGTCATGGCCGTCGCCCGCGGGCGCACGCTGCAGCGCCGGCCAGGCGGGCAACAGCGCGCCGAATTCCCAGGGCGCGCGAAATTCAAGCGCGAGCAGTGCGAGGCTTGGCGCGCGCAGGTCGTCCAGCGGTTCGTGAGGTTTTTTGGTTGCCATGAGCATGGGTTGTCTGCTTGCCCGTTGTTGTTCTGGTTGACTGCACGGTAGCAGCTTTGGTGGTTTTTGCAGGGATGGGAGCCGCGGCTTTAGAGGCGCGCGCCTTGGATTTCGTCTCCTTGGCGACCTCGGGTGTACTGGTTACTACCGACGCCTGGCCCAAGGCATACAACTTTTGGG
>CALRZF020000306.1:0-4867 GCA_943372585.1 Ramlibacter sp. 2FC | reverse complement strand
CAAACGCATAACCGCACAGCAGGCCCGCCAGAATCCACAGCGGATTGCCGGTGACGAACACCATCGCCAGGCATACCAGGCCCAGCGACGAACCCACAAAATGCAGGCGGCGGCAGGTGCGGTTGTTGTGCTCGTTCAGGTAGAAGGGGTAGAACTCGGCAAAGCTCTTGAAGGCCCGCGGGTCAATGGGGGCCGCAACGGTGGTGGTGTTCATGGGGCTTGTCTCCTTGTTGGCCGCAGTTTAGGCCGTGGCGAACGGTGCGTGCAAGAACCCCCTGAAACGTGCGCGACCCCCGCGCTGCGGGCTGGCCGTGAGCCGGTAGCCCGGAAACCGCTGCAAAAAACGGCCGATGGCAATGCGCCCCTCCAGCCGCGCCAGGCTCAGGCCCGCGCACTGGTGGATGCCGAAGCCAAAGGCCAGGTGGCGGTTGTTCTCGCGCGACAGGTCCAGCACATCGGGGTTGGCAAACTGCGCGGGGTCGCGGTTGGCCGCGCCAATGCACAAGGTGACAAGCGCGCCGGGCTCCAGTTGCACCCCGCCCACCTCGCACGCCTTGACGGCGCGGCGGTTGCCCAGCTGGTTGGACGACTCAAACCGCAGGAACTCATCCACGGCCAGCGTCATCACGCCCTCCAGCGCGGTGGCGTCGCCGGCGGCGGCCATGCGCTGCAACAACCGGGCTTTCTCGTCGGGCCATTCCTGCAGCGCCACCAGTGCGTTGCCGATCAGGTTGGTGGTGGTCTCGTGCCCGGCGTTCAGGATGAACACGCAGTTTTGCAACAGCTCGGTTTCGCTCAATGTGTCACCGGCGCTTTCACCCTGGATCAGCCGCGTGAGCACGTCATGCTCCGGGTCGCCGGGGTGCGCGCGGCGGTCGCGCACCAGCTCGCGCAGGTAGGCGGTGAACTCGCTCACGCTCTGGTTGCCCAGCGCCTCCTGCTCGGGCGTGAGCTTGGGCTCCAGCGCGCCCAAGATGGCCAGCGACCAGCCACGCAGCGGCCCGCGGTCGGCATGCGGTACGCCCAGCAGGTTGCCGATGATCTCCACGGGGATGGCGGACGCAAAGTCTTCAATCAGGTCGCCGCCGCCCTGCGTGGCCATCGCGTCCAGCAACCCATCCACCAAAGTCACCAAGCCGGGCTCCAGGTCGGCAATGGCGCGGCGCGTGAGCGCACCCATGATGAGCTTTCGCACGCGGGTGTGCAGCGGCGGGTCGTTGAAGACGAGGCTGGTGGTGTGGTGCACGAGCAGGGGGGCACCATCCCCGTACTTGGGGGTGAACTCCACCTTCTTGTCAGAGCTGAACGACTGCGCATCGCGGTACACCGCCACCAGGTCGGCATAACGCGTGAGGAAGTACGAGCCATCGGGCATGCGCTTCACAGGCTCGTGCTCGCGCAGCGTGGCGTAGACGGGGTAGGGGTTGTTGTAGAAGTCAGCGGGCAGGGCGCGCAGGTCCAGGCTGGCAGCCAGGGCCTGCGTCTGTGTGGGGGCCATGGGAGGTGTGATGATCATGGGTGGGTTATAGCCGGGAGCGCGCGGCTGCGCCAACCTGGCCCGCCCGGAAGATCGGAATGCCGGCAGGCGAACAGCGCACGCACAATGGAGCGATGAAAACCCTGATGCTGTACCTCGCTACCGCCTTGGCCGAAATCATCGGCTGCTACTTGCCCTACCTATGGCTCAAGCAGGGCGGGTCTGTCTGGTTGCTTGTCCCAGCCGCAATCAGCCTTGCCGCATTCGCCTGGCTCCTGACGCTGCACGAGGCCGCCGCTGGCCGGGTTTATGCCGCCTACGGAGGCGTCTACATCGCAGCTGCGTTGGCCTGGTTGTGGGCAGTTGATGGCGTGCGGCCCAGCCCGTGGGATGTAGCTGGTGTGGCAGTGAGCCTGGTGGGAATGAGCTTGATCGCCTTTCAGCCCAGAGCCTGATGGGCAATCCCGGCCTGGGGTCATCCGTTGCCGGTGCGGCAGGCGCGGTCTTTGCTGCGCACGGCGCGGTAGTGCAGACGCCACGCGTCACAATCAGCCCATCCCGGTGCACCGCACCTTCAACCCAGGAGACACCCCTTGTTCAGTCATGTCATGGTCGGTACAAACGACATCGCGCGGTCCAGGCGCTTTTACGATGCGGTTCTCAAGGTGCTTGGCGCCGGAGATCCGTTCGAGAACACCAACAAGACGGGGCAGCGCCGGCTGTTTTACCGGCACGACGGCACTTCGTTCTGCATCAGCGAGCCGATTGACGGCCAACTGGCCAACGCCGGCAATGGCAGCACCATCGGCTTCAAGTGCAGCTCGCCGGAGCAGGTCCGCGAGTTTCACGACGTGGCCGTGGCCCACGGCGGCACGTCCATTGAGGAGCCACCCGGCCTTCGCCCGGGGCCGTCGGGCATGCTGCACCTGGCCTATGTGCGCGACCCGGATGGCAACAAGCTCTGCGCCTTGCACCGCCCCAAGGCCTGAGAGATCCAGGGAAATCCCGATCCCCTGTCGAGATTCGGGGTGGCGGTTCGTCGTGGATGGAGCGGAACGGTCCGCTAACCACTTTTACGGAGCGTGAATCATGACCACTTACAACGGCAGCTGTCATTGCGGAGGTATCCGCTTTGAGGTCCAGGGCGACATTGACAGCGGCCTGGCCTGCAATTGCTCCATTTGTTCGCGAAAGGGCTCCCTCTTGTGGTTTGTCCCACGGGCGAACCTCCAACTCAAGACGCCAGAGTCTGCGGCCAGCAGTTACACGTTCAACAAGCATGTCATCAAGCATCGCTTTTGCCCGCAATGCGGCATTCACCCCTACGGCGAGGGGACCGATCCCAAAGGCAACGCCATCGCGGCAGTCAATCTTCGGTGCATTGAGAACCTGGATCTTGGCGCGATCCCCGTGCACCAGTTTGACGGCAAGGCAGTGTGAGCATGGGCCTCTTGACCTTCAGCCTTAACCTCACACTGGACGGCTGCGTTGACCACCAGGAGGGCATTGACGAC
Source organism: Ramlibacter sp. 2FC (assembly GCA_943372585.1). Classification (GTDB taxonomy): domain Bacteria; phylum Pseudomonadota; class Gammaproteobacteria; order Burkholderiales; family Burkholderiaceae_C; genus RAM1. The sequence continues at coordinate 1,876 of CALRZF020000306.1, read as the reverse complement.
GACGAGACGCACGCCTTCTTCACCCGCCTGATGGACGAGAACGCAGCGATGCTGTGGGGCCGCGTCACCTACGAGATGATGGAAAGCCACTGGCCGGCGGTCGCCCGCGGCGACGTGGCGGCGCCGCCGGCCCTGCGCGATTGGGCCGTCAAGCTGCAGTCCAAGCCGAAGTACGTGGTGTCGTCCACGCGAACGGATTTCCCGTGGGCCCATAGCCACCTCATCACCGGCGATTTGCGCGCGGGCGTGCAGAAGCTCAAGGACGCGACGCCCGCCGGCGTGCTCCTGGGTAGCGGCAAGCTCGCGGCCGCGCTGGACGGGCTGGATCTGATCGATGAGTACCAATTCCTGGTGCACCCCAGGATTGCCGGCCACGGCCCGACGCTGTACGGGGGTGGGTTGCCCGGCACGCGACGGCTCGAACTGGTCTCGGCCACGCCGCTGCGCTGCGGCGCGGTCGCCATGCACTACCGGCGCGCGCGCTGACTGCGAATGATGGCCCACCTCCACCGGAGACAACTGCATGTGCCGGAACATCAAGACACTGTTCAATTTTGAACCGCCCGCCACGGAGCTCGAAATCCGCGACGCCTCGCTTCAGTTCGTGCGCAAGCTCAGCGGCTTCAATGTGCCGTCCAAAGCCAACGAACAAGCCTTTGAGAGCGCCGTCCAGAACATTGCTGCGGAGGCAAGGCGCTTGATCGCTTCACTGGTCACCACGGCCGAGCCGCGGGACCGCGAGGTCGAAGCCGCGAAGGCGAAGGCCAGGTCGGCCGCGCGCTTTGGAGGCCCGGGATGACGGGCGCGTCAGTGGCTACAGAATCCGCTTGACCAGGCCGATCACCTGCTGGAACCGCTTGCCGTACGGCGGGTAAAACAGATCCCCACGCGCCCAGCGCGACTGCGCCAGCACCGCCTTTTGCTGCGTCAGCCGCAAAAAGCCCGCTTCGCCGTGGTAGCTGCCCCAGCCGCTGTCGCCCACGCCGCCAAAGGGCAGGTTCTCATGGGCAATGTGCATCAGCGTGTCGTTCACCGTCACGCCGCCGCTCACGGTGCGCGCCAGCACGCGGTCGCGCGCGGTGGTGTCGGTGCCAAACCAGTACAGCGCCAGCGGGCGGGGGTGGGCGTTGATGTGGGTGATGGCCTGGTCGGGCGTGTCATAGGTCAGCACCGGCAGGATGGGCCCAAAGATTTCTTCCTGCATCAACCGGCCCGCAGCGGGCGCGTCAAACACCAGCACCGGCGGCATCTGGCGTTGGGCGGTGTTGCCCGAATCGGGGCCCGCAGGCTGCAGCCGTGCGCCACCGGCCAGCGCCTCGGCCAACAGGGTCTGCAGCCGTTCAGGGTGGCGCTCGCTGATGATGGCGGCGTAGTCCGGGTTGCCGGTGATGGTAGGGAACAGGCGTGCCACAGCTTTGGCAAATGCCTCGCCAAATGCGGCTTCCTGGCCGCGTGGCAGCAGGATGTAGTCGGGCGCGATACAGGTCTGCCCGGCGTTCAGCAACTTGCCGTGCGCGATCTTCACGGCGGCGTCATTCAGGTCGCACGACGCGTCGATGATGCAGGGCGATTTGCCGCCCAGCTCCAGCGTGGTGGGGGTCAGGTTGGCGGCGGCGGCCTGCGCCACCTTGCGGCCCACGGCGGTGGAGCCGGTGAAGAACAGATGGTCAAACGGCAGGCCGGCAAAGGCGGCGGCCAGCTCGCCGTCACCCTGCACCACGCACACTTCGTCGGGGGTAAAGGTACGGCCCAGCAGGTCGGCCAGCAGGGCCGATGTGTGCGGCGTCAACTCACTCGGCTTGAGCATCACGCGGTTGCCGGCCGCCAGCGCGGTGATCAACGGGCCCAGCGACAGCTGCAGTGGGTAGTTCCACGG
>CALRZF020000305.1:0-4878 GCA_943372585.1 Ramlibacter sp. 2FC | reverse complement strand
AGCCGACGTTCCTTCTGCCGCCCAGACTCCTAAGCCAGCGCCTGGCTTGCCGGCGTGCGCCGCACCCGCCGCACATTGAAGGCGCTGGCAATCAGCATGCCCTGCATCAGCGCCAGGCCCAGCAACACGCCGCGGAACTGTCCGTGGTCCATCATCACGCCAAAGATTAGCGGCGAAACGGCCTGCCCGATGTCCAGGCCCGCATAGACCACGCCGTAGACGCGGCCCGAGGCGTTGTCGGGCGTCGAGCGTTTGACCAGCAGGTCGCGCGACGGCCCGGCGATGCCCGAGGCAAAACCCATCGCGCCAAACAGCACCGGCACCATCCACGCCGGAAAACTGCCCAGGGCCAGCAACAGCGCCACCACCGCGGCCAGCCCGAAGCCGGCGCCCACGATGCGTTCGCAGCGCGCCGGGTCCGACGCGAGGAAACCGCCCAGCACCATACCGCCCGCGCTGCAAACCATGTAAATCGTCAAACACATGGCCACCAGGCCCAGCGGCACGTTGTGCAACTGCCGCGCGGCTTCGGGCGCGAAGGCCTGTACCACGCTGAGCACGATGGCATACCAGAAGAAAAAGGCGAAACACATCCACACCGCCGGAATTTTCAGAAAGCCGAGCGAGCTGTCGGCCGCCGGCGTGCCCTGGACCGGCGGGGCGATCCTGATCGTCAGCTTGTCGCGATGCAGCACCAGCACGGCCAGCACGGCAAAAGCCAGCACGCCGGCGGCGGCCAGCGCCACCCGCCACGAATACGCGAACGTCAGCGTCACCACCAGCGCCGGCGCCAGCGCCCAGCCCAGGCTGCCGGTGATGCCGTGCACGCTGTAGGCGTGGCCCAGGCGCGGCGCGCTGACCTTGCGGTTGAGCAGCGTGTAGTCCACCGGGTGAAACACGCCGTTGCCGACACCGGCCAGCACCGCGAAGCCGGCCATCATCCAGTAGCTGGTGCTGACCGAATAACCGAAGGCCGCGATGCCCAGCAGGCTCAGGCCCGCAAACAGAATCGGCCGCGGGCCGAAGCGGTCCACCCAGAACCCGGACAGCGCCTGGACAGCGCACGAGACGATAAAAAAGATCGTCATCAAAAACCCGAGTTCGGCATAACTGACGCTGAACTCGTCCTTGAGCCAGGGAAACAGTGGCGCCAGCAACAGCTGGCTGAAATGGCTGATCAGGTGCGCCAGCCCCACCAGGCCAATGACGCTGGCATCGCTGCGCAGGGGAACAACGCCGGAGCCCGGGAGGGTGCTTGATGTCTTCATGGCGTCATCGTAGTATCGACACAGGCTTCTGAAATGCGACAAAAAGCCATGTTTCAGCGAATTTCAGACAAACCACAGGTCATCCCATCCATGCCTCGCAACTCCCGGCTCCACTTCATGCCGGTCGGCGACACCGACCCCTTCACGCCCAGCCGCGAGCGTCCGGTGCGCGTGCGGGCGCGCTCCATGCCGGTGGACACGCACTTCGAGCCGCATGCCCATGCCTGGGCCCAGCTGGCCTACTGCGCCAGCGGCATCGTGCAGGTCACCGCCGAGCAAAGCCGGCGCAAGGCCGACGAAATCACCTACATCGTGCCGCCCTCGCGCGCGGTGTGGATTGCACCGGGCGCGCGGCACCACATCACCGTGCTCGAAGCGGCAGAGTTCCGCACGCTGTACATCGACGCCAGTGCCACGCCGGAGAACTGGCAGGGCTGCCGCGTGATGGTCGTTTCTGCCTTGCTGCGTGAAACCATCCATGCACTCGACAACACCGGCCCCCACGCTTCGCTGCCCCCCGTGGGGGCGCATTTTCCCTTGCGGCGGCCCGGCGGAAAAACCGTCCCGCTGAGCCAGGCCCGCGAGCGATTGTTGACCAACCTGGTGCTGGATGAACTGCTCCACGCCGACACCCAGGTGCTCGGCGTGCCCCTGCCGAATGCGCAAACCGGCGACAAGCGCCTGCGCGCGCTGTGCGAGGCGGTGCTGCGCGCACCGTCCGAACGCGCCACGCTGGCCGAGTGGGCCGCGGCCATAGGTGCCAGCGAACGCACGGTGGCGCGGCTGTTTCGCGATGAGCTGGGCCTGAGCTACCAGCAGTGGCGCCAGCAGGCCGTGCTGGCCCACGCCCTGCCCCTGCTGGCGCGCGGCCAGTCCGTCAGCCAGGTGGCCGCCGCCAGCGGCTACGCCAGCGACAGCGCGTTTTCAGCCATGTTCAAGGCCGCCATGGGCCAGTCGCCGAGCCACTTTCAGAACAAAAACGGCTTCTAGCCACTCAGGAGCGGGCGCGAGGAGCTATCAAAAAAATAGCAACTTGAGACCGCCGCCGGGCGCCGTGGATAGCGCGAGCGCCTCAGTTGGCCTCGCGGTAACTGCGCAGCAGGATATGGCGCGCGCCGCCGTTCTTGCTGCCACACGACGCACACGACGGGGTGCTGCTTTCGCCAGCGTTCAGCGTGGCGCACCCTTGAAATTCTCGGCCGCTGTTGGCGACAATCGTGTAACACAGTCGCGCCGGGCGGGCCCCGGTGTTGGTGATCTCTGCATACCCCGAGCCGCCCGAGGCGTAGGAGCAGGCTTTCATGCTGACCGGATAGCCCTTGTGCGTCCAGCCCTCGCAGGTGTCGGCCCGTGCCGGCAGGCAAAAACTGGTTAACAACGCCAAGGCCAGCAGGAACTTTGGATGTGGCATGAAAACTCCGCTGTGTTGAGACAGGGCAAGGGTAGTTGGATTGGGCCCCGCTTCCCATCCCTGATTCATGGGGTGCAGTCCCTTCGGGCCGCTGCATGGCTAGCATGCGCTGGTGCGCGCGCCCGGGAACTTCTTCAATCGCCACACCTTGTGCGGCCTGGCGCTGAGCCTGTTGGCGCTCGCCGCCCGCGGCCAGCCGGCTGTGCCAAACACCCGCGCATGCTGCATGCGCTGAACAGCGTGCGCCAGCAGGGCTGCGAAAGCGGCGCCAGCCCCGTCGCCCTGCTGCTGGAAAACCCCGCGCTCTCGCGCGCCGCGTTGCTGCTCGCCAACAGCTGCAGCCTGGACGATGCCTTGGGCGCCGTCGCCTACCGCGCGCTGCGGGCGGCGCAAATCAATGTGCGCGGCGCACCGGGCGAAGCCGCGCTGGCGCGCCAAACCCTGGACAAGTCCTGCCATGCCGTCATGCACCCGGAACTGACGGAGGCCGGGTTTCACCAGCGCGGCAAGCTGACCTGGCTGGTGGTGGCGGCGCGTTGCCAGCAGGCCGTGCTGGCCCACGCCCTGCCGCTGCTGGCGCGCGGCCAGTCCGTCAGCCAGGTGGCGGCCGCCAGCGCTTACGCCAGCGACAGCGCGTTTTTCACCATGTTCAAGGCCGCCATGGGAGTCGCCGAAGCATTTTCAGAATAGAAACTGGCGCCAGCCCTTATGGGTGTTGTGCCAGAAGCTATCTATTCAATAGCAAACTTACTCTGAGGCGGCGGCCTGCGGCGCCCTTGACCTGCATCAACCCAGTGCCGCAGCCAGGGCGATAGCCTGAATGCTCTTCCGCCAACACAACCACACAACCACAACAAAAGGCAAGACACCATGGATTTGCTCGACTGGGCGCGCGGCCCCCTGCTTGCGGTCGCCATCGCCGTTTTTGGAGTTGGCGTGGCATGGCGGCTTTTTTCGCTGTGGCGCCTGCCAGCGCCCGCCGGCAGGCCGGCACCGGCGCGCGAGGCCTTTGGCACCACCGACGCCCTCAAGGCCAGCCTTTTTCGCATGGCGCCGCACCGCGGCTTTCATCCCAGCGCCACGCTGGTGACGATCAACCCCTACGTCTTTCACATCGGCCTGGCCGTGGTCTTCTTCGGCTACGCGCCACACATTGCCTTCATCCGCCGCCTGACCGGCCTGGGCTGGCCGGCCCTGCCCGACATGGTGATGTACATCGCTGCTGCGGCCACCATCGTGTCGCTGCTGATTGCCCTGCTGTTCCGGCTCACCGACCCGGTGCTCAGGAAAATATCCCGCGCCGACGACATGCTGACCTGGGCACTGACCATGCTGCCCCTGATGACCGGCATGGCCGTCGTGGGTGAACCCTCGTCGGCCCTGCTGGCGCACACCAGCCCGCTGTACCGCGGCCCGCTGGCCGTTCACCTGCTGAGCCTGGAGCTGCTGCTGGTGTGGTTTCCCTTCGGCAAACTGATGCACGCCTTTCTGGTGCTGCCCAACCGCATGCAGCTGGCCCGCTTTCTCGGACGCCGTGGAGTACGCACATGATCGACATGGCCGTTTTCAAACAATTCCAGGAGGCCATCCGCCACCTGGGCGAGATGGCGCAGCCGGAACCCCTCACCGACGCCGCCCGGCTGTCACGGGCCAAGGCCGTGATGCACCGCAAGACCGACCGCGCGCTGGTCATGGATCTGGAGTCCTGCGTCAACTGCGGTTACTGCTCCGAGGCCTGCCACTTCTACCAGAGCACCCAGGACCCGAAGTACACGCCGACCCGCAAGCTCGACCTGCTGCGGCGCGTGCACATGCGCGAGACCTCGGCGTTTGCGCCCCTGCATCGCCTGTTCAAGCCCGACATCACCGTCGCCGACCTGCAGGAATGGCAGGAGCTGGTGTACGACTCGTGCACCGAATGCGGCCGCTGCAGCATGGTCTGCCCCATGGGCATCAACATCGCGCGCGGCGTCAACGTCATGCGCGAAGCGCTGTCCGAGGCCGGTCTGGTTCCGCTGGAGCTGATGGCGGTGGCGCAGGAGCAGGCCGGTCGCGGCACGGTGTTCGGCGTCGGCCCGGCCGAATTGCTCAAGACGGTAGAAGCCCTGCGTGCACAAGGCATCCCCATTCCCCTGGACGAACCCGCCGCCGACGTGATGCTGGTCACCACGGTCATCGACGTGTTGCTGTACCAGGACG
>CALRZF020000304.1:0-4879 GCA_943372585.1 Ramlibacter sp. 2FC | reverse complement strand
GTGCCAGGTGGGCCCTGCTGGCCAATGGCATTGCGCCGCCCCCAGGGTTGATGGCACCGGGCAGCAATGCGTGTGAACTCGGTTTCGGACAGGGCGTGAGCATCAACGTCCATGCGGCTGCCTCGCAAATGCGCTGGTGGGGCACGGATTTCAATCCGTCCCAGGCGGCCAACGCGGAAGAGCTTGCGGGTGCAAGTGGTGCGCCTGTGCATGTAAGCGACCAGGCGTTTGCCGAGTTCTGCGCGAGGCCTGATCTGCCGGAGTTCGACATGATCGGGCTTCATGGCATCTGGAGCTGGATCTCCGACGAAAACCGGCACATCATCGTTGACTTTGTGCGGCGCAAGCTCAAAGTGGGCGGCGTACTCTATATCAGCTACAACGTCCAGCCGGGCTGGAGTGCGTCAATGCCTTTGCGTCACCTGTTGACGGAACATGCCCACAGCATGGGATCGGCAGGGCAGGGCGCTGTCAAGCGCATCGACTCGGCCATTGATTTTGCCGAGCGTCTCTTCGCGTTGAATCCCCGCTATGTTCAGGCGAACCCGGTGCTGACGGACCGGCTCAAGCGCCTGAAGGACCAGAGCCGCAATTACCTCGCGCACGAGTACTTCAACCGCGACTGGCATCCCATGTTCTTTTCGAACATGACACAGTGGTTGTCGCAAGCGAAAGTCAGTTATGCCGCGTCGGCCCACCTGCTCGATTCGATTGAGTTGATCAACGTCACGGCTGAGCAGCGGGCGATGCTCGCGGAGATGAATGATGTGACCTTCCGGGAGACAGTGCGCGATTTCTGCACAGGACAGCAGTTCCGCCGGGACCTGTGGGTCAAGGGTGTGCGCAAGCTCAATCCGCTGGAGCAAGCCGAGGCGATCAGGGAATGCCGGGTGGTGCTGGTGCAGCCCCGACCCATGGTGTCATTGAAAGCGCAAGGTGGGCTTGGCGAGGCAGACTTGCAGGAACGGGCTTATGGGCCTGTACTGGACTTCCTTGCGGACCATGTGCCGCGGACCTTTGGGCAGATCGAGCAGGCTATGGCGTCCAAGGAAATCAACTATGCGCAGCTGCGCGAAATCATTACCGCCCTGATCGGGACGGGCGCACTTCATCTGGCGCAGGATGACAAGACCGTGGCCAAGCTCAAGCCGGTGACAGACAAGCTCAACCGGTACATCATGACGCGTGCTCGGGGAAGCAATGAGATCGGCTCCCTGGCCAGCCCCGTGACGGGGGGCGCGGTAGCGATCACACGGTTCCCGCAGCTGTTCCTGCTGGCGCGCAGCAGTGGCCGCAAGACGCCAGCCGAGTGGGCGGACGCCGTGTGGCAGATTCTGAATGCGCAGGGCCAACGGCTTATCAAGGATGGCAAGACCATTGAGTCCCCGGATGAAAACCTTGCGGAGCTGCGCATGCAGGCACAAGGTTTCTTCGACGGACAACTCCCCATCTTCAAGGCACTGGGAATCGCCTGATGACGCTAGCCGACGGTGCTGAAGCCGTCGGCTACCCCAATCAGGGTGATTGCCGCTGATGTACTGGTGGGTGTCACCGCAGCGGCAATCAGCATTCCGTTGCTGATGGAAGCCTCGGGCGTGTTGTAGTTCAATCCCATCTCAACGGCGAACGCCTGGGCCACGGCGGCCTTGTTGTCCAGCAGGTCTGCCACATAGCCGTAGGTTGCGTTGCCCTTGAAGGTGTGGGCCGTTGCCAGGATAGTGGTGACGAGACCGCCACGGCTTTGGGCGCCGGTGGCCAGCGCGGAGGTCCAGTACGCCAAGCCTTCCGCGTCGGCGCCACCTGTGCGTCCCAGCACATTGCGGTAGATCACGTTCACAAAATCCGCGTTGGTCATCGCTGCGGTGTAGCCCGTCTGCGTGGGATACAGCAGCGCCGCGCTGTAAAACGATTCGGCGATGCTGCCGATCGTCTGGCCGGCGCGGGTCTGGTCGACCCAGTACGCCAGGCCGTCAGCGTCGGGCACGCGGTTGAAGAACGCCACGTACAGCTCTTCGAGCACTTTGAGCTGGGCCGCGGCAATGGTGCGTGATTTCGCTCCAATTTCCAGGTTGACCGTCATGTCGGAAAAAGCCACGCGCTCGATGTTGATCAGGCTGTCGATACCGTCGCGCGAGGGCACGGTGTCGTTCACGGTGACGCTGGTGCCGGTATTGAACAGCCTGTAGCCAGCCCGCGTGCCGCTGTAGCTGGCGGTGTCGATGCCGCCCAGGCCATTGATCACGTCGTTGCCCTGCAGGCCGCGAAAGGTCTCGTTGGCAGCAGCGCCTGTCAGGGTGTCGTCGCCCGCGGTGCCGGTGAAGCTCACGGGGGCAACGGCGCCCGGCGTCAGCGAATACGCCTGCACCTTGTACGTGCCCGATGCGCCGAAACCACCATCTGGCGATGTGACGCCGATGTAGTAGGTGCCCGCGGATGTAAAGGTGTAGGTCAGCGATGCGTTCAGCCCGGCGCCCGAATCATCGTCGGTTCGCAGCAGTGTGCCGCTGGCGCTGTACAGGTTGACGACCGGGTCGGCCAGCGATCCGTCGTTGGTGGCGCTGCCACGCGCTTCAAACCGGTAGGTGCCTGCGGCCACATTGATGCGGAACCAGTCGGCGTCGGTTACTGTCTCCAGCACGCCGCCCTGGGCGATGCCCGCAACCAAAACGCCGGTGGTGGCCACGCTGGCGGCATAGTCGTCGGCCGTCGGCGTGCCGGGCTGGGCCGGGGCGTTGGTCATGACACTGTTGTTGGCGGCCAGAGTCGTGCTGAACCAGTCCCAGTTGCCGGGCCCGAACAGGCCGGCGTAGGTGGAAATGGTGTTGGACGTGTTGCCGCTGGACAGTACGCCGGCCACATAGGTGCCAGTGGCATCGGTGTACAACAGCGGCCCGCCGGAGGCCCCCGACCCCAAGCCTGAGCTGATATCAAAAACCCCGTACTGGCTGGAGGCGTCGGCATAAATGTCTTCTGCCATCAGGCCAGTGCCGCGGGCGGGGTAGCCTGCCATGACCCCGTAAAAGTCGGTCGCCACCGCCGATGCGCCGAGCCAGCCCGTGACGTTGCCGATCGCGCTGCGCATGCCCAGCAGGGCCATGTCGTACTGCGACTCGGAGTCGTACAGGTAGCCATCGCGGTTCTGGTCCCAGTTCGGGGTGCGCGTGTTGATGACGCCCACGTCGCTGAAGCTGCCGTAGGGATAGCTCTGCGGGTTTACATCAGCGCCTGGGCTGATCGTGATTCTGGTGGCATAGCCCAAGTCTGGGTCATACACCACATGCGCGGCCGTCAGAACATCGTTCAGCCCGACAATCACCCCGGACCCACGCGAGGATGTTCCGTCCGACCAGGTGCTGACGATGTAACAGATGCTTTTGTAGGGCGCAGTGGTGCGAGCGTTGATTTCGTACATGAAGCGCTTTGGCGTTTGGGCGAGGCTGATTTTGCGCCCCGCAAGTTCCGTGTCAATGTGCCTAAAGTCAGGTTGCGGGCAGGTTTGCCGAGCAAAGCTGCGCTTGAATCCTCCGGCGTCAACCCCAGATAGACGCCAACTCACAAGTAAAATAGCAGGCTTTGCCTGTCACAACGCCCATGGCCCTCCAAAACCCTGTCAAGTCCCGTCTGCACTCAGAGCTGGGCGAAGCCTTCCGTGCTTACAAAGGGGCCTTCATCACCGTTGGCATTTTCTCCTTTGTGATGAACATCCTGGGCTTGGTTCCGTCGCTTTACATGCTGCAGATCTATGACCGGGTGCTGGCCAGCCGCAATTACGGCACGCTGATTGCGCTGACGGGTATTGCCCTGGGGTTGATGGCATTGCTTGCCGCGCTTGAATGGACGCGCTCACAGATTCTGGTGCGGGTGGGCAACAGGGTTGACCGTGAAGTCAATGAGCGCATCTTCACGGCCACGTTCGCCCAGACGCTGCGCCAGGCGGGAGGCAATCCGGCACAGGCGCTGCATGACTTCACCAACGTTCGCCAGTTCACCACGGGCTCGGGCGTCGTGTTTTTCGATCTGCCGTGGGCGCCGATTTATCTGGCGGTCTGCTTTGCACTTCATCCGCTTCTGGGTTGGGTTTCAACATTTGGCTTGGTTGTTTCCATTGCGTTGGCAATCTTCTCGTCGCGATTGACCGATCCACCACTGGCACAGGCTCAAATAGCTTCCATGAAAGCCGGCGGGTTTGCCAACAACAACTTGCGCAATGCCGAAGTGATTGAGGCGATGGGCATGCTGGGCAACCTGCGTAGGCGCTGGGCGACGTTCCACCAGGAACTTCTGGTCAGCCAGTCGCTGGCGTCTGACCGGTCCGGGGTGATTTCCGCCATCAGCAAGAATTTCCGCATGGCCATGCAATCCATCATTCTGGGCGCGGGTGCCTATTTGGTCATTGAAGGCAGTGCGACTCCCGGCACCATGATTGCCGCATCCATCCTCATGGGCAAGGCACTGGGCCCCGTAGACCAGGCCATTGGCGCCTGGAAGCAGGTGGTGTCCGCGCGCGCTGCGTGGGATCGCCTCACCGACTTGCTCAATGCCTTTCCCCAGACAAAGGACGTCATGTCATTGCCGGCGCCGCGAGGGGTGTTGTCTGTCGAAGCTGTTGTTGCAGCGCCCCCCGGCGCCCAGTCACCCGTTCTGAAGGGTGTGTCGTTTCATGCGCTCCCCGGTGAAATCCTGGGCATCGTCGGGCCTAGCGCCTCGGGTAAATCAACACTCGCCCGCCTGCTGGTCGGCATTTGGCCTGCAGCGGGCGGCAAGGTACGGCTGGACGGCGCGGATATCTTTACGTGGAACAAAGCCGAGCTGGGCCCGCATGTAGGTTACCTGCCTCAGGACATCGAATTGTTCGATGGGACCGTGGCTGAAAACATTG
>CALRZF020000303.1:0-4917 GCA_943372585.1 Ramlibacter sp. 2FC | reverse complement strand
GTGTTTGCGTCGTTTGCCAGCTTCTGGCCGTACAACCTGTCGCCCAGCCTGCGCCACTACACCATGGGCCTGGTGGACGCCGAAGTGGGCGTGGGCTTTGTCAACAGCCTGAAGATGGCAGCAGGCACGGCGGTGTTTGGCACGGCGCTGGTGTTCTGCGGCGCCTACCTGCTGGAAAAGACCAAGGGCATGGATAGCCTGCGTGGCCTGGTCAAGCTGCTGGCCATGCTGCCCATGGCCGTGCCCGGGCTGGTGCTGGGCCTAGGCTACATCTTTTTCTTCAACGAACCCAAAAACCCGCTGAATGGCCTGTACCACACGCTCACGCTGCTGACGCTGTGCACCATCGTGCACTTCTACACCACGGGCCACCTCACGGCGGTTACGGCGCTGAAATCCCTGGACGGCGAATTCGAGGCGGTGAGCGCATCGCTGAAGGTGCCGTTCTTCAAGACCTTCTGGCGTGTCACGCTGCCCATTTGCACGCCCGCGCTGCTGGACATCGCGCGCTACTTCTTCATCAACGCCATGACCACGATCTCTGCGGTGGTGTTCCTGTACTCGCCCGAGACCAAGGTGGCGTCCATCGCCATCCTGAACCTGGACGAGGCGGGTGAGATGGGCGCCGCAGCGGCCATGGCGGTGCTGATTGGTTTGGTATCGACGGCAGCCACGCTGCTGTTCATGGCCCTGGCCTGGTGGGTCAATCGCCGCACCCAGGCCTGGCGCACCACAGACAGATAACGAAGAGAGAGACACCAATGGACCGCGACAAGATCCTGCTGACCCCCGGCCCCCTGACCACCACGCTGCGCACCAAGCTCGCCATGTTGCGCGACTGGGGTTCATGGGACAGCGACTTCAACGCCGTGACGGCGCGTGTACGCAAGAGCCTGCTGGCCATCGTGCACGGCGAGGAAACCCACGTGGTGGTGCCCCTGCAGGGCAGCGGAACATTCAGCGTGGAGGCGGCCGTTGCCACCGTGGTGCCGCGCGACGGCCATGTGCTGGTGCTGGACAACGGCGCCTACTGCAAGCGCGCCGCCAGGCTCACCAACCTGATGGGACGGCGCTGCACCGTGGTGGACTTTGGCGACCATGAGCAGGTGTCGCCCGCCGTGCTGGCCGACAAGCTCAAGGCCGACGCCAGCATCACCCACGTGATCGTCATCCACTGCGAAACAGGTGCAGGCGTGCTGAACCCATTGCAAGAGGTGGCCGATGTCTGCGCCGCCCGTGGCAAGGGCCTGATTGTGGACGCCATGAGCTCGTTTGCCGCGCTGCCGATTGACGCGCGCACCCTGCAATTCGATGCGCTGGTGGCCGCCAGCGGCAAGTGCCTGGAGGGTGTGCCCGGCATGGGTTTTGTGTTCATCCGCAAAGCCATCCTGGACGGTTGCGCCGGCCGCAGCCAGAGCCTGGCCATGGACCTGCACGACCAGTACACCTACATGGAAAAGACCAGCCAGTGGCGCTTCACGCCGCCCACCCACGTGGTGGTGGCGCTGGCCGAGGCCATTGAGCAGTTCGAGGCTGAGGGGGGGCAACCCGCACGCCTGGCGCGCTACACGGCCAACTACCGCACGCTGATTGACGGCATGGGCCGCCTGGGCTTCATGCCCTTTCTGGACCCTGCCATCCAGGCGCCCATCATCGTGACCTTTCACGCGCCGGGCGATGCGCGGTACGACTTCAAGGCGTTCTACAACGCGGCGCGCTCGCATGGTTTCATCCTGTATCCGGGCAAGCTCACACAGGTGGAGACATTTCGCGTAGGCTGTATCGGCGCCATCGGCCCGGACGAGATCAACCAGGCCGTGCACGCGGTAGAGCTTGCGTTGCAAGACCTGGGGATTTCATCCGGTGAGCCCGCGATCCAAGGAGATTGACACCATGGCCAAAGTCCATCCGGCGGTAGCCGCCGTGCAGAAATCAGGGGCGCAAAAGGTCAAGGTCGCGGTCAGCGACATCGACGGCATCCTGCGTGGCAAGTATCTGCACGTGGGGAAGTTCCTGGGTGCGGCCGAACCCTACCCCGACGGCGGCTTTGGCTTTTGCGACGTGGTGCTGGGCTGGGACATGATGGACACCTGCTACGACAACACCACGGTCACCGGCTGGCAGCATGGCTTTCCCGACGCGCTGGCGCGGCTGGACCTGGACACGGCGCGCCATGTGCCCTGGGACAACAACGTCCCGTTCTTCCTGGGTGAATTCGTCAACGCGGACGGCACGCCGCATGCCGCCTGCCCGCGCCAGACCTTGAAGCGCGTGCTCAAACGCGCCGACAAGCTGGGCTTTCAGGTCATGACGGGCATGGAGTTCGAGTGGTACAACTTCCTGGAGACGCCGCAGAGTTGGGCTGCCAAGAAGGGCGTGGCGCCCGAGGTGCTGACGCCGGGCATGTTTGGCTATTCGCTGCTGCGCGCCAACCAGAACCGCGATTTCTTCGGCGCCATCATGGACGAGATGCTGGCGTTCAAGGTCCCGGTCGAGGGCCTGCACACCGAGACCGGCCCCGGCGTGTATGAAGCGGCCATCGGCTTCAGCGAGGCACTGGAACAGGCCGACCGCGCCATCCTGTTCAAGACCGGCACCAAGGAAATCGGCTCGCGCTTCGGCATCATGCCCAGCTTCATGGCCAAGCCGCACCAGCCGCTGCCGGGCTGCTCGGGCCACATCCACCAGAGCTTGAGCGACGGCAAGAAGAACCTGTTCTTTGACGCGAAATCGCCGCGCAAGATGAGCAAACTGTTTGAAAGCTACTTGGCCGGTCAGGTGGCCTGCCTGATGGAGTTCGGCCCCATGATCTGGCCCACCATCAACAGCTACAAGCGGCTGGTGGACGGCTTCTGGGCACCGGTCAAACCCACCTGGGGCATGGACAACCGCACGGCCAGTTTCCGGGTGATTGCGGGTTCACCCAAGGCAACCCGGCTGGAGACGCGCTGTCCGGGGGCGGACGTCAACCCGTACCTGGCGCATGCAGCGCTGATTGCCGCCGGCATGTACGGCGTGGAAAAGGGCCTGAAGCTCACCACGCCGCCCATCACCGGTACCAATGGCGGGGCAGAGAACATTCCCCGGGCGCCGCGCACGCTGATCGAGACGACGCGCATCTTCCGTGAGTCCAAAGTGGCGCGTGACATGCTGGGCGACACGTTTGTGGATCACTTTGCAGCGACCCGCGAATGGGAATGGCGGCAATGGCTGGATGCGGTGACGGATTGGGAAATGAAGCGATATTTCGAGATCATCTGACTTCATGTTCTGCTCTTGCGCTTCTTCTCTCGCGGCTTCGCGGCAGGCGGTGCCCGGCGGGGGCTCACACTGCGGCGGTTTTCGCTTCGCGAAAACTCCGCTGCGGTGCTCGGGGGTCGGTTGCGCCGCTGAACTCGCTGCATTGCGCTTCGCTTCATTCCGCTCAGACAGCCGCGGCGAGCATGTGCACGTTGCGCGCTTACGCGCGCCAACACTCCCCCCTGCGCTCCTCGCCGCCGCAGAGATCGCCCCCGCCGGGCACCGCCTGCCGCGAAGCCGGGGGTGGGCACGCCAACGGTGGTGTGCCGACAATTTCACTGCAAATCTGTGCCCGCAGGCGCAGATTTGCCGCGAAGCAGACGCATAAAACAAAACGAAGACCCACAAACCATGACCATCACAGGCTTCTCCTTCCCCACTGCCATCAAGTTCGGCGCAGGCGCGCGCAAGCTCGTCGCAGACCATTTGAAAGAGCAGGGCCTCAAGCGCCCGCTGATCGTGACCGACAAGGCGCTGGCCGCGTTGCCTGTGCTGGCCGAGTTCAAGACCCACCTCAACGGGCTGGACGTTGCCGTATTCGGCGGTGTGTTCGGCAACCCCACCTGCAGCCAGGTCATGGACGGCGCAGCCGCGTACAAGGCCCACAACGCCGACTGCGTGATCGGCTTTGGCGGCGGTGCTGCGCTGGACGTGGCCAAGGTCGTGGGCATTGCGGCCACGCATGAGGGCGATATCCTGGAATACGTGTGGGACCACCCCAACGTGCGGCCCATCGTCAACGCGTTGCCTTACTTTGTGGCGCTGCCCACCACCTCGGGCACGGGCTCGGAGGTGGGCCGCTCGTCCGTCGTCAGTGAGAACGACACCCACCTCAAACGCGTGGTGTTCAGCCCGAAGATTCTGGCCAAATGCGTATTCGCCGATCCCGAGCTGACGCTGGGCCTGCCCCCGCATGTGACGGCGGCCACCGGCATGGACGCGCTCACGCACAACATCGAAAGCTACCTCTCGCCCGCCTACCACCCGCTGTGCGACGGCATTGCGCTGGAGGGCACGCGCATTGCCGCTGCTGCGTTGCTGACGGCGGTGAACGAGCCGACCAACCTGAAGGCGCGCAGCGACATGATGATGTCATCCATGATGGGTGCCATTGCCTTCCAGAAAGACCTGGGCGCGGTGCACTCGTGCGCGCATGCGCTGGGGGCCGTGTGCGACCTGCACCACGGCCTGGCCAACGCGCTGATGATCGATACCGTGATGGCCTGGAATTACGAATCCGCACCCGCCAAGTTTGACGAACTGGCGCATGTATGCGGCGTGTCGGGCGGCGGCGAAAATTTCGTGCCCTGGCTGCGCGCGCTCAAGGCACGCGTGGGCATCACCGGGCCGCTGTCGCAACACGGCGTGAAGGCAGAACACATCCCGCGCCTGGTGGAGATTGCCACGGCCGACATCTGCCACCAGACCAACCCGCGGCCCTGCACGGCGGCAGACTTCAAGGCGCTGTTCGAGGTGGCGCTCTGACCGTATGGACCGCCTGAAGATCGGCATCAGCGCCTGCTTCTTCCACCCCGACCCGGGGCGCAAGGTCGCGGCCAGCAAGACGCTGCAGTTCATTGAACAGTCCACCGCGCACTGGGTGATGTCGCTGGGCGC
>CALRZF020000302.1:0-4918 GCA_943372585.1 Ramlibacter sp. 2FC | reverse complement strand
GATCAGGCAACGCGCGTTGTCGGTGCCGTGGACATGCTGGCTGATGCCCATGCCCCACAGAATCATCGCGGCTTTGGCCTTGGCAAAGGCCCGGGCAACCTCACGCAAGGTCGCGGCGGGGATCCCGCAAACCGGCGCCATGGCCTCGGGGCTGTAGCCCTTGACGTTTTCCCGGAGCGCTTCGTAATTGCTGGCGCGCCTGTCGACGAAGTCCTGGTCCACCAGGCCCTCCTCGATCACCGTGTGGATCAGTGCATTGAGCATGGCCACGTCGGTGTCGGCCTTGAACTGCAGCGTGCGCCAGGCGTTCCTGCCGATATCGGTAACGCGCGGATCGGCCAGCACGATCCTGGCGCCCTTCTGCGCGGCATTCTTCATCCAGGTGGCGGCAACGGGATGGTTGGCCGAGGGGTTGGAGCCGATCACAAATATCAGGTCGGAATGCGCAACATCATTGACCTGGTTGCTCACTGCGCCCGAGCCCACACCCTCCAGCAGGGCCGCCACGCTGGAGGCGTGGCACAGGCGCGTGCAATGGTCCACGTTGTTGGAGCCGAAGCCGGTGCGCACCAGTTTCTGGAACAGGTAAGCCTCTTCATTGCTGCCCTTGGCGGAGCCAAAACCCGCCAGCGATTTCTTGCCATGGGTGTCACGCAGATGGGCGAGCGGGCCGGCTGCCAGCGCCAGGGCCTCTTCCCAGCTCGCTTCGCGGAACACTGCCGACCAGTCCGCCGTGTTGCGGTTCAGATGCTGCAAGGCGGCGGGATCCTTGGGGACACCGGCCTTGCGCACCAGGGGTTTGGTCAGGCGCTGTGGGCTGTGCGCGTAGTCGAAACCAAAACGGCCCTTGACGCACAGCCGCGAATGGTTGGCAGGTCCGTCGCGACCATCGACGCTGACAATTTGGTTGCTTTTCACCTTGTAGGTCACCAGGCAGCCGACGCCGCAGAAGGGGCAGACCGAATCAACTTTTTTGTCGACGGCCTGGGCCCCCACCAGGGTCTTGGGCATCAGGGCGCCGGTCGGGCAGGCTTGCACACACTCGCCGCAGGCCACGCAGCTGCTGTCGCCCATGGCATCGCCCAGGTCAAAGGCGATTTCGCTGTGCGATCCGCGCATGGCGTAGCCGATCACGTCGTTGACCTGCTCTTCGCGGCAGGCGGTCACGCAACGCTTGCACTGAATGCAGGCGTCCAGGTTCACGGCCATGGCCGGGTGCGACACATCGGCGGCCGGTTGCTCGCGGCGCAACGCTTTCAGTTCGGGTCGCACGGCAACATCCATGCGCGCGGCCCACGCGCTGAGTTCGCCATGTTGCAGCGATTCATCGGTCTCATCCCATTTGTAGCCGGTGTCGGGCATGTCGGAGAGCAGCATCTCCAGCACCATCTTCTGGCTTCTGACAGCACGTTCGCTGCCGGCCTGCACCTCCATGCCGGCCGTGACGCTGCGGCAACAGCTGGGCGCCAGCGTGCGTTCGCCCTTGATCTCGACCACGCAGGCACGGCAGTTGCCGTCGGCGCGGTAGCCGTCCTTGTAGCAAAGATGCGGAATACTGACGCCGCTGCGCTCGGCAGCTTGCAGAATGGATTCGCCCTCGTGAGCGTCGACAAACTTGCCGTCAAGCAGAAAGGGGATGACCTGGCGAGAAACCTCAACGGGCCTGGCTGGCGCATTCATGTCAGGCGACTTCATGTAAAAAGTATTTACGGACACAGCGCACCGGGTTGGGCGCCGCCTGACCGAGTCCGCAAATGGACGCATCGGTCATCACTGCGTTCAAATCTTCCAGCGTGGCATGGTCCCACACGGGCGCCTCCATCAACTTCGCCGCCTTGACCGTGCCGACGCGGCAAGGCGTGCACTGGCCACAGCTTTCCTGGGCGAAAAACCGCATCATGTTGAGGGCCGCATCACGGGCATTGTCGCGCTGCCCCAGCACGATGACCGCCGCCGAGCCGATGAAGCCACCGTGCGGCTGCAGGGTGTCGAAGTCAAGTGGCAGGTTGGCATGGCTGGCCGGGAAAATGCCGCCGGAGGCGCCACCGGGCAGGTAGGCATACAGCTGGTGGCCGTCGGCCATGCCGCCACAGTATTCGTCGATGAGCTCCTGCACCGTGATGCCGGCCGGCGCCAGCTTGACGCCCGGGTTCTTCACGCGCCCGCTGACACTGAAAGAGCGCAGGCCCTGGCGGCCACGGCGGCCGAAACCGCTGAACCACTGCGGGCCTTTTTCCACAATGTCGCGCACCCAGTAGAGGGTCTCGAAGTTGTGCTCCAGCGTGGGCCGGCCGAACAGCCCGACTTCGGCGATGTAGGGCGGGCGCAGTCGCGGCTCGCCGCGTTTGCCTTCTATGCTTTCGATCATGGCCGACTCCTCGCCGCAGATGTAGGCGCCCGCACCGCGCCGCAGCTCGATATGCGGCAGCGGACACGGCGGATCCGCCAGCAGTTTGGCCAGTTCGGCCAGCAGCATGGTGCGGCAGTCGTGGTACTCGTCGCGCAGGTAGATGTAGCAGGCCTCGATGCCCACCACCTGCGCCGCGATCAGCACGCCTTCCAGGAAACGGTGCGGGTCACGCTCCAGCCAGGTGCGGTCCTTGAACGTGCCGGGCTCCCCCTCGTCGATATTGACCGCCATGAGACGCGGACCGGGCTGGCCCTGCACGATGCGCCACTTGCGCCCCGCCGGGAACCCTGCGCCGCCCAGGCCGCGCAGGCCGGAATTTTCCATGGCAGCAAGCACCGCCTCAGCGTCCTCTTCCCCGTTGACCAGCGCCGCCGCGAACGCGTACCCCCCATGGGAACGGTAGGTGGCGTAGTCCGTGAAGGCCGGCAGGACCTCGTCGGCCGAGCCGGGCACACTTTTTTCCGCATGATCAGACGCTACAAAATTGATAGCTGCACGCGCTTTGCCCTCCTCGGCTGAAGGCCGATTCACCATCAAGACCACAGCCTCGGCCGTGGCCAGCGGCAGCGCCTGCTGGTGCACCAGAACGGCTGGCGCCTGCTCGCAGCGGCCCAGACAGGGCGCGGCGATCACACGCACCTCCTGCCCCAGCAGCGCGGGCAGGCGCGCCAGCAGGTCCTGTGCACCGGCCAGCTCGCAGGCCAGCCCATCGCACACGCGAACCGTGAGCCCGGGCGCCCGGCCGTCGCCCTTGACGATCTCGAAGTGGTGATAAAAGCTCGCCACCTCGTACACCTCGGCCATGGGAATGTTCATCTCCCGGGCCAGCGCCACCAGGTGCCGCTCATGCAGGCAGCGCCAGGCGTCGTTGAGTTGGTGCAGGTGTTCGATCAGCAGGTCACGCCGGTGGCCGCCGTCGGGCCGCCCGCCGATCAGCGCGCGAACCTCGGCCAGAGAAACCTCGTCAGCCTGGCGGCCCTTGAGTTTGCTTTTGCGGCGGATGCGCTCGCGCATGTCGTCCAGCGTGGCCAGGGCCACGGCGGGAACAGGAACAGGAACAGGAAGGACCGGGGAAGCGTTCATGACGCACTGTCGCTCCTGGGCCCGCCCACGTCAAATTGAATTCATGTATGCGCTGATTCAGGATCTGAATGCAAAGCCCCGCTGTGCTGCGCCGCGTGGCGCAGCCACTGCGCGTCCCGGGCCAGCTCCAGCGCGGCCTGCAGCGCGCGTGTGGGGCTGGCCTTGGCCAGCGTGAAGAATCCGACGGGCGTCGTCAGCTCGGGCTGGACCAGCGGCAGGGCTTCGAGTTCGGCATAACTGCGGACCGCGCCCACCAGCGCGCCCGGCAACACGCTGCAGACCTCGCCGGCAACCACGCTGAGGGCCAGCGCCAGGATGGAGTTGGTCTCCATGACCGGCCTGACCGCCAGCCCCAGGCCGGCAAAAGCGCTGTCCACGATGCTGCGGTTGTGCATCTCGGGCGTCAGAAGACACAGCGGCAGCTGCGCCGCATCGCACCATCCCATGGCCGGCCCCACACGCAGCCCACTGCCCGGCCCGCCGGGCGCCGTCGCCCGGCGCACCAGGAAGTAGTGTTCGGTGTACTGCGGCAACAGCTCGAAACGGCTGGCGCGCTGGTTCAGGCGTTCGACAAACCCCAGGCCCAGGTCCAGCGACAGGTTCTCCAGGCCGAGTTCAATTTCCTGAGAGCTCAGCGACCGCACCACGGGCGCGATGCCCGGATAACGCTGCCGGAGCCGGGCCGCAAAACGTGTCGCCACCGGCACGGCCGTCGGCACCACGCCCAGCTGCAGCACGCCCTGCGGCTGGCTGGCACTGCTGCGCAGCTCCTGCTGCAGCAGTTCGTGTTCATGCAGCATGCGTTGCGCCGTGGCCAGCACGCGTTCGCCTTCCGGCGTGAGGCCGGCGTAGGTGCGGCCGCGCTTGACGATGGCGATGCCGAACTCTTTTTCCAGCGCACGCAGGGCGTTGGACAGCGCCGGCTGGGTGATGCCGCAGGACTGGGCGGCGCGCGCGTAATGCCGGTGCTCGCTGAGGGCCACCAGATAACGCAGCGAAGCGAGCATGTTCATGGTTGCCCCCCGGCGCCCGGGAAGATCAGGTGTTTTTCGAGACCGTGATGGTCGGGAACTTGGCGGAAAAGTCTTTCGCCTTGGCGGCAATCGTGATGGCCACCTGGCGCGCCACGGCCTTGTAGATGCCGGCGACTTCGCCGTCCGGGTCGGCCACCACGGTGGGCCGGCCGTTGTCGGCCTGCAGGCGGATCTGCATGTCCAGCGGCAGCGCGCCGAGGTAACTCATGCCGTAGTCGGCCGCCATCTTCTTGCCGCCGTCCTGACCAAAAATGTGCTCGGTGTGGCCGCACTTGCTGCAGATATGCACCGCCATGTTTTCGACAATGCCCAGGATCGGTACACCGACCTTCTCGAACATCTTGATGCCTTTTTTGGCGTCGAGCAAAGCGATGTCCTGCGGCGTGGTGAC
>CALRZF020000301.1:0-4930 GCA_943372585.1 Ramlibacter sp. 2FC | reverse complement strand
GTGCCAGCATGCGCAGCGTGGCGGGTTCCAGGTACACGCGCAGCGTGTCCGCCCAGGACGGGCGGGGCTGTACAGGCGTTGAGGAAGCGGGGGAGGCGAAGTCGTCTGACATGTAAAGCGTTACTTCTGTTTATTATTGCCCCATGTGCATGCTCTGCCTCGCCAAAACTTCTGCCTGGTCTGGCCGCCGGGGTTTTCTGCTCGCGGCCGGCGCCGCTGCGGTCACGCCCGCGCTGGCGCAGGTGAACGTGGGCGATGCGTCGCGCCTGCGCACCCTGGTGCCCGCGGGCGAGCTGGAAACCGCAGCCAACCAGCAGTACGCCCAGATGATGGCCGAGGCGCGCTCCCAGCGTGCACTGGCGCCTGACAACCACCCCCAGCTGCAGCAGCTGCGTGCCATCGGCAACCGCCTGATCCCGTTCACAACCAAATGGAACGACCGGGCCAAGGACTGGAAGTGGGAAATCAACCTGATCGGCAGCAAGCAGATCAACGCCTTTTGCATGCCGGGCGGCAAGATCGCCTTCTACACCGGCATCCTGGACCAGCTCAAGCTGAGCGAAGACGAGTCCGCCATGATCATGGGGCACGAGATGGCCCATGCGCTGCGCGAACATGCGCGTGCGCGCATCGCCAAAACGCAGGGTACCGGCGCGCTGCTGTCCATCGGCGCGCAGCTGCTGGGCCTGGGCCAGCTGGGTGATGTGGCGGCCAACATCGGCACCCAGCTCATCACGCTCAAGTTCAGCCGCTCTGACGAGACCGAGGCCGACCTGGTCGGCCTGGAACTGGCAGCCCGCGCTGGCTACAACCCCGACGCGTCAGTCACGCTGTGGCAGAAAATGGGCCAGGCCAGCGGCGGCGCCGGCGGCCCGGGCTTCTTGTCCACCCACCCCAGCGGCCCCGAACGCATCCGCGAACTGCAGGCCAACGTGCCCAAGGTACGCGGGCTGTACCAGGGCGCGCGCAAGGGCTGAACGGCGCGCGCGCCGTGGGGCCGTGCCCGTTATTGCGGCGCCAGCAGCAGCACTTCCCCGTTGCTCTCGCGTTTGAGGTACAGGCTGTCGGCCGTTGCGCGCATGGCAGCGCAGCTGGTGCCGAAGGGTCCGCGGAACTCAAAACAGACACGCCCGTCTTCGGCCCGCCACTTGCCGCTGTCGCGCGCGCCGGTGCTCACATCCAGAAAGACGTACCCGCTGCCTTTGAAGTCCAGCCGCCACGTCGGCCCGGCGGCGATCTTTGCGCCATAGACCTTGCCGGAGATGCGTTCGGTCAGGGCCGCAGCGGGCAAAGGCTGGGCGCCTTCCGGAAATTCTGTGGCGAATTTGGGCTGGGCCAGGGCCAGGCCGGCGCCAAGCGCCAGGCCGGCTGCCATCAGGGAGCGAAATGGTGCGCGCAACGGGGTCTCCAGTCTGTGTTTGAACAAGGCGGCAGGGGTGCCTGCCGAAACGCCAGTGTTTGGCGAATGCACGCGCCTGCCTATCACCCGTTTGTGTGAGTGACGGAACTTGCTGCCTGGCTTAAAGCGCGCCTCAGGTGCCGCGCACGTAGGGGTTGGTGCGGCGCTCCTGCCCGAATGTGCTCTCAGGCCCGTGGCCTGGAATGAACACCGTGTCATCCCCCATGGGCCACAGCCGCTGGGTGATGCTGGCGATCAGTGTTGCATGGTCGCCCTGCGGGAAGTCCGTGCGGCCAATGCCGCCGGCAAACAGCACATCGCCCACAAACGCACGCTTCATTTCAGGTGAATAAAACACCACATGCCCCGGCGTGTGGCCGGGGCAGTGGCGCACGTTCAGCACCTGGCCGGCCAGCTCGACCGTGTCGCCGTCGTGCAGCCAGCGTGTGGGCGTGAAGGCATCAGAGTGCGGAAAGCCGAACATCGCGCCTTGCTGGGGCAGCCCGTCAATCCAGAACTGGTCGCCGGGGTGCGGGCCGATGATGGGCAACTGGAGCTTTGCCGCCAGCTCGGCCGTGCCGCCTGCGTGGTCGATGTGGGCGTGGGTGAGCCAGATCTGTTCGAGATTCAGGCCCAGGCGTTCAATTTCTTCCAGCAGCAGATCCAGGTCACCACCGGGATCGATGACGGCCGCCTGCTTCGTGGTGTCGTCCCACACAAGGGAGCAGTTTTGCTGGAAGGCGGTGACGGGGATGGTGAGGTAGCGGAGCATGGCGGTATTTTCAGCCATGCACGCCCGCGTGGCTCAGCCGGAGAACATGCCGATATCCGCGGCCGTGACCCCCACAAGCTGCAGCGCAAACTGCATGTCGTCAGGCGTGATGGCTGCAGCGATCTGCATGCCTTTGGTGATGGATTCGGCCGGGTCGTTCCACACCAGGCCCATGTCCACGGCCACGGTCTTGCCCACGGTGTACTTGTTGCCCAGCAGGTCCGCCACGAAGCCGTACTGGGCGTTGCCCTTGAAGGTGTGCGCGCAGTTGAGCATTGCCAGAACCATGGAGCCGTGGCTTTGCGCGCCGCTGCCCAAGGCCTGCGTCCAGTAGGTCAGGCCTTCGGCGTCTGCGTTGGCGCGGCCCAGGACATTCTTGTAGACAATGTTGACGAAGTCCGAATCAGACATGCCGCTTGTGTAGCCGGTCTGGGCCGGGTGGGACAGCGCTGCGGCATGGAATTCGTTGGCAATCCGCACCATGCTGGCGCCCGAGGCGTATTCGCCCAGCCAGTAACCCAGGCCCTCGGCGTCGGGTATGCGGTTGAAAAACCCGGTGTACAGCTCAATCAGCGTGCGCAGCGGCGCTCCGGCGGCGGATGCAGCGGCATCGCGCACGGTCAGGTCCATGCCCATGTCGGCAAACTGCAGCCGCTCAATGCCTGTGAGCAGGTCCACGCCTTCCGATGCGGTGCGGTCCACCACGCGATAGCCCTCGGCAAACCGCTCGACCCGGAAGTTGCCGATGCTGCCGGTGTAGCGGGCCGTATCCGTACCCGCGCCGCCGTCCAGCACGTCATTGCCGCCGCGCCCGCACAGCATGTCGTTGCCGTCGCCGCCTTGCAGCAGGTTGTGCAGCGAGTTGCCGGCCAGGATGTCGTCGTAGCTGGAGCCCGTGGCGTTTTCGATCCAGGTGCCCTCGTCAATGCGCAGCGTCTTGTCGTAGGCGGCGTAACTGTAGGTGCGCGATGCGCCCGCGCCGTGGTATGCGAACGCGTGCACCGTCAGGCCCACCATGCTGGCAGCGCCTGGCTGCAGGTCGATGTCCACGCCGCTGGCCAGCTTGCGGGCGTCCAGCATGTCGGTGCCGGCGCTGTCCAGCACGACGTGAAAGTTGTCTTGCAGCAGGGCCATGTCATAGACGGTGTTGCCCGGGGCGCTGATGACAGAACCGTACAGCGCCTGCAGTGCCTTGATGTCCAGCGGCATGGGTTCGTCGGGGTAGCGCGACATGGAGCCTTCCCGCGAGCCGGCAACGGCCGAGTAGCTCATGACGGTGTTGGAGATGATGTCCTGCGAGAGGTCCAGTGTCTGCCCGCCTTCAAACGGGTGCTTCAGGCCCAGTGCATGCAGTGTTTCGTGCAGGATCAGCCCAGGGCGATAGTGGTCCCATTCTGCGGCGGCTTGCGCCTTGCCGATCCAGATGTCGCCGCCGATCTCTGCGGGCGACGGGTAGAAGGCATATCCCGCAAAGCCCATGTCGTTGGGCCGCTGCGAATAGCCGTAGCGCAGCACGCCGGCGGACGCACCGTTGTCGGCCACCTCCACAAAGGTGACGCCGCATACCGCTTCGATGTTGGACAGCACCGTGCGCGTGGTGGCGCGATCGGCCTCGCTCAGGCTGCTGGCCGTGGCCTGGAACGACCCGGATGCGGCGCTGTACGTCGAGCCGGTGCCGA
This sequence comes from Ramlibacter sp. 2FC, assembly GCA_943372585.1. GTDB lineage: Bacteria > Pseudomonadota > Gammaproteobacteria > Burkholderiales > Burkholderiaceae_C > RAM1. Next base: position 1,080 of record CALRZF020000301.1, on the reverse strand, counting down.
TGAACGAGTAGGTGATGGTGGTTCTGGCGCCCGGGTTGGTGTCTACCCACTGGCTGCCGGCGAACAGGGCAGCCGCATTGCCTGCTGGGCTGGTGGTACTGGCGGCGGTGAACATGGCAGCTCCTGGTATGCGTTGGGTTCAATGCCGCGTCTTTCAATGCGGCCCATGAACTCACTTTCGGCATTCAGGGGGCTGTCGTGATAGGTAGTACGTCACACGCCCGTTAGGGGCTTTTCTTAATGGAGGTCCTTATTTGTTAACCGGGGCTACAGGCCGTAACCGCGCTGCCGAAGATGTGTCAGGTTGCGTCCGGCGCAGGCCGCACGGGCCACAGCACCGAAGCAATGGCCACGACCATCAGCACCACTGCGGCCCAGTCCTGCCAGTGCAGTATTTCGCCCAGCCACAGCGCGCCGCTGAACACGCCCAGCACGGGGATGAACATGACGCTCAAGGTGGACGCCACCGGCGGCAGCCCGCGCGCCAGGTAGAACCAGGCGGCATGCGCATAGCCAAAAATCAGCACGGCGTTGTAGCCAATGGCCCACCAGGTGGCGTTGCTGGGCGCCTTCCACTGGGGCTGCTCGAAGGTGACGGACAGCAGGCTGATCACGACGGCCGTCATGACCGTCATCCAGAACGAGATGGTCAGGGTGGGAACGTCAATGCGCGTGCGCCGCAGCAGCTGCGTGCCCAGGGCCCAGGTGGCGGCGGCCACCAGGGCCAGCGCCACGCCGGCGGGCTTGCCGCTCAGGCCGGTGAATTCATGCCACAGCAGCAGCGCCACACCCACGGCCGCAGCGCCCACGCCCAGCCAGCCCCGGCGCGACAGCACGGCAGAGAACACCAGCGTGCCGATCACCGCAGAAAAGATCGGCATGGTGTAGCCCAGGATGGCCGCGCGACCGCTGGACAGCGTCTTGACCGCCAGGATGATGCACACGTGCCAGACAAACATGTTGGTGGCCGCCAGCCACAACAGCGCCAGCCAGTGCCGGCGCGGCACCTTGAACGGCACCTTCAGCACCACCAGCCCCAGCGCCAGCACCGGAATGCCCAGCCAGATCGACAGGGCGCGG
>CALRZF020000300.1:0-4932 GCA_943372585.1 Ramlibacter sp. 2FC | reverse complement strand
ACCGACGAGACATAGCCCCCGGCGCAAAGCAGAATCAGGCCATGTTCAATATCGTTCTCGTCGAGCCCGAGATTCCACCCAACACGGGCAATGTGATCCGTCTGGCAGCCAACACCGGTTGCGCATTGCATCTGGTCGAGCCGCTGGGCTTTTCAATGGAAGACAGGCTGATGCGCCGCGCAGGGCTTGACTATCACGAGTACGCCCAGGTCCACCGCCATGCCAGCTGGCAGGCGTTGCTGGCGTCGCAAAGCCCCCCGCCGGAGCGGCTTTTTGCCATGACCACAAAGGGCACGCGCCTGACGCATGACGTCGCCTTTCGCCCCGGCGACTGGCTGGTGTTCGGCGCCGAAACGCGCGGCCTGCCACCCGATCTGCGCGACAGCCTGCCGCCCGCCCAGTGGCTGCGTCTGCCCATGCGCGCGGGCCAGCGCAGCCTGAACCTGTCCAATGCCGTGGCCGTCACGGTGTTTGAGGCCTGGCGCCAGAACGGCTTTGCCATGTAAGCAACGTGCCTGCATGCAACGAGGCGTTGCGCAGGGCCGTTTCGGCGCCCCCTGTGGCTACATCCGCAACCTCTGGTTGCACGCCTTGCGCAGGCCGATGCCTAGAGTGGCTGCTTGTTTGAACGCATGAAAAGGATCCGAAACATGAAACGATCGAATCGTCTGGCCGGCGCTGTGCTGGCCGTCACCGGGCTGGCATCCGCAGGCGCTTTCGCCGCCCCACAATGGGGCCCTTCGGGCGAAGCAAACTACGACGAGCACCAGGCGCAGCAGGTCTCGCAGTACAGCCGCGCTGAAGTGCAGGAGGCTTACCTCCAGGCGGCGGCGGCAGGTACGCTCCCCCGCACGTTTGAAGTCGTGGCTGAATCGCCAGCGGAACTGGCCGCGGTAACCGTCGCCCAAGCACCGCCGGTGCAGCAACCCGTTGTAGCGGCCGCGCAGGTATCGACACCTTCGTATGCATCACCTTCGGATAGCGAGGTTCTGTCCAGCAGCCTGTCCAGTCGCCCAGGTGACGCGCAGGTGATGCTGGAGCCGGCTTCTGAGCTGGCACAACTGCCTGCGCCCAGCCAGCCGGATACGCCGTTGCAAGCCAGCCCTGACATGATGACCAACAATGAGGACTTGGCCCTGTCAGAGGGAGAAGAGGTTGTGACAGGCGGCGAATAATGCTGCAATGCAAACGCAAACGCCCGCAGATGCGGGCGTTTGCGTTTGCACCTATTTACTTTAAGCCTCAATTATTTAAAATTGTATCTCTTCGGGCAATCCGCCCCAATCAGCGCAATCACCCGCCGCGCAGCAAATGGCAGCCCACAAGGCTGTGGAGCACTTTTCCGTGATCATGAGGATGAGAAAAGCCTTTGGTTGGCCTGCGCCTGAGCCCCTGGGCGACTACGCCGCCCGCGCCGCCTTCGCCATCAAGATGCCTTTGACCGAAGTACGCCAGCGCCTGCGCGCGGTGGTGCACGACTGCACCGGCATGGATGCGCAGCGCATCCAGTTCAAGGTGCAGGCTGCGATGTCGGCGCACGAGCTGTGGATGCTGCGCAGTGACCTGTACGAATGCGTGGCCCGCCATCACAGCCAGACGGAGGCCGCGCGGCGCATCAACGACTTGCTGCCGTGTTTTGACGGGTGGTTGCCGTCGCGCCAGCTGGTGCGCATCTGAGCCGGGCTGTTCAGAGCGACTGGGGTGCAAACTCCGACAGGAAATCCAGGAATGCCCGGGTGCGGGCGGGCATGAACTTGCGCGTGGGCAGCGCCGCATAGATGGTGAAGCGCCCGAACATCCACTCGGGCAACACATGCACCAGTGAACCCCGCGCCAGGTGGGGCGCCACCAGCAGGCGCGACAGGAATGTGATCCCCGCACCGTCCAGCGCCGTGCGCAGCAGTACGTCAAAGCTGGTGGTCTGCAAAGCGGGCGCCCAGTCCACCTCCACACTGTCGCCCTGCCCGGCAGCAGGCACCAGGCGCGTGCGCCGGCCGCTGTGGCCAGAGTTCTGCGGCCACTGGAACTTCAGGAAGGTGTGGCGCGGCAGGTCTTGCGGTCTCTGTGGCGTGCCCATGCGCTTGAGGTAGTCTGGCGACGCACAGGCGATCCAGTCGGTGGTGGCCAGGGGCCGGGCGACGATGTCAGCATCGAAATCCTCGTCGACCACCAGGAAGGTCACGTCGTGCTCTTCAATGCGTGACTGGGGGAATGGGTCGATCGCCAGGTCCAGCAACACCTTGGGGTTGCGCGCGTGCCATGTGGCGATGCGCGGTGACAGGTAGTAGGAGGCCAGCACCGGGGTGGCCAGAACATGCAGCGTGCCCTGCAGTTCCCGTGTGTGCTCGGCGGCGGCCGATTCGGCGTCTTCCACCTCGTGCAGGATGTTGCGCACCCGGTGCAGGTAGGCCTCTCCCGCGTCGGTCAGCGACAGCTTGCGCGTGGTGCGTTGCAACAGCCGGGCGCCCAGCAGTTCTTCCAGCGCAGCCACGGTACGGGTCACGGCGGCGGGCGACATGTCCAAGGCGCGGGCCGCTGCGGCGAAGCCGCCCTCGTCCACCACGCGCTGAAAAACCTTCATCGACAGGAATCGGTCCATTTGCAACAGAATTGATACATAAGCAGCTATTATTGCAGATACTGGAATGTTCAATTGATGACTATGTAGTTTCCAAACGGTGATTGCCTGCGTAAAGTCCACACCATCGATGAGAAAGAAGCGCCAGACGGCAACTCATCGAGGCCATTACCTCTTAACTACTTTCAAGGAACTTCATCATGAACACCACTCGTATCCTCGCCATCGCCGCCCTGTCCGCTGCTGCCGCTTTCGGCGCCCACGCCGATGAGGCTGACGGCTCGCAGTTCTCTGTGCAGGTTGACAGCCAGCGCAGCCGCGCCGAAGTGCAGGCAGAAGCCCGCAACCCCGTCAAGATCACCAACGGCAGCACGGGCTACATCGGCCTGACCCAGTCGGGCGTGGACCGCGCCGAAGTGCGCGCTGCAGCCGCTGCAGCCGTGCGCAATGGCACCATCCCGCAAGGCGAGATGACCGTGATGTAAGCATCACCGTTCACCTGAACGAAAAAAGCCCGGGTCGACCGGGCTTTTTTGCGCCTGAAGGGGCTCAGGGGTAGCGGCGCGAAAGCGACTCTGCAATGCACACAGGCTTGTCCACGCCTTCGCGCTCGATCGTCACGCCCCAGGTCATCTGCATGCCGTTGTTGTCAATCGGCTCACAGGCCAGCAGTTTCATACGCGCGCGCAGGCGGCTGCCCACCGGCACGGGCGAAGTAAAGCGCACCTTGTTCAGCCCGTAGTTCACGCCCATGCGCGTCTGTACGATCTCAAAGGACGACTCAAAGAATTTCGGAATCAGCGACAGCGTCAGGAACCCATGCGCAATGGGCGCGCCGAACGGCCCGGCCTTGGCCTTTTCCACGTCCACATGAATCCACTGGTGGTCGCCCGTGGCCTGCGCAAACAGGTTGACCTGCTCCTGGGTGATGGTGATCCAGTCACTGACGGCCAGCTCCTGGCCCACCAGCGGCGGCAATTCCGAAAGGGTCTGAAAGGTTTTCATGGCTGCCAATGTAGCGGCAGCGCTGCGGCTCAGTTGTCCAGCCAGCGACAGATGCCCGCCCACTGCTCGCGGTCGCGCTCAACGCGGCCGGGCGCCACGTCAAACAGCGTCAGCCCGCGCGCAGCCAGGTGGATGTAGTTTTGCGTGTGGCGCAGGTAGCCCAGCACCGGCAGGCCCAGGCTGTCCACGAATTCATGCAGCTTGTCAGCCGCGATGGTGCGCGAATCCACCCGCATGCCCACGATGCCCACCTGCATTTGCGATGCCTTGCGGTGCTCGGCCAGCTCGTCCAGGAAGGCGCGGGTGGCAAAGATGTCGAACACGCTGGGTTGCAGCGGCACGATCACCTTGTCGGCCAGCTTGAGAACGTCCTTGAACATCTTGCCGTGCAGGCCGGCGGGCGTGTCCAGCACCACATGGGTGGTGCCCTTGGGCGGTTTGACGATGTTGTCGGCCGTGAGGTCCCAGGTCTGGATGGGCCGGGCCTCGGGCGGGCGCAGGCCCAGCCACAGTTGCGACGACTGCTGGCGGTCCGCGTCGCCGAGCATGACCGCATGGCCCTGGCTGGCGTAGTAGCCGGCGATATTGGTCGACAGCGTGGACTTTCCGACACCGCCCTTGGGATTGGCAACAACCACAACCGGCATGACCTGCTCCTTGGAGTTGGGGGAACCTCAGCTGGCCACTATGTTAGCCGCACCGCGTCAGGCCTCAAAAGAAGCCGTCCCACACCAGCTTGCACCCGGTCAGGAACATGCCCGCGTAGATGAAGCGGTAAAACAGCACCGCATTGATGCGCCGCGCGATGCGTACACCCACCAGCACACCCACCGGCGCCAGGGGCAGCAGCACGATGGACGTGGCCAGGTTGCGCATGTCCAGCAGGCCCAGCCAGGCATACGGGATCCATTTGCTCAGGTTCACAAAGAAGAACAGGAATGCCACCGTGGCGGTGTACACCACGGGCTTGAGCTTCAGCGGGATCAGGTAGGCGTTCAGGGGCGGGCCGCCTGCGTGCGAGATGAAGCTGGTAAAGCCGGCCGTGACCGTGAGCAGCGCGCCGACCCAGCGCGGTGGCGGCGGGTGATCCGGCCGCGGAGGAAACAGCAGGCGCTGCGCGAGGAACAGCAGGGTCACCACCCCCACCAGCCCGGCCACGAGCCTGGCGTCCAGCAGCTTGAACAGCAACGTGCCCACCAGGGTGCCCGCCAGCGCGCAGGGGATCAGGAACTTGAGCAGCTTGCGGTCCAGGTCATGGCGGAAGGCCGCCATGCCCAGCAGGTCCATGACCAGCAGCACCGGCATCAGGATGGCCGCTGCCTGCGGCACCGTGACGGCCAGCGCCATGA
>CALRZF020000299.1:0-4948 GCA_943372585.1 Ramlibacter sp. 2FC | reverse complement strand
CAGCGCCGCTACCTGGAAAGCCTGAACGCCTATGCCCGCAGCATCGTGCAGCCCGCAGGCCGGCCCGAGGTCGACGCGGTGTACGGCATACCGCCCACCGTTGCCATCGAGCAGCGCCTGTCGCGCGGCGGGCGCAAGAGCACGGTGGGCACCACCACCGAGGTCTGGCACTTCCTGCGCCTGCTGTACGTCAAGCTGGGCGTGCAGCACTGCGTGAAAGACGGCGCCGAAGTGCGCCCGCAAACGCCCGACAGCATTGCCGCGCAGTTGCTCAAGCGCTACCGCGGCCAGCACATCGGCCTGCTGGCGCCGCTGGTGGTCAACCGCAAGGGCGTGTACACCGAGCTGGCTGACTGGGCCCGCCCGCGCGGCTACACCCACCTGCGCATTGACGGCGGTTTCGTGCCGACCACGGGTTTTCCGCGCATCGACCGGTTCAAGGAGCACACGATCGAGTTGCCCGTGTGGTCGCTGGACGTGACGCCCGCGAATGAAGATGAGCTGCGCGACAAGCTCGCCACCGCGCTGGAGCATGGCAAGGGCGTGGTCCATGTGTTGGCGCGCGGCGGCAGCAACCAGGTGGAGGTGTTCTCTACCAAACGCGCCTGCCCCGTCTGCAGCACCAGCTATGCCGAGCTGGACCCGCGCCTGTTTTCGTACAACAGCAAGCACGGCTGGTGCCCTGATTGCGTGGGCACGGGTGTGAAGCTCACGCGCGAGCAGCGCAAGGCGTTTGACGACACGATCCGCGACGACGACAACAAGGGCCGCGAGCAGACCTTTGCCGAGCCCGAGGTGGAAGACGTGGCCGACGAAGCCTGTTCCACCTGCCACGGCACACGGCTGAACCTGCAGGCCCGCTCGGTCAAGTTTGCCAACGTGGGCATCACCGAGATTGCGCAGCTGTCGGTGCACGACGTGCGTGCATGGGTGGAAACGCTGCAGATCGTTGGCGCCATGAGCACGCGCGAAACCGGCATTGCCCGCGACCTGATTCCCGAGATCAAAAGCCGCCTTGAATTCCTGGAAGAAGTGGGCCTGGGCTACCTGACGCTGGACCGCGGCGCGCCCACGCTGAGCGGCGGCGAGGCGCAGCGCATCCGCCTGGCCGCGCAGCTGGGCAGCAACCTGCAGGGCGTGTGCTATGTGCTGGACGAGCCCACCATCGGCCTGCATGCGCGCGACAACCAGATCCTGCTGAACGCGCTGCACAAGCTGGGCGACAAGGGCAACACGCTGGTGGTGGTGGAGCATGACGAAGACACCATCCGCCGCGCCGACCACATCATCGACATCGGCCCCAGCGCCGGCAAGCGCGGCGGCAACCTGGTGGCGCAGGGCTCGGTCAGCGACATCTCGGGCGCGGCAGATTCCGTGACGGGCCGCTACCTGCTGCACGCCATCAGGCACCCGCAACAGGCACGCCGCCCCATCAGCGGCGACGTGCAGCAACTGAAGGTCAAGGGTGCCACGCTGCACAACCTGGCCAAGGTGAACGTCATGGTGCCGCTGAAGCGGCTGGTGGCGGTGACGGGCGTGTCGGGTTCAGGCAAATCAACCCTGGCGCGTGACGTGCTGCTGGCCAACGTGCAGGCGGCCGTGGGCAAACGGGCCGCACCCAAATGGACGGGCTGCGACAGCGTGGAAGGCTGGCAGGCCATCGACCGCGTGCTGGAAGTGGACCAGACGCCTATCGGCAAAACGCCGCGCAGCTGCCCGGCAACGTACATCGGCTTCTGGGACACCGTGCGCAAGCTGTTCGCCGACACGCTGGAGGCGCGTGCACGCGGCTACGGCCCGGGGCGCTTCAGCTTCAACACCGGTGAGGGCCGCTGCCCCGGCTGTGAAGGCCAGGGCATGCGCACCATCGGCATGAGCTTTTTGCCCGACGTGAAGGTGCCCTGCGAGGTCTGCCACGGCGCGCGCTTCAACCCCGAGACGCTGGCTGTGACCTGGCGCGGCAAGAGCATTGGCGACGTGCTGCAGATGGAAGTGGACGAGGCGGTGGATTTTTTTGCCGCCATGCCCAACATCAGTCACCCGCTGCAGCTGCTGAAAGACGTGGGCCTGGGCTACCTCACGCTGGGCCAGCCGTCACCCACGCTCAGCGGCGGCGAGGCGCAGCGCATCAAGCTGGTGACCGAGCTGAGCAAGGTGCGCGACGACGTGACGCGCCGCGGCCAGAAGCCGCCGCACACGCTGTACGTGCTGGACGAACCCACGGTGGGCCTGCACATGGCCGATGTGGAAAAGCTCATCCGCGTGCTGCACCGCCTGGTGGACGGTGGCCACAGCGTGGTGGTGATCGAGCACGACCTGGACGTGATCGCCGAAGCCGACTGGGTGCTGGACCTGGGACCCGAGGGTGGCAACGCCGGCGGCCGGGTGGTGGCGGCGGATACGCCGGAGCAGGTGGTGAAGCTGGGGACGCACACGGGGCGGGCGCTGGCGGCGGTGCTGGCGCGCGCCTGAGAGGGCGGCGATGCAAACGTTCTACAACAGCCGCCATGCCGAACACCACGGCAAGGTCGAAATGTTCCGCGGCGAACTGGTGCCGTGCTTTGAAATCCCCGCGCGTGCCGACTACGTGCTGCAGGAACTGCAGGCGCGCCAGCCCGGCGCCATCGAACCGCCACGGGCCATGGAGGACGCTGCCATCACCCGCGTGCACACCCAGCGCTACGTGGACTTCCTGCGCGGCGCCTGGGACGAATGGGTGGCGCTGGATGCGGCCAACGCGCAGCGCGACGCGTTCCCGTCGTACTGGCCTATCCGCACTTTCCGCTCGGACGTGCTGCCCTCGAGCTTTGCGGCGCGCATGGGGTTGTTCTCGTATGACGCGGGCAGCCCGCTTATGTCGGGCACCTGGGCTGCGGCGCGCGAGGGCGCGGCCTGCGCCTGGTCGGCGGCGCAGCATGTGATGGGCGGCGCGCGTGCCGCTTTCGCGCTGACGCGCCCACCCGGCCACCATGCGGGTGCGGACTTCTTTGGCGGCTACTGCTTTTTGAACAATGCCGCCATCGCGGCGCAGGCGCTGCGCGACGCCGGTTGCGCGCGCGTGGCGGTGCTGGACATTGACTACCACCATGGCAACGGCACTCAGGCCATCTTCTATGACCGGGCCGACGTGCTGACCGTCAGCGTCCATGGCGACCCGCACACCGAATACCCGTATTACCTGGGCTATGCCGACGAACGCGGCGCGGGCGCGGGCCTGGGCGCCAACCTCAACCTGCCGCTGGCGCGCGGCACCGGCTTTGCGGCCTGGCGCGCTGCACTGGCCACGGCGTTGCAGGCCATCGCCGCGTACCGTGCCGACGCCGTAGTGGTGGCTTTGGGGCTGGACACATTTGAAGGTGACCCCATTTCGGGCTTTGGCCTGCAAAGTGCCGACTACCTGAAGATCGGCAGCGATATTGCTGCGGCGGGGTTGCCCACGGTATTGACCTTCGAGGGCGGCTATGCCGTGGCGGAGGTGGGCGTGAACACGGTGAACGTGCTGCAGGGCTTTGACGATCACGCGCGGTAGTGCTGCACAGCGGAATTGATGCTCAGTGAATGCCTGAATGGTCAAGCGGGACGCGGCACCGTCTAATCCGTGCAACCCTTTTCCCTGGAGATTCCATGCACAAGACCCTTGGCCGCCGCCAACTCGTTCAACTGGCCGGCGCCGCGCTGGTAGCCCCTGCCTTTACCGCCCGTGCACAAGCCTTTCCGGCGCGTCCCATCAAGCTCATCATTGCCTTCCCGGCCGGTGGCCCGACCGACATCACCATGCGCTCGCTGGCTGACAGCGCCGGCAAGGTGCTGGGCCAGCCCGTGATCGTGGAAAACAAGCCCGGCGCCGGCGGCACGCTGCCCGCGCAGGCGCTGCAGACCTCACAGCCCGACGGTTACACGCTGGCGCAGATTCCGCTGGGTGTGTTCCGCCTGCCTTACACGGCCAAGATCAACTGGGACCCGATCAAGGACATCAGCTACGTGCTGAACGTGACGGGTTACGCCTTTGGCGTTGTGGTGCCGACTGAATCGCCGCTGCGCACCTGGACGCACTTTGTGGCCTGGGCCAAGGCCAACCCAGGCAAGCTGTCTTATGGTTCCACCGGCACCATGACCAGCCCGCACCTGACCATGGAGCTGATTGCCCAGCAGCTGGGCCTGGACCTGGTGCACGTGCCGTACAAGGGCAGCGCCGACCTGGCGCAGGCCATCACCGGCGGGCACATCATGGCGGCGGCGGACTCCACCGGCTTTGCGCCGCTGGTCGAATCGGGCAAGCTGCGCGTGCTCAACACCTGGGGCGAAAAACGCCTGGCCAAATTCCCGGACGCCCCCACGCTGAAAGAGCTGGGCCTGAACATGGTGCAGAACTCGCCTTTCGGCATCGGTGCGCCGCGCGGCACACCGCCCAATGTGGTCAAGGCATTGCACGACGCCTTCAAAAAGGCCATGGAGCTGGACAGCTACAAGACCGCGTTGGCCCGCTACGACATGGTGCCCATGTACATGAGCTCCGCCGCGTACGCGAAGTTCGCGCAGGAGACCTTTACCCGTGAAAAGGCCCTGGTGACCAAGCTGGGCCTGGCCAAGACCTTCTGATCAGGGCCGCGCGGGTCAGGCCGCGTCGCGCATGCGCGACAGCTCGGCCTCGGCCACGTCAATGCGCACCTTGCCTGAGGCCACCAGCACCCGTGCCACGGCGGCTACTTCGTCGCCCACGGCACCGGCCATCATGGCGATGTTCTGTGCGTGAAGGGCCATGTGCCCCTTTTGCACGCCGGTGGTGGCCAGCACACGCATGGCGGCAAAGTTCTGCGCCAGGCCCACAGCGGCGATGATGCGCGCCAGCTGTTCAGCGGTGGTCACGCCCAAAATTTTCAGCGCCACCTTGGCCATGGGGTGCAGCTTGGTCGCGCCGCCCACCAGGCCCACGGCCATCGGCAGCTCC
>CALRZF020000298.1:0-4972 GCA_943372585.1 Ramlibacter sp. 2FC | reverse complement strand
GAGCGATACACCCCCATCCAGCCTCCCGTCCCGCACGCCAGCGGACTTTTACCGGCCCGAAGGCTACCTGGCGCAGGAAAGCGTCGGCTACCTCATGCGCCGCATCGTCAGCCAGCTGGCGCAGGAGATCGACCGGCGCATGGAGCAGGGCGGTCTGACCAATGCGCAGTGGATGCCGCTGCTCAAGCTGTCCGCAGGCCATGCGAGCACCGTGGCCGAGCTGGCCCGCGCCTGTGAGCTCGACGCCGGCGCCATGACGCGCCTGCTGGACCGGCTGGAGTCCAAGGGCCTGTGCCGCCGGGAGCGGTCATCCGAAGACCGGCGTGTGGTCAACCTGGAAATCACCCCTGAGGGGGCGCACGCGGCCAAGGCGATCCCTGCTGTGCTCAGCCAGATCCAGAACGAATACCTTGCCGGCTTCAGCACCGAAGAGTGGCAAACCCTTCAATCCCTGCTGCGCCGCATGCTGGACAACGCAACCGCGCAGCAACCTGTGGAGCCCAGGCCATGAACACGCACGTCGCTGACGGCGCATCGCGGCGCGCCCTGCAGGCTGCGGCGCTGGTGCTGGCGCTGGGCTTGGGTGCCTGCGCTGATTTCTCCGGCATCCACCCGCAGGCCAGCTCGCGCGACGCGGCCTCGGTGGGCTTGGGCGCCGGTGAGTTTGAAGCTGCGCCCGGCATGCATTGGTGGCGCGAGTTTGGCGATGCGCAGCTCAACGCGCTGGTGGAGCAGGCCCTGAAAGACGGTCCCAGCCTCAAGCTGGCCCAGGCGCGCCTGGCGCGCGCACAGGCGGTGACCGAGGTGGCTGGCGCTGCCACAGCGCCGCAGCTGAACGCGGGCGTGGACATCACGCGCCAGCGTTACACCGAAAACGGCCCGGTCCCCGCACCGCTGGCTGGTTCGGTGCGCGACAGCGGCACCGCCCAGCTCAGCGCCAGCTGGGAGATCGACTTCTTTGGCAGGAACCGCGCCGCGCTGGATGCGGCGCTGGGCTCTGCCCGCGCGGCCGAAGCCGACGCTCAGGCGGCCCGCGTGCTGCTGACCAGCCAGGTGGCCCGCACCTGGTTCCAGCTGGCCCGCATCCACGAGCAGATGGCCGTGGCACGTCGCACCCTGAGCCAGCGTGAGGAAACCCTGGGGCTGGTGCGCGACCGGGTCAACGCCGGCCTGGACACACGGCTTGAGCTGCGCCAGGCCGAAGGCGGCCTGCCCGAGGCGCGCCAGCAGCTGGAGGCGCTGCGCGAGCAGGCGGTGTTGACGCAGAACGCGCTGTCCGCGCTGCTGGGGCAGCCGCCGCAGGTTGCAGCCATGGCCCCGCCGCTGATGTCCGGGATCAGGGCCGTGCCCCATGGTGACGTGATTCCTGCCGACCTGCTGGGCCGCCGGGCCGACATCGTTGCCGCACGCTGGCGTGTGCAGGCCGCCACACAGGATGTGGGCAGCGCCCGCGCGCAGTTCTATCCCAACATCAACCTCGTGGCGTTCGCGGGCTTCAGCAGCATCGGGCTGGACCGGCTGCTGCAGGCGGGCAGCCTGCAGTGGGGCGTGGGACCGGCGCTGCGCCTGCCGGTTTTCGACGGCGGGCGGCTTCGTGCCAACCTGCGGGGCAAGACCGCCGACCTGGACGCCGCGGTCGAGAGCTACAACGCCGCGGTGATCGACGCCGTGCGCGAGGTGTCCGACCAGCTCGCGTCAGCGGCCTCCATCACGCGCCAGCAGACCGAGCAGCGCACCGCGCAGGATGCGGCCGAAGGCGCCTACGACATTGCCGTGCAGCGCTACAAGGCGGGCCTGGGCAACTACCTCAATGTCCTCACCGCCGAAACTGCCGTGCTCAACCAGCGCCGCCTGGCGGTGGACCTGGCGGCGCGGGCGCTGGACACCCGCGTGGCGCTCATGCGCGCACTGGGCGGCGGCTACCAGCCCGAGCCCGTGACCGCGCTGAAGAACTGAACCGAACGCGAAAGAACACCATGAACGCACCCCAAGCCAAAGACGCATCGAGCGCCTCATCCATTGCACCCTCTGCCACCGGCAACCCCCGGCGCAAGGCGCTCGTCACCCTGGGCGCGGTCGTCCTTGTCGCGGGCCTGGGCTGGGCCGCGTGGGAATGGCAGGTTGCCCGCCACTACGAGTCCACCGACAACGCCTATGTGCAAGGCGACGTGGTGCAGATCACGCCGCAGACCGGCGGCACCGTCATGGCCATCCTGGCCGACGACACCGACTTCGTGAAAGCCGGCCAGGCGCTGGTCAAGCTCGACCCGGCCGACGCCCGCGTCACGCTGGACCAGGCCGAGGCCAACCTGGCGCAGGCTGTGCGGCAGGTACGCACGCTGTATGCCAACAACGGCTCGCTGCAGGCGCAGATCACCCTGCGCGAGACCGATGTGGCGCGCGCGCAAAGCGACATTGCCCGCGCCAACGACGACCTGAACCGCCGCCAGTCGCTGGCCGGCAACGGCGCCGTGTCGCGCGAAGAGCTCAACCATGCGCAAACCCAGCTGGCCAACGCCAAAAGCGCGCTGGCTGCGGCACAGGCCGGCGTGGTGGCCGCCCGCGAACAACTGGCCAGCAACCAGGCACTGACCGACGGCACCAGCGTCGAGCAGCATCCCAGCGTGCAGGCCGCCGGTGCCCGCGTGCGCGAGGCCTGGCTTGCGCTGCAACGCGCCACGCTGCCGTCGCCAGTGGATGGCTACGTGGCCAAGCGCACCGTGCAGCTGGGCCAGCGCGTGGCGGCCGGCACACCGCTGATGTCGGTCATCCCGTTGCAGCAGGTCTGGGTGGACGCCAACTTCAAGGAGGCGCAGCTGCGCAACATCCGCATCGGCCAGCCGGTCAGGCTGACCGCCGACCTGTACGGCAAGAAGGTGGAATACAAAGGCTCGGTAGCGGGCCTGGGTGTGGGTACGGGCGCTGCCTTTGCATTGCTGCCCGCGCAGAACGCCACCGGCAACTGGATCAAGGTCGTGCAGCGCGTGCCCGTGCGCATTGCCCTGGACGCCACACAACTGGCCACCAGCCCGCTGCGCGTGGGCCTGTCCATGGACGCAGAGGTCGATATCTCCAACCGCGACGGCAAGACCCTGGCTGACAGCGCAGCGCCGGCCAACAGCTTGCAGACCCGGGTCTACAGCGCACTGGACAGTGGCGCCGACGCCGAGGTGCGCCGCGTGATCCTGGCCAACGCCGGCCGCGGCCAGGCAGCGGCGGTCCGCGCGCCGCAGGCCGTGCCCCAGGCGGTGTCGCAGGCCTCCGCGCCCGGCGCGGCCGTTACCGCCACCCGTTGAGCGCAAGCATGGCCACCGCCGCCACCCATGTGCCGCCCGCGCCGCTGCAAGGCGCGGCGCGCGGCTGGGGCACGCTCGGCCTGTCGGCCGCGACTTTCATGATCGTGCTGGACACGTCCATCGCCAACGTGTCTTTGCCCGCCATCGCCGGCGACCTGAGCGTCAGCCCCAACCAGGGCACCTGGGTCATCACCAGCTTTGCCGTGGCCAACGCCATTGCCGTGCCCCTGACCGGCTGGCTGTCGCAGCGTTTCGGGCAGGTGCGGCTGTTCCTGGGCAGCCTGGTGCTGTTTGTGCTGGCGTCGCTGGCCTGCGGCCTGGCGCCCAACATGACCACGCTGATCGTGTTCCGCGCGCTGCAGGGCTTTGTGGCCGGGCCCATCATTCCTCTGTCGCAGACGCTGCTGCTGTCCAGCTACCCGCGGGCGCTGGCGGGCACGGCCATGGCCATGTGGTCCATGACCACGCTGGTGGCGCCCGTCATGGGGCCGCTGCTGGGCGGCTGGCTGACCGACAACATCTCCTGGCCCTGGATCTTCTTCATCAACATCCCCGTGGGTATTGCCACCGTGCTGCTGGTGGCCCGCCTGTACCTGCGCCGCGAGAGCCCGACCGTCAAGCTGCCCATTGACTCGGTGGGGCTGGCGCTGCTGGTGCTGTGGATCGCGGCAATGCAGATCGTGCTGGACATCGGCAAGGAGCACGACTGGTTCCACTCGCCGCTGGTGGTGGCCCTGAGCGTGGTGGCCGCCGTGGGCTTTGGCTTCTTCCTGATCTGGGAGCTGACCGACCGGCACCCGGTGGTGGACCTGTCGCTGTTTCGCGGGCGCAACGTCTGGGCCGGCGCGCTGGCCACGTCGGTGGGCTACGGCCTGTTCTTCGGCAATGTGGTGCTGCTGCCGCTGTGGTTGCAGCAGTTCATGGGCTACACGGCGACACAGGCGGGGATGGTGATGGCGCCGGTGGGCCTGCTGGCCATCCTTTTGTCGCCTGTGGTGGGCAAGAACATTGCGCGGGTGGACCCGCGGCGTTTTGCCACGTTTTCGTTCCTGGTGTTTGCGCTGGTGCTGTGGATGCGCTCGCGCTTCAATACCCAGGCCGACCTGTGGACCATCATGGTCCCCACGCTGGTGCAGGGCGTGTCCATGGCGTTCTTCTTCATTCCGCTGGTCTCCATCACGCTGTCGGGCATCGCGCCTGAGCGCCTGCCGGCGGCGTCAGGCCTGTCCAATTTCATGCGGATCACGGCCGGCGCTTTTGGTACCTCCATCGTCACCACGGTCTGGGAAAGCCGCGCCGCGCTGCACCATGCCCAGCTGTCCGAGGCGGTGAACCCCGGTAACGCAGCGGCCATGGCCGCCCTGCGCGGGCTGGAGGCCACCGGCATGAGCCACGAGCAGGCGCTGGCGCAGATCAACCGCATGGTGGACCAGCAGGCGTTCATGCTGGCGGCCAACGACATCTTCTACCTGTCGGCACTGCTGTTTTTGCTGCTGATCCCGCTGGTGTGGCTGACGCGCCCGCAAATGGCACCGGCAGGCGGCGGCAGCGAGGCGGCGGCGGGCGCGCATTGAGCCGGCGGCATGCCGCAAAACGGGCTTGGCGGGTGTGTGGCGCGCTGCTACATTGAGCCGGTATTCATTTCAAGGTGACCCCCATGCCTGTATCGACCGCAC
>CALRZF020000297.1:0-4997 GCA_943372585.1 Ramlibacter sp. 2FC | reverse complement strand
GGCCTGTTTTGCACGCCCCCGCGCGCTGCTGGCCTGCGCCTGCGCGGCCGCCTGGGTGCAGGTCCAGGCGACAGAACGGCCGCTGCTGCTGGACGTACGCGTCAACGGCCAGCGCCTGGCCGATGTGGTGGATGCGCGCCAGCTGGCCGATGGCCGTCTGGTGCTGCCCCAAGCCACCTGGCAGGACATGCGGCTGCGCCCACCGGCGGACACGCTGGCCATGGCCGGCGGGCTGAGCGGCCATGCGCTGGAAGCCGCTCCCGGCCTGCGCTACACGCTGGACAGCCGTCGCCTGCAACTGGACATTGAGGCACCTGCTGCGCTGTTTACCGCGCAATCTGTCAGCGCTGGCACCGGCCGCGCAACATCGCCGCCACGCCCCAGCCTGGGCGCGGTGCTCAATTACGACGTGATGGCGTCGCGCAGCGCGTCCGGCGGCGCCGGCGGGCTGTTTGAGGCGGTGGTGTTCGGGCCGTTTGGCAGTGTGGTGGCCAGCGCCCTGGCCACCTCGGGCGACACGGCGGCCACTGGCAGCCGCCGGCGCCTGGCGCGGCTGGACACCGCCTGGCAGATGGACTGGCCCGAACGCATGGAATCGCTGGTGGTGGGCGACACCGTGGGCACAGGAGGCGGCTGGAGCCGGCCCGTGCGCTACGGCGGTGTGCGGTTCGGGCGCGACTTTGCGCTGCAGCCGGGTTTTGTCAGCGTACCGCAGGCGACGTTGGGTGGCTCGGCGGCGTTGCCGTCGGCCGTGGACATCCTCGTCAACGGCCAGCAGCGCATGAGCCAGGCCGTGCAGCCCGGTGCGTTTGAGATCACGCATGTGCCGCTGGTCAGCGGCGCGGGCGAAGTGAACCTGGTGGTGCGCGATCTGCTGGGCCGCGAAACGGTGGTGCGCCAGAGCTACTACTCTTCGCCGCGCATCCTGGCTGATGGCGTGAGCGACTACGTGCTGGAGGCCGGCCGCTTGCGCACCGGCTACGGCGGCGACGCAGACACCTATGGCGACGCTTTTGCTGCGGCCACCTGGCGCCAGGGCCTGGTGTTGGGTGCGTCGCTGTCCTTGACGGCAGAGGGCCGCGCCGAATGGATGCACGAGCGCCAGGCCGCCGGGGTGGAAGTGGCGGGCCTCCTGGGCCACTGGGGCGTGGCGCGCGGACTGCTGGCCGCGTCCCGCACGCCGCAGCAAAACGGCATGCACTGGGGCCTCGGCCTGGAGCGCAACACCGCAGACGGCGGTCTGCAGGTGCTGGTGGAAGGCTTTGGCCGCGGCTTCACGCAGCTGGCGGCGGTGCCGGGCGAGGCACAGCCGCACCAGCGCATGCAGCTGGGCGCCTGGGCACCGTTGGGCGGGCGCGCCAGTGCGGCGGCCACCTGGACGCGCCAGACGAACTGGAACGCCGCCGATGCCAGCGTGCTGGGCATGACGCTGAACCTCACGCTGCTGCAGAACATGAGCCTGTCGCTGTCGCTGGGCCGCCAGTCTGGCAGCCAGCCGGGGTGGCGCG
The DNA here is from genome assembly GCA_943372585.1 of Ramlibacter sp. 2FC. Classification (GTDB taxonomy): domain Bacteria; phylum Pseudomonadota; class Gammaproteobacteria; order Burkholderiales; family Burkholderiaceae_C; genus RAM1. The sequence continues at coordinate 3,489 of CALRZF020000297.1, read as the reverse complement.
CGGGGGTGGCGCTGGCCGTGCCCCTTGGCAATGGCGCGCACCTGGCCAGCAGCCTGGACCGCGCGGGCGACGGCAGCCTGTCGGCCACCACCCATGCCAGCCAGTCGTCCCCCGCGGGGCCGGGCATGGGCTGGTACCTGCGCGCCAGCGACCGCCAGAACGCGGCATTGGCGGGCGGCCTGCACTACAACGCCTCGGTCGCTGAACTGGCGGCGCAGGCCGAAACGGCGCGCGATGGCCGAACCGACCTGCGCCTGGGTGCGCGCGGCTCGCTGGGCTATGCAGGCGGGCTGGCGTTTGCGTCACGCCCGCTGGGACGCGAAGCCTTTGCCGTGGTGCAGGTGGGCGACCAGGCCGGTGTACCGGTGCTGCGCAGCCACCAGGTGGTGGCCTATACCAATGCACGCGGGCTGGCGCTGGTACCGGGCCTGCAGCCGTATGAGGCCAACCTGATTGCCATTGACACGTCTGAACTGCCGTTGGACACCGAGGTGGGCCACCTGCAGCTCAAGCTGACGCCCTACGCCCGCAGTGCTGTGGTGGCCGACTTTGCCCTGCAGCGCCGGCGCAGCGCGCTGGTGGAACTGGTGCAGGCTGACGGCAGCCCCGTGCCTGCGGGCGCGCGCGTGCTGCTGGCGGGCGCGCCGGCCGCCTTTGCCGTGGCGCGCCGGGGCGAGGTCTACCTGGAAGGCCTGCAGGCCGCCAACGACATCGAAGTGCACTGGGGCGGCCAGCGCTGCGCCGTGCGTGTGGTGCTGGACGACGCGCTGCGCGACACGGTGCCACGCGTGGGGCCGCTGGCATGCGTGCCGCGCGATGGCACCAGGGTGGCCGCGTCATGACGCGCCGCAGGCTGCTGCGCTGGCTGGCTGGCCTGCTGCTGTTGCTGGGTGCACTGTCGGCGCAGGCCGGGTGCCGTGTCTCCACCGCGCCGGGCACGTTGGCGTTTGGCGCGTACCGGCCCCTGACATTTGGCAGCGAAACAACCTCTGCCGAGGTGGACAGCCAGGTCTCGTTCACCATCGGCTGCAACCAGGTGCTGGCGCCACTGACCTGCCTGCTGCCGCTGTTCACCTCCAGCTACACCCTGACCCTGAGCAGCGGCACCGGCGGCAGCCCCCTGACACGGCAAATGGCCGGCAGCAACGGCGGCCCCCAAATGAACTACAACCTGTACACCACCACGGGGCGCACGGTGGTGTGGGGCAACGGAACGCTGGGCACATCGGTGCCGGGCAGCATCACTGGCTGCAACACGCGCAGCCACACGGTTTACGGGCGCATCCCGGCCGCGCAAAAAACCCTCAGGCCCGGGTCGTTCAGCGACGCGCTGGTGCTCACCGTGACGTTTTCGCCCTGACCCCTGCGACGGCCGCGCCGATGATCATCGCTGCCGCCAGCGCAATGCTCCAGGTGAGCGGGCGGTCGCTCACCAACATCAGCAGCGCGGTGGACGCCAGCGGTGTGATGTAGCTCAGGATACCGATCTGGCGCGCGTCACCCAGCTTCAAAGCGCGGTCCCACAGGAAGAACGCTGCGCCCAGCGGGCCCAGCCCCATGACCGCCAGCAGGACCCAGTCGCGCGCGGACAAGGTCGCGGCGGGCTCCAGCAGCACGTGGCACAGCAACGACAACATGCCCGACACCAGGCAAAACAGGCCGATGGCTGCGGTGGAGAACGCAGCGACGCGCTGCGTCATCAGCGAGTAGCTGGCCCAGATGAACGCCGAGCCCAGTGCCAGCAGGTAGCCCCAAGACCAGCCGCCGCCCGTGCCGTCACGCGCGCCCAGGATCGCAATGGCGGCCCCGGCAAAACCCACCAGCGCCGCTACCACATGCGCCGCGCGCAGCGTCACCCCGGGCAGGAAAACGGGCGCCAGCACCACGATGAACAGCGGCCACAGGTAGTTGACCAGGTTGGCCTCCACGGCGGGCGCAATGCGCAGCGCGATGAACAGCAGGAAGTGAAAACCGAACAGGCCGTACACACCCAGCGCCAGGGTGGACGGCGCAATGGCCCACAGCCGCGGGTTGCGCGCCACCAGCGGCCAGGCCGGCACGCTGCCGATCACCAGCGCGATGCCGGTCAGCAAAAAGGGCGGCACGTGGCGCAGCGTGACGCCCAGCGAGGCCAGCACGGCCCACAGGGCAATGGCGCCCAGCGCGTAGAGGTTGGCTTTGGCAGCAGTTGACATGGTGAGCACTTTAAGCGCCCGGGTCGTCGCGAAACGACGGTTTTGTATCGCGCAACAACGAATGGCGCGACGCCCCTACACTGGCCTTGATGCGCTCATTCGATTTCAGCTCCTGGCAAGCCGTGCTGTCCACCCTTCTGGGCCTGGGCATGGTCACGCTCGTGATGCTGGGTGTGCGCCTGCTGGTGATGCAGACCATCCAGCGCCGGCGCGAACGCGAGAACCGCCAGATCAACGAACGCCTGCGCACCCTGATCGCCGCCTACAAGACGCTGGGCGGCTCCTTCACGGGGGATCTGGCGGTGGACCCCCGACATCTGCGCGAGTTTGCAGGGGCGCAGCCGGATGCGGTCACTCCATCCGAGCGTCGCCGGCGCATACGCGATGCGGTGGAGGCGGCACTGTCCGACATCATCCTGCTGGGTACGGCAGAGCAGGTGCGCCTGGCGGTGGTGGCCGCGAATGACCTGGTGGCTGGGCGCCCGGTGGAAACGGCGGAACTGGTGGTGGCCTTGCGCAGTTTCATCCGCGAGGCGCTGGACCTGGAGCCCCTCACGCAGCTGGACATTCCGCGCCAAGGCCCGGCGCGGCCCGGCGGGTCGCAGCAAGGCAAAGGCAAGGGCCAGGCTCGCCAAGATGGGGCGGCGGCTGGTGGCGGTGGGACAGGGCGAGGGGGAGGCGGCGGTGGTGGCGCAGCAGGCGCTGGTGGCATGGGCGCTGCCGGCATGGCTGTCGGCCTGGGCGCGGACGAAGCGTCGCGCTAATGCCGTACCCGGGGCTCGCGCCGGCCTGCCGGCTACCGGTCTTGGCGCCGCAGGGCAGCCGTCAATGCCGACGGTGAGCGATAACCCGTTCGCCGGGCCGCTTCTGCTACACCCAGCCCGTCCAGCCGCAGCGCGCGCGCATGCGCCAGGCGCTGGCTGCGCAGCCATTGCATGGCGCTTTGGCCGGTTTCCTGGCGGCAGCGCGCCGCAAACTGCGTGGGGCTCAGGTGCACCTGGGCGGCCATCCGGGCCACGTCCAGCGGCTGGTGCCAGCGGGCACGGGCCCACGCCGACAGCGCAGGCCAGTCAATGCGCCGGCGGCTGCGCGTGGCGCCGGCCACGCCCCACGCTTCCAGCAACAGCAGCGGTCCGTAGTGCACGGCATGCGGTTGCCTTGCCTGCAGGGCATCGGCCAGATAGCGTGCCAGCGCCAGGGTCTGAGCCGGCTGGGCCGGCGGTGTCACGCAACGCGACCAGCCCGGTTGCAAGGTGTCCAGCACCAGGCAGCGGCTGCCTTTGACGGCCTCAAA
>CALRZF020000296.1:0-5020 GCA_943372585.1 Ramlibacter sp. 2FC | reverse complement strand
CTGGAGTCCGGCCTGCGTGATGACAAGTCGCTGGCGTTGATGGCCGACGTGGCCAAGGCTCGCAAGGCCTACCTGGACCTGCGCGCCGCGCTGATGGCCCGCATGGCCCAGCCCGGCCAGGCCGCGGCCGCGCAGGCCGACATTGACAGCCAGATGCTGCCGGCCGCCGGTGGCTACCTGAAGACGCTCGACGCCGTGCTGGCCCATGTTGACCAGCAACTTGCCAGCCATTCCGCCACCATGACGTCTGACCTGCGCCGCGCGATGGTGGAACTGCTGGTGCTGTCGACCGTAGCGCTTGTGCTGGGGGCCGCCATGGCCTGGCTGGTGGCACGCAGCCTGGTGCAGCCGATCCGCGCGGTCATCGACAGTGCGCGCAACATTGCCACGGGCGACCTCACGCACGACATCGCGCAGACCCGCCACGACGAGCTGGGCGACCTGCAACTCGCCCTGCGCGACATGCAGGACTGCCTTCGCAAGATGGTGGCCGGCATCCGCTCGGGCACTGAAAGCGTGGGCGTGGCCACCACCCAGATCGCCAGTGGCAACCTGGACCTGAGCGCCCGCACCGAGCAGGCCGCCAGCAACCTGCAGCAGACGGCGGCCACCATGTCGCAGCTGACCGATACGGCCCGCCAGTCGGCCAGCGCTGCGCAGCAGGCCAACGACCTGGCCGGCGCGGCTGCCGGTGTAGCCCGTCGCGGCGGCGATGTGGTGTCGCAGGTGGTGACCACCATGTCCGAAATTCACGCCGGCTCCAGCCGCATCTCCGAGATCACTGGTGTGATCGACGGCATTGCGTTCCAGACCAACATCCTGGCGCTGAACGCGGCGGTGGAAGCCGCCCGCGCCGGCGAGCAGGGCCGCGGCTTTGCCGTGGTGGCCGCTGAAGTGCGCAGCCTGGCGGGCCGCTCGGCCGACGCCGCGCGCGAGATCAAGGCGCTGATCGGCGCCAGCGTGGAAAAGGTCGACACCGGCACGCAGCTGGTGCGCGATGCGGGCGCCACGATGGAGGAGATCGTCCAGAGCGTGGCGCGCGTGACGCAGGCCCTGGGTGGCGTGACCGCCGCGTCCGAAGGGCAGGCGGGCAGCATCAACGAAATCAACCAGGCTGTGGGCCAGCTGGACAACATCACCCAGCAAAACGCCGCACTGGTGGAAGAAGCCGCCGCTGCCGCCCAGAGCCTGAAAGAACAGGCCGCCGGCCTGACCCGCATGGTGACCTCGTTCCGGCTGTCACCCGGCTTTGCCTGATACCCCCCCGAAAAAATCTCCCAAAACACGACGGAGCGTATGCCATGAAACTCAACCTGCCTGTCACGGCCAATGAATACGAGCTGGCCGAGGGCCAGACCCTGGTGTCCACCACGGACCTGCAAAGCCACATCACCTATTGCAACGCCGCATTCATCGCGGTCAGCGGCTATACCCGCGAAGAACTGCTGGGCCAGCCGCACAACATGGTGCGCCACCCCGATATGCCGCCCGAGGCGTTTCGCGACATGTGGGAATCCATCCGCGCCGGCCGCCCGTGGTCGCAGCTGGTCAAGAACCGCCGCAAGAACGGCGACCACTACTGGGTGCTGGCCAACGTGACGCCGCTGATGGAAGCGGGTGAACCGGTGGGCTACATGTCGGTGCGCACCAAGCCGGCGCGCGAGCAGGTCCGTCAGGCCGAGGCGCTGTACGCCAGCATGCGCGAGCAGGCCCAGGCAGGCGCGCTGCGCGTGCGCCTGAATGGCGGACAGCTGGAGCGCCGGGGCCTGCGTGGCAAGCTGGCACGGCTGGCACGGCCGGGCGTCACGGCCAAGATGACAACCGCGCTGGTCAGCGTGTCGGCGGCGGCGATTGCGACCGAGATGCTCGCCGGTTCCGCGGGCCCTGTCGTGCTGGGCCTGGCCGTGGCGGGGCAGGTTGCCTTGCTGGGCGGCCTGTCGTGGTGGCTGCACCGCGCCATTACCGTGCCGCTGCGCGACGCCACGCTGGTGGCCAACGCCATTGCCGCAGGCGACCTGACGCAAAGCTTCACGACCAACCGCTCTGATGAGGTGGGCGGCGCCCTGCGCGCGCTGAACCAGCTGCATGTGAACCTGCAGGCCATGGTGTCCGACGTGCGGGCCGAGGCCCACCGCATCGACACCGCCGCCAACGAGATCGCCGCTGCCACGCAGGACCTGTCAGGCCGCACCGAGTCGCAGGCCAGCAGCCTGCAGGAAACGGCGGCCGCGATCGAGCAGATCGCCGCCACCGTGGGCCAGAACGCCAACAGCGCGGGCGAGGCCAGCCGCAAGGCGGGCAATGCCGGCCAGGTGGCCGAGCGCGGCAGCGCCATGGTCAGCAAGGTGATTGCCAGCATGCAGGGCATCGAGGCTGCATCCGGGCGCATCGCCGCCATCAACGGCGTGATCGACGGCATTGCGTTCCAGACCAACATCCTGGCGCTGAACGCGGCGGTGGAAGCCGCGCGCGCCGGTGAGCAGGGCCGCGGCTTTGCCGTCGTGGCCGGTGAGGTGCGCAGCCTGGCCCAGCGCAGCGCCGCTGCGGCGCAGGAGATCAAGCAGCTGATTGAAGAGTCGCGCCAGCAGGTGGAAGGCGGGCGCGACATGGCCCAGGTGACGGGCAGGACCATGGACGAAATGGTGACCGCCGTGCGTGATGTCGGCAGCCTGATCGAAGGCATTGCGGTGGCGTCGGCCCAGCAGTCGGGCGGCGTGACCGAGGTGAATACCGCCGTGGCCCAGCTGGACACAGCCACCCAGCAGAACGCGGCGATGGTGGAGCAGTCCACCGCCACCACCCACCAGCTGCGCCAGCAGGCCCGTGCGTTGACCGAGGCCGTGCAGGTGTTCAAGGTCCGTCATGGCTGAGGTCTGCGTCGGCGAGCGCGACATTGAGTTCAGCGCGGGTGACTTCGAGCGTGTGCGCTCGATGATCCGGGCCAAGGCAGGCATTGACCTGAACCCGGGCAAGCAGAACATGGTCTACAGCCGGCTGGCGCGCCCCTTGCGCGAACGCGGCTACCGGGCGTTTCGCCCGTACCTGGATTCGCTGCAGACGGCCAGCGAGGCCGAATGGCAGGACTTCATCAACTGCCTGACGACCAACCTGACGTCGTTCTTTCGCGAGGCGCACCACTTTCCCATCCTGGGCGACCACCTGCGAAAGCGCCACCCGGCGCCGCAGCGCATCTGGTGCTGTGCCGCGTCGACCGGCGAGGAGCCGTACACAATTGCCATCCAGGCCATCAGCACGCTGGGGCCGCAGGCGCCCGTGACCATTGACGCCAGCGACATCGACACGCGCGTGCTGGAGACCGCCCGGCTGGGTGCCTACAGCGCCGATGCCGTGGCCAACCTGGACGCAGGCTTGCTGCATCGCTACTTCCTGAAAGGTGCAGGCGCCAACGCGGGGCGTGTGCGGGTCAAGCCCGAGCTGCGCGCGATGATCAACTTCCGGCCGTTCAACCTATTGTCTGACAGCTACCGGGGTGACGGCTACGACGCCATTTTCTGCCGCAACGTGATGATCTACTTTGACCGGCCCATGCAGCGGCGCGTGCTGGAAAAGCTGCATGGCTGCCTGCGCCCGGACGGGCTGCTGTTTGTGGGTCATTCAGAGAACTTCACCGAGCACCGCGACCTGTTCACGCTGGTCGGCAAGACGGTTTACAGCCGCGTCAAGGTCTGAGATATGAACACTCCCCCCCGAAGCGCCTTCGGCGCCTCCCCCTCAAGGGGGCGCCACCAGCGGCCCGGCAGAGCCGGTTCCGCGGTGGCACTGGCCTGTGTGGTGGAGCCCTGAAATGGTTGCCATGACCTCCGCTCCGACGGGCCTGCCCGATGTGGCGAGTCTCAAGCGCATGCGCAGGCGTGACCACGAGGCATCGTTCTTTTTTCATGACCCGGCTTTTGGCCGCACGGCCGTCAAGGTACTGCCGGGTGAGTTTTTCGTCCACGACCAGGACCTGGTCGTGACCACCACGCTGGGGTCGTGCGTGGCCGCCTGCCTGCATGACAGCGGCGCCGGCGTGGGGGGCATGAACCACTTCATGCTGCCGGACGGTGCCGACGGCGGCGCGAGCGGGCGCTTCGGCGCGTTTGCCATGGAGCTTCTGATCAACGAAATGATCAAGCGCGGCGCACGCCGCGGCGCCATGACGGCCAAGATCTTTGGCGGTGGCCAGGTGGTCAAGAGCCTGGCGGGCACCTCCATCGGTGAAAAGAACGTGGCCTTTGTAGAAAACTTTCTGGCGCAGGAACGCATTGCCATCGTGGCGCGCGACGTGCTGGACCTGTGCCCGCGCAAGATCGTGCTGTTTCCCCACAGCGGCAAGGTCATGTGCAAGCGGCTGCCGGCCACGCACGGCGCCGAGTTCGAGCCGCAGGAAGCGCGCTACCGCGCCCAGCTGGTGCAACAGCCGCGCAGCGGCGATGTGGAATTGTTCTAGGGAGCTGTTCAGATGACCATCCGTGTAGTGGTAGTGGATGACTCGGCGCTGGTGCGCAGCATCCTGTGTGACCTGATCAACCGTGCCGGCGACATGCGCGTGGTGGGCCAGGCGGCCGACCCGTTCGCCGCGCGCGAGGTGATCCGCGAGCTGGACCCGGACGTGATCACGCTGGACATCGAGATGCCGCGCATGGATGGCCTGGATTTCCTGGAAAAGCTCATGCGCCTGCGGCCCATGCCGGTGGTGATGATCTCGACCCTGACCGAGCGCGGCGCGCAGACCACGCTGCGTGCGCTGGAGCTGGGTGCGGTGGATTTTGTGACCAAGCCCACGCTGGCCGTGCGCGCCAAACTGGACGAGGCCGCCGCTGAAATCACCGCCAAGATCCGCGCAGCGTCCCAGGCCCGCGTGGCGCGCCGCACGCTGGCGCCGCCGCCTGCGGTCGCAGCGCCGCGCACTGCGCCGCCAAGGGCCGCGCGGGCCAGCGAGCTGTTGATCGCCATCGGCGCGTCCACCGGCGGCACGGAGGCCATCCGCGAAGTGTTGACCGTGCTGCCACCCGACGTG
>CALRZF020000295.1:0-5058 GCA_943372585.1 Ramlibacter sp. 2FC | reverse complement strand
TTATAGCCCACGCCTGCTGTCGCGGGAAAAGGGGAAATAATGCGTGTGGCCGGGAGGACCGGGGCAGGCTGCCGCACACGGGCCGGCACCTTCCGGCGCGGCGATGTGAATTCATTCAAGGACAGGAGCAGGCAATGACCGACACGCTGATGCAGCGCTTCATGGAAAACTACAAAAAAGCGTGGGAGACCCGCGACGAATTCCTGCTGGCTTCGCTGTTCTCCGAAGACGGCCAGTACCACAACACCCCGTTTGCGGTGCAGACCGGGCATGCGCAGATCCGGCAGTACTGGCAGCGCGTCAAGCTGCAGACCGACATCGTGCTCACCTTCGACATCCTGCACGCCGAGGCGCTGGGCGGCATCGCCCACTGGCACACCACCTACCAAGTGACGTCGGAAGAAATGTTTGCCATGTGGGCCACTTCCACCGGCACCAGCCAGCTGGCCCGCCAGCCGGGCGACCCCTTGCCGCGCCTGGTGCTCGACGGCGTGGCGGTGGCCGGGTTTGAAGCCGGCGGCCTGTGCCGCGACTTCAGGATCTGGTGGCATTCGGTGGTGGAGACCTAGGCAACCCTGACTGGTCATCGAGGCCCCCGGTTTGTCATCCGGGGCCTGACCCGCAATGACGGACAGCCTCCTACGGTAGCGGACGCCCCGGGCCCTGCGTGCCTTGCGCGCGCGCCGAGAGATAGGCGTGGAGATCCACGATATGGGTGGTCACGATGGGTTCGCCATCCCACGCGGGCATCGTGGGCTTGAAGTTCCTCCTGCGCTCCAGGATATCGTCTATCAAGGCTTCCCGTGCGGCACCCTCACTGCCGGCTTGCGCCGGCGGGAGATTCCAGTCGTAGCGCCTGAGCACGAGGCTCACGAACTGGCGTGAGCCCATATCCCGAACCCTGGGCAACAGGTCGGGCCCGTTCGCCGTGCCTGTCGCAGCGGCGCCATGACAGCTCGCGCACTTTTCCTGGAAGACGCGCCACCCGATGGAAACCGAACCGGGCGGCCTGGAGAGCCGCGCGACCTCCTGGGCAGCCTGCGTGTTCTCCACTTCCACGGCGCATCCGGCGAGCAACAGGGCCGGCGCGAAGGCGGCGCCGTAGAGGAGGCTGCGGCGTCCCGCCGTCATCGCGTCCCATGCAGGTTTCAGTGCAAACATCGAAATCTTTGCCATGATCATCACCTTTGCGCTTGTAGCGGCCAAGTAACAGCGTCGCGATTCCCGGGTACCGCACGGGCGTGTGGCGAGTACCTTTTGAGATTGTGGCAGACAAACCAGCGTCTGCGCTGGCGTCTGCGGCATCGGTTCTGCAGGAGTGCGAAGCCTGCAACAAACTGACCTGGGCCTCTGGGTGGCCAGTAGCCAGGCCGCCGTCAGCGCAGCGCTGGCGCAATTTTTGAACCGCGGGCAGGCGCGCTGAGCCGCTGCCGATCTGCTACTGAAAACGCAGCTGCTTGCGCCCGTCCCTATGGGGCTGGAGGCCGATTTTCTGCCTTGATCTGGCCTGGGCGGCGCCCCTGGCAGCACGGTGCCCGTGTGGGAAAATGGTCTCTTTTGCCCCGGACCCTTTTCACCCCATGCCACTGCCCGCACCCCAAGCCCGAACCCACCTGCACACTCGCGCCGTCGTTTACCGCGGCTACCGGCGCGAGGACGGCCTGTGGGACATCGAGGCCGAAATGACCGATGTGCGTACCTACGAACATGCCCGCTCGGAGCGCGAGGTGCCGCCGGGCACACCCATCCACGGCATGGCCATACGCGCCACGGTGGACGACGGCCTGGTCATTCGCGACATCGCCAGCGCCAGTGACCACGCCCCGTTTGACGAATGCCAGCAGGGCATCGACCCGATGCAGCTGATGGTGGGCGCCACCATGGGGCCGGGCTGGCGCCAGGCCATCGAAAAGGCGCTGGGCGGCATACGCGGCTGCACCCACCTGCGCGAGATGCTGTTCAACATGGCCACGGCGGCCTACCAGACGGTGCCGGTGTACCGCGGCCATCTGCGCGCGCAGGCTGGCCTTGCCGAGTCCGGCAGCGCCGAGCCGCCTTACCACCTGGGCAAGTGCATCGCCTGGGATTTCGACGGCCAGGTGGTGCAGCGCCATTACCCGAAGTTTGCGGGCTGGCAGCCCCTGAAGCGGAAAGCCTGAATGGCGATGGAGCCGCGCGATGGCCGGTGCGGGTCACGGCCGGTAATCGCTGGTAACCGCCAGTCATGACCGACAGGCACTATAAAAACAATAGCTGCCCGCGCATGTCCCAAATGGGCTGAAGCTATTTTTTACTCTCAAGATCCGGCCAACCCGCCGCCAACGCCCAGCCCGCCCCGGCGTCCGCCCGTCGCCTTCCGCCGGCGTCCTACAGCCCCTTGCAAAGGCAACCCCTACACTTGCTCCCGATGAAAAAAATCCTCGCCCGTTTCCTCGCCCGTTTTCAGCCCCTTGCCGCCGCCTTTGCCGCTGAAACCCTGCGCCGCGTACGCAACCCCACCCGGCGCGGCGTCGCCCTGACCGTCGCCGCCATTCCTGCGTTGCTGCTGCTGTATGCGCTGCTGCTGGTCCCCTTCACGCCCAGCATCAGCGACCTGCGCAAGGCCAAGGAAGAAAAACCCGCCCGGGTGATGTCGATCGACGGCAAGGAGCTGGCGGTGTTCAAGCGCGCCAACCGCGACTGGGTCAAGCTGGCCGACATGTCGCCCAGTGTGCTGGCCGCGCTGATTGCCACCGAAGACCACCGCTTCTACGAACACCACGGCATCGACCTCAAGCGCACCGCCTCGGCCGTGTTCAAGACCTTCACCGGCGACCTGCAGGGCGGCTCCACCATCACGCAGCAGCTGGCCCGCAACATGTACCCCAAGGAGATCGGCCGTTCGGCCACGGTGACCCGCAAGATCAAGGAGGCCATCACCGCGCTGAAGATCGAGGCGGTCTATACCAAGGACGAGATCCTCGAGACCTACCTCAACACCGTGCCTTTTCTGTACAACGCCTACGGCATTGAAATGGCGGCGCGCACCTACTTCGACAAGTCGGCCGACAAGCTCGACGTGCTCGAAAGCGCCACGCTGATCGGCATGCTCAAGGGCACCAGTTATTACAACCCGGTACTCAACCCCGAGCGCGCCACGCAGCGCCGCAACATCGTGCTGGCGCAGATGGTCAAACACGGCAAGCTGCCGGAAGCGAAGTTCCAGACCCTGAAGAAGCGGCCGCTCAAGGTCGACTTCGAGCGGCAGACCGAGCCGCTGGGCCCGGCGCCGCACTTTTCCCAGTTTGTGCGCCGCTGGCTGATCGAATGGGCCGACCGCAACGACTACAACATCCATGCCGACGGGCTGGTGGTGCGCACCACCATCGACTCGCGGCTGCAGGCCCAGGCCAACCAGGCGCTGGCGCGCCAGGCCGAGCGGCTGCAGGGCGTGGCCAACGGCGAATGGGGGCCGCGCACCTGGGCCGCCAAAAAAGACATCGTCAAAGCCTTTGTGCGCGAGAGCGCCGAGTACAAGGCCGCCCGCGAGACCGGCCAGACCGACGAAGAGGCTCTCAAGCGGCTGCAGGCCGACACGGACTTCATGCTGGCGCTGCGCCAGGACAAGACGCGGCTGCAGGCCGGCTTTGTGGCGATGGACCCGCGCAACGGCCATGTCCGCGCATGGGTGGGCAGCCGCAACTTTGTGCAGGACCCGTTCGACCACGTGCAGCAGGCGCGCCGCCAGCCGGGCTCGACCTTCAAGCCCTTTGTGTACGGCGCCGCGTTTGAAAACGGCGCACGACCGGGCGACACCTTCATCGATGGTGATGTGGAAATTCCACTGGGCAACGGCGCCGTCTGGCGCCCGCGGGACAGCGGTACCCCCACCTACGCCCCCATGACGCTTCGCGACGGTCTGGCTTTTTCCAAGAACACCATCACCGCCCAGGTGATGCAGAGCGTGGGCCCGACCAAGGTGGCCAGCCTGGCGCAGGCCATGGGCGTTCGCCAGAGCAAGCTCGACGTGGTGCCCTCGCTGGCGTTGGGCACCAGCCCGGTGACGCTGAAGGAAATGGTGTCGGCCTACAGCACCATCGCCAACAGCGGCAGCTACATCGAGCCGCTGCTGATCACCAGCGTGGAAGACCGCAACGGCAAGGTGCTGCAGACCTTCCAGGCCGCGGTGCCTGAACAAGCCCTGTCCATTCCTTCTGCGCAGGTGCTGCTGGACGTGATGCGCGGCGTGATCGACCGCGGCACCGGCACCGGCATCCGCTCGCGTTACGGCATCCAGGCCGACGTGGCCGGCAAGACCGGCACCACCCAGGACAACACCGACGGCTGGTTTGTGCTGATGCATTCGCAGCTGGTGGCGGGTGCGTGGGTCGGCTTCAACGACAACCGCGTGACGCTCAGCGACTACTGGGGCCAGGGCGCCCACAGCGCGCTGCCCATCGTGGGCGATTTTTTCCAGCAGGCGCTGCGCAGCCGGGTGGTGGACAGCAACGCGCGCTTTGACGCGCCGCGCGGCAGCGGCCGGGCCGAGCCGGTGGTCGGGCCCGTGGTTGACCAGGTGAGTGACTGGCTGCGCGGGCTGTTCCCGTCTCCGTCGCAGCCGGTCACGCCCCGCCAGCCGCCGGCCGAGGAGCAGGCCATGCCGACTTACACCCCGCCGCCACCACCCCCGCCACCGACCTACAGCCCGCCGGTCTTTAACTCACCCGTGTACGGCCCGCCGCCGGTGAACGCGCCACCCCCGCCGGGCAGCGACCCGCGCTGGGAGTCGGTGCCCGGTGCCCGGCCCATGTCGGGCGGCGGCAGTGGTGGTGGTGTGGCGCAGCCTGGTGTGGTGATCGGCCTGCCGCAGGGCGAGCGCGCACCGCAGTACGCGCCCCTGCCGCCCGGCCAGGTTCGGTAAACGGGCCAAGGCGGGCAGCAGGCGGACGTTCCCGCCTGCGTGCCCGCTGCGCCCGCGCGCCAAGCGCGCAGGCCGGGTCCTGCCTACAATGGGTCGGCGCCTGGCCCCATGACGCTTGCAGCGCGTCAACCAACCCCTTCGCTTCGTGACCACCACCC
>CALRZF020000294.1:0-5131 GCA_943372585.1 Ramlibacter sp. 2FC | reverse complement strand
ATCTGGACACTGGAGACACGACATGAGCTACAAGGCCCCCCTCAAGGACATGCTGTTTGACATCAAACACCTGGCCGACATCGATGCGGTGGCGCAGATCCCGGGTTTTGGGGAAGCCGGCTTTGACACCGCGCAGGCGGTACTCGAAGAATGCGCCAAGTTCAATGAGGGCGTGTTGTCGCCGCTGAACTGGGAGGGCGACAAGAACCCTTCAAGCTGGAAAGACGGCGTGGTCACGACGACGCCCGGCTTCAAGGAAGCGTACAAACAATACGCTGAAGGCGGCTGGCAGGGCCTGCAGCACCCAGTCGATTTTGGCGGCCAGGGCCTGCCCAAAACGATTGGCGCTGCCTGCGGCGAGATGCTCAACTCGGCCAACATGAGTTTTGCGCTGTGTCCGCTGCTCAGCGACGGCGCGATCGAAGCCCTGCTGACCGCCGGCTCGGACGAGCTGAAGGCCATCTACCTCGAAAAGCTTGTCAGCGGGAAGTGGACCGGCACCATGAACCTGACCGAGCCGCAGGCCGGCTCGGACCTCGCCATGGTGCGCAGCCGTGCCGAGCCGCAGCCCGACGGCACCTACAAGGTGTTCGGCACCAAGATCTACATCACCTATGGTGAACACGACATGGCCGAGAACATCGTGCACCTGGTGCTGGCACGTGTGACCGGCGCGCCCGAAGGCGTCAAGGGCATCAGCCTGTTTGTCGTGCCCAAGTTCATGGTCGGCAAAGACGGCGCACTCGGCGCGCGCAACGACGTGCACTGCGTGAGCATCGAGCACAAACTCGGTATCAAGGCCAGCCCGACTGCCGTGCTGCAGTACGGCGACCACGGCGGCGCGGTGGGTTACCTCGTCGGCCAGGAAAACCGTGGCCTCGAGTACATGTTCATCATGATGAACTCCGCGCGCTACGCCGTCGGCATGCAGGGCATTGCGATTGCCGAGCGCTCTTACCAGAAGGCCGTTGCCTTTGCGAAAGACCGCGTGCAGAGCCGTCCGGTCGATGGTTCGATCAATGCCAGCGCACCCATCATCCACCACCCCGACGTCAAACGCATGCTGATGACCATGCGCGCCTACACCGAAGGCTGCCGTGCGATGGCCTCGGTGGCGGCGGCGGCCTACGACGCCTCGCATCACCACCCCGACGCGGACGTGCGCAAGCAGAACCAGGCCTTCTACGAATACATGGTGCCGCTGGTCAAGGGCTACAGCACCGAGATGAGCCTGGAGGTCACCTCGCTGGGCGTGCAGGTGCACGGCGGCATGGGTTTCATCGAGGAAACCGGTGCGGCGCAGTATTACCGCGACGCCAAGATCCTGACGATTTACGAAGGCACCACCGCCATCCAGGCCAACGACCTGGTGGGCCGCAAGACCGCGCGCGACGGCGGCCAGACCGCCAAGGGCATTGCCGCCCAGATTGAAAAAACCGAAGCCGCGCTGACAAACCAGGGCAGTGCGGCTGCGAAGACTGTGGCCAAGCGCCTGAAAGCCGCGCGCGAAGCCTTTGTCGATGTCGTGGAATTTGTCGCCGGCAACACCAAAGCCTCGCCGAATGCGGTTTTCGCCGGCAGCGTGCCTTACCTGATGCTGGCCGGCAACGTGGTGGCGGGCTGGCAGATGGCGCGTTCGCTGCTGGTGGCCCAGGAGCATCTGGACCGCGGCGAAGACACCGCCTTCATGCAGGCCAAGATCACCACGGCGGTGTTCTACGCGGACCATCTGCTGAGCAAGGCGCCCGGCATGCGCGACAGCATTGTCGAAGGGGCCGACAGCGTCACTGCGCTGGCGCTGGAGGCTTTTTAAACTGCCCTGACCGGCCCTTGATTTGCTATTGATTCGATAGCTGTTGTCGCCCTATTGACAAGGGCCAGGCTCACTTTTAGCTCAGAATCCCACAAGAACCATCACCGGAGACACCATGTCCAGACTTCCCGCCCCGCTGAACGCGTTGCCCCTGCCCATCATCGGCTCGCCGCTGTTCATCATCAGCAATCCCAAGCTGGTGATTGCCCAGTGTATTGCCGGCGTGGTCGGCGCCATGCCCTCGCTCAATGCGCGTCCGGCGTCGCAGCTCGACGAGTGGCTGGCCGAGATCACCGAGACGCTGGCCGCCTACAACCAGGCCCATCCCGACAAGCCGGCCGCGCCGTTTGCGATCAACCAGATCGTGCACAAGTCCAACGACCGGCTCGAACACGACATGGAAATGTGCGTGAAATACAAGGTGCCCATCTACATCACTTCGCTGGGCGCACGCGAGGACATCAACGCCGCGGCGCACAGCTACGGCGGCGTGGTGCTGCACGACATCATCAACAACAAGTTCGCGCGCAAGGCGATTGAAAAGGGCGCCGACGGCCTGGTGGCGGTGGCGGCCGGCGCTGGCGGCCATGCCGGCGTCAAAAGCCCGTTCGCGCTGATCCAGGAAATCCGCCAGTGGTTTGACGGCCCGGTCGCGCTGTCGGGTGCCATCTCCACCGGCGGCGCGGTGCTGGCAGCGCAGGCCATGGGCGCCGACTTCGCCTACATCGGCTCGGCCTTCATTGCGACTGAAGAAGCGCGCGCCTCGGACGCCTACAAGCAGGCCATCGTCGACAGCAATTCCGACGACATCGTCTACAGCAACCTGTTCACCGGCGTGCACGGCAACTACCTGGCCCCGTCGATACGTGCGGCCGGCATGGACCCCGACAACCTGCCCGAGAGCGACCCGAGCAAGATGAACTTCGGCGGGGACAAGTCCAAAGCCTGGAAAGACATCTGGGGCTGCGGCCAGGGTATTGGCGCGATCAGCAAGGTGCAGAGCACGGCCGACTTTGTCGCGCAACTCAAGCGCGAGTACCAGGAAGCGCGCCAGAAGGTCTGCGCTTAAGCGTTCTGCCGCATGAAGCCGCCGGTGGCTGCCCCGACACCGTCCGCGCAGCGCCTGCCCGGCATTGATGCCCTGAAGGCGCTGGGCTGTGTGCTGATCGTCTGGCACCACCTGGCGTTTTACGGCCCCATGAGCGACGTGGTCCACACGGCAGCGCCGGGGCTGATGAACTGGCTTTACGACTACGCCCGCATGGCGGTTCAGGTGTTTCTGGTGGTGGGCGGTTTTCTGGCCGCCAGCGTGCTGGCGCCCGAGGGCGTCGCCGTGTTCCGGCAACCCGGCCGCCTGATCCTGCGCCGCTACCAGCGGCTGGCGCTGCCCCTCTTCGTGGCACTGTTGGTCACCACGCTGGTCGCGGCGCTGGTGCGGCCGTGGTTGCCGCATCCCTCGGTGCCCGACATGCCGACTGTCTGGCAGGTGCTGGCCCATGTGTTGCTGCTGCAGGACATCGTGGGACAGGAGGCGCTGTCGGCCGGCATCTGGTACGTGGCGATTGATTTCCAGCTGTTCGTGATGACTATGCTGCTGTTCACGCTGGCCAGCCACACCCACAGGCGCTGGCCCGGCCTGCCGGCGCAGGCCGGGGTCATGGGGGTGGCGCTGCTTGCCGCCGCGTCCCTGGCGGTGTTCAACCGGCACACCGCGCTGGACATGACGGGTCTGTACTTCTTTGGTGCTTACGCCCTGGGCATGCTGGCCTGGTGGGCATCGCACAGCCCCCGGCCGGCGCGCTGGCTGCTGGCCCTGATGCTGCTGGGCGTGCTGGCGCTGCTGCTCGATTTCCGTGGCCGGCTGCTGGTGGCACTGGTGGTGGCGCTGGGGCTGGTGGTGCTGCAGCGCCGTTTGCCGCTGGTGCGATGGCTGGAGGCGCCGTGGCTGTTGGAGCTGGGCCGGATGTCCTACTCGGTGTTCCTGATTCACTTCGCCGTGCTCCTGGGCGTCAATGCCGTGGTCAGCCATTTCTGGCCCACGCAACTGGCGGCCAATGCGCTGGGCATGCTGGCAGCCTTCGCCTTGTCGCTGCTGGCGGGCAAGGCACTGTACCTGGGCGTGGAGTCGCGGCGCCGGCCGGCGCGTGTGCCGCCCGGGGCGGGTGTCAGCGTCCCCTGAGCCCCGTGTTTGTCTGATAAAGAGTGCTTCTGGCCAAGGACGGACGGGCGCAGGATGCTATTGAATAAGTAGCGTTTCAAGCGGCCACGGTTGGCGGGTGGCAGGACGGCAGCATTGTGAATATACTGTCATTTTGTACAGTACATTCTGTGTTTACCCCCATGACCGAAGTCACCCTTCCCCTGCACGCCATCAAGGGCCGCGGTACGGCCACGCGTCTGGCCCACCGGTTCGAGAAAGACACGCGGGCCGCTTATGACGACGGCTGGGGCACACTGGAAGAAGCGGCGGGAAATCAGGCGCCGATAGCGACCGAGGTGGTGTTCGAGGACGCGCGCAGCGCCATCTGCCGCAATGATTCGCCCGACATCTACTTCGACTATTCGGTCAACCCCTACCGCGGCTGCGAACATGGCTGCATCTACTGTTACGCGCGGCCGACGCACAGCTACCTCAACCTCTCGCCGGGCCTGGACTTTGAAACAAAAATCATCGCCAAGCGCAACATCGTCGCTATGCTGCGCGCCGACCTCGGCAAACGCAGTTACGTGCCCAAGCTGATCAACATCGGCTCGGCCACCGACTGTTACCAGCCGGTTGAGCGTGAGCTGCGCCTGACGCGCGGCCTGATCGAGCTGATGCAGGAGGTGCGGCATCCGCTGGCACTGGTTACCAAGTCGAGCGGCGTCGAGCGCGACCTGGATCTGCTGGCACCGATGGCTGCCGACCGCCTGGCCGCGGTCTACGTGACCATCACCACGCTGGACGGCGAACTTGCCCGCAAGCTGGAGCCGCGCGCGGCTGCGCCGCACCGGCGCCTGCGCACGATCCGTGCGCTGGCCGACGCCGGTGTTCCCGTGGGCGTGAGTGTGGCGCCGCAAATCCCGTTTGTGAACGACGACATGGAGCAGGTGTTGCAGGCCGCCTTTGAGGCCGGCGCGCGCACGGCGTTTTACACCGTGGTCCGACTGCCCTGGGAAGTGGCGCCGCTGTTCAAACAGTGGCTGGAACTGCACTACCCGCAACGTGCGGCGCGCATCATGGCGCGCATCCAGGAGATGCGCGGGGGCAAGGACTATGGCAGCGACTTCGCCTCACGCATGAAAGGCAGCGGCCTGTGGGCCGACCTGATCAAACAG
>CALRZF020000293.1:0-5145 GCA_943372585.1 Ramlibacter sp. 2FC | reverse complement strand
CGGTCGTTCTCGAACACCAGCGCATCACCCACCATCACGCGCGTCATGCCGGGGTTCTTTTCACCAAACTGCACCAGCATGGCCACGATCTTGGCTGCCTGCCGCGTACCGGCACCGGCCGCGTCGTCGGCGCGCTCGGTGATCTGGTTGACCAGGGAAAAAACGGTCTGCTCGATGAACTCGATCAGCCCTTCAAACATCTGTGCCTTGCTGGCAAAGTGCCGGTACAGCGCGGCTTCACTGACTTCCAGCCGGGCCGCCAGCGCAGCGGTGGTGATGCGTTCTGCGCCCGGCTGCTCCAGCATGGTGGCCAGGGCTTCCAGGATCTGCACGCGGCGCTCACCGGGCTTGGGGCGCTTGCGCACCGGCGCTGCGGTATCACTGTCAGCAGGTATCGTCGTGGTGCTGGGCTCGGCGTCAGGCATGGCGTAAAAATGTGTGTTCAATTGATTCTCGCACACGCGCGCCGCTCGCCCCCGGCGGGCCAAGTGCGTACTTACCCCGTAAAGGCGAGCGTCACTTTCAGGCCGCGATCGCCGGCGCTGGCTTGCAGTTGCAGTTGGCTGTGGTGCGCGCGCGCGATCTCGTCAGCTATGGCCAGGCCCAGGCCGTTGCCCTCGCCCAGCGTGCCCTGCACACGGTAGAAGCGCTCGAGCACGCGCGCGCGTTCGTTGCGCGGAATGCCAGGGCCATCGTCTTCCACTTCCAGGAAGGCCACACCGCCCCGCTCGCCGCAACGGATGGTGACAGTGCCGCCTTGCGGCGTGTACTTGACGGCGTTGTCCACCAGATTGGCCAGCAGCTCGCGCAGCAGCCAGTCATGGCCCATGACCATGGCCGGCTGCGCATCCAGGCCAAGATCCATGCGCTTGGCGGTGGCGGCGTCCAGGTGGGTCTGCAACGTGGTTTCGCACAGCTCCTTCAGGTCCACGCGCTGCATGGGCTGCGGGTGCATGGTGCGGGCGTCGGCGCGCGACAGGGCCAGCAACTGGTTGGCCAGCTGGGATGTACGCCGGGTGGCGCCGCGCAGCTTGTTGACCTGCTCGGCGCGCAGCGTGACCGACGGTTGCGACGGCACGGCGTTGGCCGCCTGCGCCCAGGCTTCCACCTGCGCCTGCAAGCCGGCCAGCGGTGTGCGCAGCTGGTGCGCGGCATCGGCCACAAAGCGGCGCTGGCCTTCGGCCTGCACGTTGAACAGGCCAAACAGCCGGTTGAGCGACTGCACCAGCGGACGCACTTCTTCGGGCGAGGCCTGTTCGTCGATGGCGCTCAAGTCGCGCGGCGAGCGGCGCTCGACGGCTTCTTTCAGGTCCAGCAGCGGCTTGAGCGCGCGGCGCACCGCCCAGTTGACTGCAAACGCCGCCAGCGTGATAAGCACCAGGTTGGGCAGCAGCACCTTGGACAGGATGGAGCGGGACCACTGCTGGCGCGGGTCGGTGCCGTCGGCCAGCACCACAGTGATTTCACCCGCCACAGACTGCACACGCTGGCGCACGATGCGCCAGGTGGTGCCCTGGTTTTCCTCGCTGTGGAATTCGGGCTCGAAGGTCGCAGGCGGCAGGCCGGCCAGCCAGACCTCGCCGCGCAACACCCGTCCGTCCGGGTCCAGGATGCTGAATGCCGCGAAGTCAGGCCCCGCGCCCAGAAACTCTTCGATTGGCGGTGCCATGAGCATGAGCAGCCCGCCGCGCGCACTTTCGGCCTGCCCGATGACCGAGTCCGCCAGCAGCGGCACCAGCGCGACCAGGCGCTGGTCCTGCTGCAGGGCTACGTTGTCGGCGGAACGGTAGTCGAACCATGCATTGAGCAGCGCCAGCAGGATCAGCGGCGATATCAGCATGACCAGCAACCGGCGCTGCAGGCCGCCTGTCATGGCCGGCGCGCTGGCGCGTGTCATGGCGTCATTCAGCCGCGCCGGGCGCGGTCAGCTCCAGGCGGTAGCCAAAACCGCGGATGGAGCGCAGCGCCACGCCGTGGGGTTCGAGCTTGCCGCGCAGGCGCGAGATATACACCTCGACCGCATTGGGGGTGATTTCCTTGTCCCAGCCGGTGAGGGCCTGCAGCAGCTTCTCCTTGCTGGCGGGTTTGGGCGCGTTGATGAGCAAATACTCCATCACCGTCCATTCACGCGGGCCCAGCTCGATGAGCTGCGCCTGGCCTTCGTGCATGGCCATGGCGCGGCGGTTGGCGGTGTCCAGCTCGATGGGGCCGAAGGCCAGCACGGCTGTGGTGGCTGCCTGCGAGCGGCGCAGCAGCGCGCGCAGGCGGGCCAGCAGCTCGGGCAACTCAAACGGCTTGATCATGTAGTCGTCAGCGCCCAGGTCCAGGCCCTGAACGCGGTCGTGCAGCGCATCACGTGCCGTCAAGATCAGCACCGGCATGGCATGGCTTGCGAACTCGGGGCGGCGCAGGCGGCGGGTCAGCTCCAGCCCATCCATGTTGGGCAGTCCGATGTCGATGATGGCAGCGTCAAACACGTCGGAGCGCAACACCTCTTCGGCGCGCTCGCCGCTGCCTACCCAGTCCACCGCATAGCCGGCATCGGTCAGGCCCAGCTTGATGCCGCTGGCGACCATGACGTCATCCTCAACGAGCAGCAGGCGCATGGCTCAGTGGCTCCGGATCATCGTTCCGTAAGCTTGGTCGGTCAGTATCTCGAGCAGCATCGCGTGCGGTACGCGGCCATCAATGATGTGCACGGCATTGACGCCGCTCTTGGCTGCGTCCAGCGCGCCGGCAATCTTGGGCAGCATGCCGCCCGAGATGGTGCCGTCGGCAAACAGTTCGTCGATCTCGCGCGCGGTCAGGTCGGTCAGCAGCTTGCCTGTTTTGTCCAGTACGCCGGGCGTGTTGGTCAGCAGCATCAGCTTTTCGGCCTTGAGCACAATGGCCAGCTTGCCGGCGACCACGTCGGCGTTGATGTTGTAGCTTTCGTTGTTCTCGCCAAACCCGATGGGGCTGATGACGGGAATGAACGCGTCGTCCTGCAGTGCCTTGACCACGCTGGGGTCGATGGAGACGATGTCACCCACCTGGCCCACGTCGTGCTCCTTGGTGGGGTCGTTGTTGTCCACCATCTTGAGCTTCTGCGCGCGGATCATGCCGCCGTCCCGCCCGGTCAGGCCCACGGCCTTGCCACCGGCCTGGTTGATCAGGCCCACGATGTCCTGCTGCACTTCGCCAGCCAGCACCCATTCGACCACTTCCATGGTTTCGGCGTCGGTCACGCGCATGCCCTGCACAAATTCGCCCTTCTTGCCCAGGCGGTTCAGCGCGGTTTCAATCTGCGGGCCGCCGCCGTGCACCACCACCGGGTTCATGCCGACCAGCTTGAGCAGCACCACGTCCTCGGCAAAGTCAGCCTGCAGGGCGGGGTCGGTCATGGCGTTGCCGCCGTACTTGATGACCATGGTCTTGCCATGGAACTTGCGTATGTAGGGCAGCGCCTGGGCAAGGATCTCGGCCTTGTCGCGCGGGGCTATGTTGGGCAGGTCTGTGGTCATGGCGCCGGGGGTAAGAGGTGAAATGCGCAAATTGTGCCGCATGTGCGGCGCTGGCCCGGTGCTTTTTCAGCGCCGCACCCAGCTGGGCACCTTGAAGCGCACGATGGCGACGTAGGCCCACACATACGACACGACAAACAGCAGCGTGAAAGCCATCAGCACGGTGGTGTTCTGCCAGAACAGCACCGCCGGTATGACCGTCAGGATGGTGAAGCCCCACAGGTAGGGCGACGTGCGGTTGTTGCGCATGAGCATGCGCCGCGAGGCGTCGTCATGGAACACGCTTCGAACGATGCGCCGGTAGATCAGCTGGTGAAAGTGCAGCGCATCAGCCACGCCAGGCGACTGGCCCCGCACGGCCTTGCGGTAGATGGAAAAGACCGTCTCCCACACCGGGTAGATCAGCAGCAGCACCGGGAACCAGGGCGACACCAGCCCATGGCGCTGCACCAGCTGCACACTGATGACGGCAATGACCACGCCCCACAGGTACGCCCCGCCGTCGCCGGCAAAGATCAGCCCGCGCGGATAGTTCCATGCCAGGAAGCCCGCGGTGGCCCCGGCCAGCGCCACTGCCACGCCGGCCAGTTGCCGGTCACCGACCTGCAGGCACACGTACGACAGCGCCAGGCAGACGATCAGCGCCACCAACCCTGCCAGGCCGTTGTAGCCGTCGATCAGGTTAAAGGCATGGGGCAACCCGGTGATGGCGATAACCGCCAGCGCCACACCGGCCCAGGGCAAGGCGGCCCACCAGCCGTCCAGCCCCACCACGCCCAGGCGCGTGACGGCCAGCTGCAGCGACCAGGTGGCAGCCAATGCAGCCACCAGCGTGAGGAACATCCGGTAGCGGGCCGTAAGTACCTGGGTGAGGTCTTCGTAAATGCCGCCTGCCACGGCAATGGCACCCGTGATCCACCACGCGATGGCAGTCAGCGGCTCCACATGAATCTGGTTGGCCACGCCTAGGCTGGGAGCCGCCAGCATCCACAGCCAGGCGGCGCTGTAAGCAGCAAACATGGCCACGCCGCCCAGGCGAGGCACCTGCCCGGCATGAAAACGCTGGGGCATGGCTGCGTCGTACAGGCGGGCCCAGTCCCGGCCAAACCTCACCAGCAGCGCGCACAGCACAAAGGCCACGGCGCCACTGAATATCAGAAGAATCAGCATGGCCGGACCGGGGCTGTCACGCGTCAGGGTTTGGCAGGCGCCGCACGGCCCAACGCGACCGGAACCACCAGCAAACCGTCCAGTTGGGCTACGGTTTTGTCGTCCACTTCGCCGGCCAGTGACTGCAGCCGCATGCGCGCGGCCAGCAGCTCCAGCCAGGCGCCGGAGCGTTCATAACGGGCACTGAGCAGTTGGCCCTGGGCTTCAAGCACATCCAGCTGCGAGCGATTGCCGCGCTCGACCCCGCTTTGCGCGCCGGCAGCATTCTGCTGGGCCGACTGCACCAGTGCGGTGTGGGCACGCAACCGCTGTTCGGCCTGTTTGAGGGTGACGTATTCGCGTTCGACCATCACATCGGTCTCACGCAGGGCGCCATCCAGCTGGGCCTGGGCCTTTTCCATCTGGGCCACGGCCTGGCGCACGCCAGAGTCAATCCGCCCGCCGGCATACAGTGGCACCGTCAGCTGCACGC
>CALRZF020000292.1:0-5148 GCA_943372585.1 Ramlibacter sp. 2FC | reverse complement strand
GACCCAGGTGTCGCTGCCGATCATGAAGCGGCCCGGGTATTTGAGCAGCAGCGCGCGCCATTCGGGGCACAGCTTGCCACCGTCACACGTCAAGCCGGGGCGATAAGACAGCTCACCCATCAGCAGCGGGTACTTGCCAAACAGCTCGTCCACCCGCGCGGCCGGCGCGCCACCGATGCCCGTGTGCGCCCAGATGATCCGCGCCTTCTGGCCCTTGCTGGGCGTGTTGGCCATCAGCAGGTCGATGGCCACATCGTCCACATGCGCCAGGATGGACAGGTTCTTTTCCTCGGCAAAGGCCATGAGCTTTTTGGCCACGTGGGCGTTGGCATTGGCGCTGTCGTAAAGGTGAAATTCGCCAATGCCCTTGTACGGCCCGTTGGCGGTGCCGCGGGCGTATTCGGCCTGCACCATGTCGTAGATGGTGTCGTCGCGAAACCAGTTGTTGTAGTCAGCCCGGTTGCGGTACAGGCGGATGAACGGCACCACGGTGACGCCCGCCGCGCGGGTTTGCGGTGACGCTGCCAGCGCCTTGGTGCCGTCATTGGGCCGGCTGTTGGCCACGATGGCCTTGACGCCGTTGCGCTGCATGCGTGCCAGCACGTCGCTGAGCGGGTGCGGCCCCACCTGGCCGTTCCAGGCTTCTTCGTTGTAGTGCAGGTGGGCGTCAAACAGCGGGCCGGTGTAGCCGGCGGCCTGGGCTACGCCGGCAGCCGCCACACAGAGGGCAACAAGAGCGCTCCGCATGGCATCAGCCCAGGTGCTGGTTGAAGAACGCGAGCGTGCGTTCGCGCGCCAGCTTTGCCGCTGCCGCGTCGTACGAGCCGCGCTGGTCGCAGTTGAATCCATGGTCTGCAGCGTAGATATGGACCGTGACGTCGGGGTGCGCCTTTTTAAACGCCTCGACCGTATCCACCGGAATGTGTTTGTCGCGTTCGCCGTAATGGGCCAGCACCGGCACCCGGGGCTGGCGCGCCACGTCGGCCGCAATGGTGGTCGTGCCGCCGCCGTAGTCCGGGGCGGCTGCGCTCAGGGCGTGCAGCTCGCAGGCCGCCCGCCAGGCCAGCAGGCCACCGTAGCAGTAGCCGACGATGCCCACCTTGGCGCCGTCACTGGCTTTGGCGGCGTGGTCGATGGCGGCCTGCACGTCCTGCAGCACGCCCGGCGCGGGCAGCGCCTCGACCGCGGCCTTCAGGGCTGAGCCGGCCTGGATGTCTTCGGGGGTGTAGCCCAGATCCACGTCGCGCTTGACGCGGTCAAACGTGGCGGGCGCCACGGCCAGGTAGCCGTCAGCGGCGTAGCCATCGGCCACCGCGCGGATGTGCGAATTGACGCCAAATATTTCCTGCAGCACCACCACCGCGCCACGGGGCTTGCCCGCCGGTTGTGCCACGTAGGCCGCAAATGCGGTGCCGTCAGCGGCCTTGAGTTCAATGAAATTGCCCATGGGTCAGGTTCCTTGGTTCTGCAGGTGGCGTTCGACGAAATCCAGGCGGTCCTGGCCCCAGAAGATTTCGCCATCAATCACAAAGCTGGGCGCACCGAACACGCCCGCGTCAATCGCCTGGCGGGTGTTGGCTTCATACCGGGCCTGCACGTCGGCGCCGCGCGACTCATCCAGCCGCTGCGCCGGCAGCCCGCATTCAGCCAGCAGCGCCGCCAGTGTGGGCGCGTCGGCCATGTTGCGCTGCTGCGCCCAGCAGGCACGAAAGATGGCGCCGCTGAGGGCCAGTGCCGCGTCGGTGCCGTCGTGCTGGTCCACGGCAATGATCAGCCGCGCCGCATCGTCACCGGCCACGGGGAAAAACTGCGGCTGGATGTTCATCGGCAGGCCCAGGTGCTGCGAAAAACGGCGCAGCTCCACCAACCGGTAGGCCTGGCGCTGCGGCGCCCGTTTGCCCAGCGGCAACCCGCCCGACACCGAGAACACGGCCCCCAGGTCGGCCGGCAGCACGCGCACCGTGGCACCAGCCGCGCGGGCAATGGCCACAAAACGGTCGTGGCCCAGGTAGGTCCACGGGCTTTGCGGGGCAAAGTAATAGTCAATGGTATGGCTCAAGCCTGTCTCCTCATTTGTGCGGATGGCACCTGCCGTGCGGGGTGCTGTAATGCGGGTTGTAGCTTACCTACGGAAGTCCTGCAGGAGACAGGTTTTGGCCAAGTCCGAGAAAAAAACCATTCTGATCACCGGCGCAAGCCGGGGCATAGGCGCGGCCACCGCGCTGCTGGCAGCACGCAAAGGCTATGCCGTGGCGATCAACTACGCGTCCAATGCTGACGCGGCCCAGGCCGTGGTGCAGCAGATCAACACCCATGGCGGCACGGCGCTGGCCGTGCAGGCCGACGTGGCCGACGAGGCGCAGGTGCTGGCCATGTTTGCCGCCGTGGATGCGCAGTTCGGCCGTCTGGACGCGCTGGTCAACAACGCCGGCGTGGTGGATGTGACCAGCCGCGTGGAAGACATGGGCCTGGCGCGCCTGAAGCGCATGTTCGACATCAATATCCTGGGCTCGTTCCTGTGCGCGCGCGAAGCCGTGCGCCGCATGAGCAAGCGCCATGGCGGCGCGGGCGGCAGCATCGTCAACGTGTCCAGCGCCGCCGCGCGGCTGGGGGCGCCGGGCCAGTATGTGGATTACGCCGCGGCCAAGGGCGCCATTGACGCCATGACCATCGGCCTGGCCAAAGAGGTGGGCGGCGAAGGCATCCGCGTCAACGCGGTACGCCCGGGCCTGATTGAAACCGACATCCATGCATCCGGCGGGCTGCCCCACCGCGTGCGCGACCTGGCGCACCAGGTCCCCATGCAGCGCGGCGGCACGGCAGACGAAGTGGCCCAGGCCATCATCTGGCTGGTGTCCGATGAAGCCAGCTACACCACCATGTCCCTTGTGGACGTTTCAGGAGGCCGCTGATGTCAGCACCCCACATCACCATCTACTGGGAAGACCTGGAGCCCGGCAGCACCATGGAGCTGGGCAGCGTCACGCCCACCGCCCAGGAAATCATGCACTTCGCCCGGCAGTTCGACCCCCAACCCTTTCACCTGGACGAAGCCGCCGGCAAAGCCTCCATCTTCGGCGGCCTGTGTGCCAGCGGCTGGCACACCTGCAGCCTGGCCATGCGCCTGATGGTGGACAACTTTTTGTGCCGCGCCGCCAGCATGGGCTCACCGGGGCTTGAAACGCTGAAATGGCTCAAGCCCGTGTACCCCGGTGACACATTGAGCCTGCGCCACACCATCGTGGAGTCCCGCCCCTTGCGCAAGCGCGCCGATGTGGGGCTGGTGCAGACCGTGTGGGAAATGTTCAACCAGGACGGCGACAAGGTCCTTCACATGGAAGGCTACGGCATGTTCCAGCGTCGCACGCCTGACCCGACCGTGCTGGCGAGGGAAGGCTGATGGATTTCAAACCCCTCATCACATTGCTGGCCATCGTCAATCCGCTGGCCATCGTGCCGTTTTTCATCCACTACACGCAGGGCTTCAGCCGCGCGCAACGACGCCGTACGATCCGCACGGCGTCGTTCAGTGCGTTCGTGGTCATTGCCACCAGCGCGCTGCTGGGGCTGAAGATCCTGGAATTCTTCAGCATCTCACTGGCGAGCTTTCAGGTGGGTGGCGGCATGCTGCTGCTGATCAGCTCGCTGAACATGCTGAATGCCCAGCCGGCCGAGGCCAAGCCCCACACCAACGAGATGGAAGAAGGCGCCGAAAAGGCCGCCATGGGTGCCAGCATTGCTGTTGTACCGCTGACCATCCCGCTGCTGACCGGGCCGGCCACCATGTCCACGGTGGTGATCTACGCAGAAAAGGCCAAGACCTTCTGGCAGCTGGGCACGCTGGTGGGCTACGGCGTCGTGATCGGCCTGGCCACGGCGCTGTGCTTTGCGCTGGCGCAGCCGATTGCACGCGTGCTGGGCAAGACCGGCATCAATGTGATGACACGGCTCATGGGCCTGATCCTGGCCGCGCTGGCGGTGGAAGTGATGGCCGACGGGCTGCTCAAGCTGTTCCCGGCGCTCAGCCGCTGACGGCCGGCCCCGCCTGCAGCTTCTTGACCAGCTGGTTGCTGGTGTTGCGCAGCCGCTGCGCCAGCAGCTGCGTGATCTTGACCAGCAGCTTGGCGCCGACAGCCGGGTGGTCGTGGATCAGTTTTCCCACAGCCGCACGCGTCAGCACGGCGGCCTCCACATCGTCCAGCGCGGTGCAGGTGGCGTAGCGCGGCTCGCCGTCCAGCATGGACATCTCACCAATGACCGCGCCGGGCCGTAGGACGGCCAGGCGGGTGGCGTCGCCCGCCTCCTGTTCGTCGACCTCAGCCCCTACCTTGCGCTTGGTCACGTCCACGGTGCCGGCCAGCAACAACATCATCCAGTCGTCCACCGTGCCTTCGGCAATCAGCACCTGGCCGGGGCCGACACGCACCAGCTGCATGGCGGTGCCCAGCACGTCGGCCTCGGCCGCGGTGAAGTCCTGCAGCAGCGCCGAATTGCGCAGCAGATCCGGCCGCTGCGACAGGCGTTCGCACGTGCCCGCAGGCACCAGCGCCGCAGCGGCGGGTGGGGTCATGGCACCTGCTGCAGCCATTGCGACAGTTCCTCGGCCGCTGCATCGGTGGCCGCGGCCAGCGCGCGCACACCGCCCGGCGCATCCGCCGTGGGCGCGGGGCGCTGCACGATCACCACGCGCTGGGCCAGCAGCTTTTCACCCGAAGGCGTGTTGTCCGCCAGCGTCGCGCGCAGGCGCACCACGCCACTGCTTTGCGTGGGCGACTCAAACAGGTGGCTGAACTCCTCCAGCTCCAGGCGCAGCACCCGCGGCGCCACGCCGCCCGAGCGCAGCAGCGCGGCGCCCTCGCCCGTGTTCAGCACCACGCGCCGCTGCGACAGCTGCTCGCGCACACGCTGGCGCACCAGCTGGGCGGGTGCCGCCGTCCAGCGCGCCTGCGCATACGGGCGCAGCTGGTTGGCGTCGGCATAGCCCAGCCGGTACAGCATGGCGCTGCTGTCCAGCGCGCCGCCGGCGTCAATGTCGGCCAGCGCAATCGGGGGCAACGGGGCGATGCGCGTGGCCGGCTGCGGCTGCGTGGCGCCGGGGCCAAAGTCGTACAGCGTGGCGCGCACGGGCCGGTCAGGCCCGGCGCAACC
>CALRZF020000291.1:0-5149 GCA_943372585.1 Ramlibacter sp. 2FC | reverse complement strand
GCCCGTCAGGGCTGTGGTGGCGGCGTTGTCGCCGTGCTGCTGGCGCAGCTGCATGAGCGCCATGTCCATGTCGTACAGCAGGCGGCGCTGTTCGTCGCTGCGCACCATGCTCTCAATCCAGAAGAAGCAGGCCACGCGTGCGCCGCGTGTGACCGGCAGCACCTGGTGCACGCTGGTGCCCGGGTACAGCACGGCGTGGCCCGCGGGCAGCTTGACCTGCTGCGTGCCGAAGGTGTCACGGATGACCAGTTCGCCGCCGTCGTATTCGCCGGGGTCAGACAGGAACACCGTGCAGGAGATGTCGGTGCGCACGCGCTGGCCGTTCTCCATGAAGCGGATGGCGTTGTCTACATGCTCGCCGTAGTGATTGGACGACCCGCTGTAGCGGTTAAAGCGCGGCGTGAATACCTTGCGCGGCAGCGCTGCACTCAGGAACAGCGGCTGGCGGTCCAGCCCACGCAGCACGGCGGCCCGCACTGTGCGGGCTGCTTCGCAGTCATGCGGCAACTGCTCGTTGTGCTTGACCAAGGCGGCCTGGTCACCCGCACTGGCGCGGCCATCGCCCCAGGGCGCGGCGTCCAGCAGCTCGCGGGCCTGCCGCACTTCGGCGGCAGTCAGGATGTCGGGAATGTTCAGGAGCATGGCGGCGGCTTTGCTCTCAAGTGCTCAGGCGGGTCAGAACTTCGCGGTCAGCGCCACCTGCAGCATCCGGCCCGCACCCGGAATATAGTGCCCGCGGTACAGCGATTCACCATACAGCTTGTCGCTGAGGTTGGTCAGGTTGGCCTTCACGATGAAGCGGTCGCTGATGGCGTATTCGGCCATCAGGTCAGCCGTGACAAAGCTCGGTGCTTCCCACGACGGTGCCGTCACGTCAGGCGCTGACTGCGCGCTGCGGAAGTTCAGGCCGCCGCCCACGCGCCACTGGGGCGTGATCTGGTAGGTGGTCCATACCGTGCCGCTGTGCTTGGGGCTCAGGCCGGGGCGGTCACCCGCGCGGTTGCCCACCGTGGTGACGGTGGACGCAGCAATGTCCACCTTGGCCACCGGCATCCACATGTACGAGCCATAAACCTCCCACTTCGGGTTCAGGCGGCCCGACACGTCGATCTCGAAGCCGGCGGTGTGGCGCTTGCCGGACAGCAGCAAACGCGTGGCGGCGGTGTCGGGGTCGGTGTTGCGCTCGTTCTTCTTGGTGGCGTGAAAGATCGCCAGGCGCGTGCTGAAGCGCTTGTCAGCCGAATCCAGCTTGGCGCCGAACTCGATGTTCTGGCTTTGCTCGGGGTCGGTGTTGGCGCTCAGGGCGTTGTACGAATACGTGTCGCCCGACGTGTTGAACGAGGTGCCGTACGAGAAGTGGTACGAGTGCAGCGCGTTGGGCTGGTACAGCACGCCGAAACGCTTGCTCAGCTCGGAAATCTTCTGCTGGTACGTGGCCGTGACGGCGCCGGTGGCCGGCGTCGTGGTGGCGTAGTTGCCGCGCATGCTGTCGTAGCGCAGGCCGCCCAGCAGCTTCCACGCGGGGGCGATCTGCACCAGGTCCTGCACATACGCACCGATGGCGCGTGATTCGAAGTTGTTGGCCGGGCGCAGCACGCGCGCACCTTCGTTCAACGACGCACCGTCGTCCGGCGTGCCGGCCAGTGTGTTGGGCTTGGCCGGGTTGGCGCCCACCACGCCGTACACGACCTTTTCCTCACGCGAAAAGTCCACACCGGTGACCAGTTCGTGCTTGTAGCCCAGCGCTTCGAACTTGTTGGTGAAGTCGCTTTGCCATTGCAGCGTGTCCACGTCCTGCACCTTCAGCTGCGTGCCGCGGGTGAACACGGTGTTGGGGCCGAAGTTGGAGAGGTCCACGGCCTGGCCGCCGGGCTGAAGCGCAGCTGCGGCAAAACGCACGGTGCCCGCGCGCTGGTCGCGCTTGAACGTGCCGGTGCGCAGCTGCGTCTTGAGTTCGCTGTCGCGGCTGAAGCGGTGGGTGTGTGCCAGGCTGGCGATGGTCGCCTGGCCGGCGCTGTAGTCGCTGGCCATGCCGTAGTAGGCGTCGGGCGACAGGCTGCCAATCAGTGTGTTGGCGGCGGTGGTGTCGGTCGCGCGCGGCTTGATCCACGGCAGGCCGTAGTTCATGCCGTTGTTGTTGTCCAGGTGGTAGAGGCTGGCCGAGAATTCATTGGCCGTGCCGATGCCAAAGCGGTAGGCGGCGGCAATGCCCTTTTTGTCGATACTGCTGCCCGAGCCGTTGTTGTCGGCCTTGGTGGCCATGGCGTTCAGGCGCAACGCGGCGTTCTCGCCGGTCATGATGTTGAAGTCGCCCGTGATGCGGCCGTACTTGTGCGTGCCCAGCGTGGTGGTCACCTCATGTTCGTTGATCAGGCGCGGCATCTTGCTGACCTGGTTGACGGCACCACCGGTGGAGCCCCGGCCAAACAGCATGGAGGCCGATCCGCGCAGCACTTCAATGCGGTCGTTGTTGAAGGTGTCGCGGTCATAGAACGCGGGGTCGCGCATGCCGTCCATGAAGATGTCGCCGGTGCCGACCAGAGAGAAGCCGCGCAGGCGGATGTCTTCTTCGCCACCTTCGGCCGCCAGGAAGGTGATGCCGGCGGTGTTTCGCAGCACGTCCTTCACGGTGTCCAGGTTGCGGTCGTCGATCAGCTTTTCGGTCACCACGGTGATGGACTGCGGTATGTCGCGCAGTTCCTGGTTGCCCTTGCCGATGGTGGTGGTGGTGGCGCGGATGGCGTCTTTGCCTTGCGGCGCTTCAGCCTGCTCGCGCACTGTCACGGGCGACAGCGTGCGGCTTTCAGCAGGGGTGGCCGGAGCCGTCTGGGCCCAACTGCCGACCGAGGCAGCCAGCATCAACGCACCCAGCGGCAGCAGGGTGGGTGAACTGGACGGGGAGGGAAACGATGCGCGGACGTCGCGCGCCAGGGCAGTGGTGGTGTGACGCACGCGCGCGCCCGCTTTTTTCTTTGCCATAAGGCCTCCAATAGAAAGCCCGCGAATGGCGGGCCTTGTTGTTACAGAGGCTGGCTGGGGCGCGATATGCCGCGCATGTTGGCTGGCCGGTTGAATCCGGGACAGAGTGTATCGCAAATAGGAATCCGTCTCATTCGCTATACATTGATGGCTCTAGGCATGCAGCAGCCAGTGGTTGTCCAGGCGCAGCGCGGTTGGCAGCGCCAGCGGCCGCAGGGCTTGCGGCGCCACCGGTTGCGCGCAACGGCTGCCACCGGCCCACAACGGTTCGGCGGTGCCAGCGGCCAGCGCGCATGCGTCTGCCAGCGGGACAAAACTGTGATGGTTTCCATGGCCGTCGTGCAGCACAACACCTTGGGCACGCGGGCAGCTCACAGCAAACAGCCCGTTGGCAAAAGCGATATCGCCGCCGTAGCCGGACAAGGGCCGTGCCGGCAGAACTGCCCGCAGCACCTGGCCGTCAAACAGCGCCAGCACGGGGGCGCTGTGGCGCTCGACGTCCTGCGCGTGCTCAGCTTGCAACGCGATACCCAGCACCGGCTGTGCATTGGCCTGGCCCCAGGCGATGTGGCGCAGGCTCAGGCGCGCATCGGGCAGGCGCCACTGGCCTTGCAGCGTGCCACGGCTGGTTTCCAGGCGCACCAGCGACGAATCCATGCGCTCGAGTCCGACCTTCAGCCGGCCTGTTTCGGGCAGCGTCGGTATGCCGCCGTTGGCCACAACGAGGTTGCCTTCGGCGTCCAGCAGCAACTCGTGTGGGTCCATGCCGTGTGTGGGCCATTCGGCCAGCTTGTCCAGGGACACGGCGTCGCGCACGCCGATCAGGCCGGCGCCGGTTTCCAGGTGGGTTTCGGTGGTGTACAGGCGGCGGCCATCAGCGCTGGCGATCACGTGGCCGTTGTAGGCGCGGTCAGGCTCAATCCAGGCCCACCGGGTTTTGCCGCTTGCCGGCTGCCAGCGCACCAGCCAGTCCCCGGGGCGGCGGGCCACGCACAGCAACGCGCCATCGGCTTGCGCGAGCAGCCCGTGGGCGCGGGTCGGTACGTCCAGCGCGGCGGTCACTTGCAGTGCTTCGCCTTGCACAGTCAGCAGGCCGACCTGCTGGCGGTCGGGCAGCGCCCAGGCAGCGGCAAAGCGGGGTGAGGCCCGCCCGGCAGCCCAGGCGGTTGGCAGTACAGCCGTCACCGCGAGCGATGCCGTGCCCTGCAGCCAGAGACGGCGGCGCAGCGCTGCCACGTCAGTCCCCGTCCGCATCCGAGAAGCCGATATTCACTTC
This sequence comes from Ramlibacter sp. 2FC, assembly GCA_943372585.1. Lineage (GTDB taxonomy): Bacteria > Pseudomonadota > Gammaproteobacteria > Burkholderiales > Burkholderiaceae_C > RAM1. The sequence goes on along the minus strand of CALRZF020000291.1, from coordinate 894 downwards.
GAGCGCGGGCGCCAGTTGCGCTTCTGCCAGCCGCTTGAGGCCCGCGAGCGGGCGCGTGGCCGCGTCGACACGGGCTGCCTGCGGCGTGACACGGCCCATCTCGCGGTCGATGTCTGCGGCGGCGCCGGCCAGAGTGGCGGCCAGCGGGTTCAGGCCCCGCCCGCGCAGGTAGGTTTCCAATGTCACCAGGCCATCCCCCGGCGCTGGTACGGTGTTGCCTGCCGCAGCGCCCAGGGCTTGCAGCCCCTGCCATTGCGCGCGCCAGCTCTGTGCGGTGGTGCCGCTGGCCGTGCGCGGGTAGGCGGGTGGTTTGCCGCCGGCGGATCGCAGCGGCTTTTCCATCGCAGCCCAGCGCAGCCGCTCGATCCCGCCCACCCATTGGTTCACCAGTTCGCTCATGGCAGGTACGGCGGCTTCTTCGTCTTCCAGCCAGTTGCGCCGGGCCAGTTCGCCAAAAGCCTGGGCCAGGGCGCGGGCTTCGTCGCCCACGCCTTGTGCCACCAGCGCGGCGTAGCCGCATGCCGGCGAACCCGGCGCCACGGGCTGTGTCCACAAAAGCCATTCCAGCGCAGGCAGGCCCTTGGCGGGCGTGCCCACGCGTTCCATGGCCTGGGCGTCGGCAGGGGCTGCGCGGATGGCGCGCTCAATCAGTTCGGGCCGTGTGGGCGTGAAGTCGATCTGGCGCAGTGAGCGCCGCTGCACCAGTGGCCCCACGGCCACGGCGCTCAAGGTGTCCCATGCCAGCGCGGTGTCTTGCCACTGCTGGCGTGCGGACTGCAACGCGGTGCCCGCATTGCTGCCCGCTGCACACAGCTGCGCCACGGCCGGGCCGAGCTTTGCGGCCTGTGCAGCGAAGTCATTCGCACGCGGCGCATACCAGTGGCGGTACACGCC
>CALRZF020000290.1:0-5164 GCA_943372585.1 Ramlibacter sp. 2FC | reverse complement strand
ACGCCTGGGTGCGCATCGCCGACATGGCGCTGCTGTACGTGCTGCTGGCCCTGGGCCTGAACATCGTGGTGGGCTATGCCGGCCTGCTGGACCTGGGCTTCGTCGCGTTCTTTGCGATCGGCGCCTACATGTTCGGCCTGATGGCGTCCCCGCACCTGACCGACAGCTTTCCGTGGTTCGCGCAGATGTTCCCCAACGGCCTGCACACGCCGCTGTGGATCGTCATACCGCTCGGGGCATTCCTGGCGGGGATATTGGGCATATTGCTGGGTGCGCCCACGCTCAAGCTGCGCGGCGACTACCTGGCCATCGTGACGCTGGGCTTTGGCGAAATCATCCGCGTGTTCCTGAACAACCTGGACCACCCCGTCAACATCACCAACGGTCCCAAGGGGCTGGGGCAGATCGACTCCATCAAGTTCTTTGGCTTTGACCTGGGCAAGAAGCATGAATTCCTCGGCTTCGAATTTGCCTCCGTCACCATGTACTACTACCTGTTCCTGGTGCTGGTGGTGGTCAGTGTGGTGATCTGCCATCGCCTGGAGCTGTCGCGTATCGGCCGCGCCTGGATGGCCATCCGTGAAGACGAAATCGCCGCCAAGGCCATGGGCATCAACACCCGCAACATGAAGCTGCTCGCCTTCGGCATGGGCGCTACCTTTGGCGGCGTGGCGGGCTCGATGTTTGCGGCCTTCCAGGGCTTTGTGTCGCCCGAATCCTTCAGCCTCATGGAGTCGGTGATGATCGTCGCCATGGTGGTGCTGGGCGGTATCGGTCATCTGCCGGGCGTGATCCTGGGTGCCGTGTTGTTGTCCGCGTTGCCCGAGGTGCTGCGCTATGTGGCCGGCCCGTTGCAGGCCATGACCGACGGCCGTCTTGACTCCGCCATCCTGCGCCAGCTGCTGATTGCGCTGGCCATGATCATCGTGATGCTGATGCGTCCGCGCGGCCTGTGGCCGGCGCCTGACCACGGCAAGTCGCTGCAAAACCCCAAGTAAAGGAGAGCGACATGGCAGAAACCGTATTGAAAGTCGCCGGTATTTCCAAACGCTTTGGTGGCCTGCAGGCCCTGAGCGATGTGGGCATCACCATCGAACGCGGCCAGGTCTATGGCCTGATCGGCCCCAATGGCGCCGGCAAGACCACGTTCTTCAACGTCATCACCGGCCTGTACACGCCCGACAGCGGCACGTTTGAGCTGGCCGGTAAGCCTTACCAGCCCACGGCGGTGCATGAAGTCGCGAAAGCGGGCATTGCGCGCACGTTCCAGAACATCCGGCTGTTTGCCGAGATGACCGCGCTGGAAAACGTCATGGTCGGGCGGCACATCCGCACGGGCTCGGGCCTGCTGGGCGCGATCTTTCGCACGCCGGGCTTCAAAGCCGAAGAAGCCGCGATTGCCAAACGTGCACAAGAGCTGCTCGACTACGTGGGCATCGGCAAGTTTGCCGACTACAAGGCCCGCACGCTGAGCTACGGCGACCAGCGCCGCCTGGAAATCGCCCGCGCACTGGCGACCGACCCGCAACTGATTGCACTGGACGAACCCGCCGCCGGCATGAACGCGACCGAAAAGGTGCAGCTGCGCGGCCTGATCGACCAGATCCGCAACGACAACCGCACCATCCTGTTGATTGAACACGACGTGAAACTGGTCATGGGCCTGTGCGACCGCGTGACGGTGCTGGACTACGGCAAGCAGATTGCCGAAGGCTCGCCCTACGACGTGCAGAAAAACGAAAAAGTCATCGAGGCCTACCTGGGCACCGGTGGCCACTGAGCGGGAGTAACAGCAATGGCACAAACACTACTGAAAGTCAGCGGCCTGAAGGTCGCGTACGGCGGCATCCAGGCCGTCAAGGGCGTGGACTTCGAGGTGCGCGAAGGCGAACTCGTCTCGCTGATCGGCTCCAACGGCGCCGGCAAGACCACCACGATGAAGGCCATCACCGGCACGCTGGGCATCAACGCCGGCGACATCGAATACATGGGCAAGAGCATCAAGGGTCAGGGCCCCTGGGACCTGGTCAAACAGGGCCTGGCCATGGTGCCCGAAGGCCGTGGCGTGTTCACCCGCATGACCATCACCGAAAACCTGCAGATGGGTGCGTACATCCGCACCGACAAGGCAGGCATCGCAGCCGACATGGAAAAGGTGTTCACCATCTTCCCGCGTCTGCGTGAACGCAAGGACCAGCTGGCCGGCACCATGTCGGGCGGCGAACAGCAGATGCTGGCCATGGGCCGCGCGCTGATGAGCCGCCCCAAGGTACTGCTGCTGGACGAACCGTCCATGGGCTTGTCCCCCATCATGGTGGACAAGATCTTTGAAGTGGTGGGCGACGTGCACGGCCAGGGCGTGACGATCCTGCTGGTCGAGCAAAACGCCAGCCGCGCATTGGGCATTGCCAACCGCGGCTACGTGATGGAGTCCGGCGAGATCACCATGACGGGTGAAGCCCGCACGATGCTGAACGATCCCAAGGTGCGCGCCGCGTACCTCGGGGAATAAGCGTCAGAACTTGTACTGAAGGCCCACGCTGGTCATGCGTACCGGGTCACGGCCACCGGCAAACCGGAAGTCGTGGCTGTCCCAGTTGATGGTGGCGGCCACATTGGGCGTGAAGTCGTAGCTGGCGCCAATGCCGTAAGACAGGCCGAAGCCGTTGTCTGAGCCGGCCGCAACGCCAGAGCCGGCGGCAGATGTTGTTTGGGTGCGGCCATAGGTCGTACCCACCTTGCCCAGCAGGCTGAGCGCCGACGTCATTGGCGCCTTGCCCACCAGGCTCAGGTTCAGGCCGTGGGCCTTGGTGTCACCACCCCCGCGCGCCACGCGGCCCATGTTCACATAGCCCAGTTCGGCGCCCCAGTTGTCACGGAACATCGAGCCAAAGTAAATGGAGCCGGCCGTGTCGGAATCGTCACAGGCAAAGGCGCCCGTGCCGCAACCGGCGCGAAAGTCTGATTTTCCGATGTTCAAACCCATGTAGCCGCGGCTCATGCCCGGCATCATGGACGAGCCTGAAGAGGTAGACGTTTGCGCCGCAGCGGGCAGGGCGGCGATGGCGGTGACAGCAGCCAGCGCCAGAGGGGCAATTGCGCGCGAGAGTGATTTCATGGGGGTCTCCAAAGAGTCAGTTACAACGAACTGCCACTGTAGGAACCCCCCGGTGGCGCTGCCGTGGGACGCACAGGCCTTTACCCGTAGGACCTGTCTGGCGAAATCGTCAATGGGTGAGCCAATTTGGTGCAACCCGGTCGCTGGGATATACAATTTGCATATGCCAATGATTGAGGAGGTCCAGCATTGAACACAACCAGCGTTTTTACGAACAACCGCAGCCAGGCCATCCGGTTGCCTGCGGAGTTGCGTTTGCCTGACGGGGTCAAGCGGGTGAGCATTCGCGCGCAGGGGGTTGAACGCGTGATCGCTCCCTTGGGGCAGTCCTGGGACAGCTTCTTTCTGCAAGGTCCGCAGGTCGCGGATGATTTCATGCAGGAGCGGCCTAGCCAGCACCAGCCCGATCGCGAGGCTTTTTGATGTTGCGTTTTCTGCTGGACACCAACATAGCCATCTACGTGATCAAAAAGCGGCCTATAGCCGCGCTGCAACTCTTCAACGAGCATGCAGGCCACATGGCTATCTCGTCCATCACGCTCGCTGAGCTCCTGCACGGAGCCGAAAAGAGCAACGCGCCGGGCCGCTCACTGGCTGTGGTGGAGGATTTCTGCAGCCGCCTTGAAGTGTTGCCGTACGGGGCTAAAGCCGCACAGCATTACGGAAGCATCCGCGCCGCCTTGGAGAAGCAGGGCCAGCCCATCGGCGTGAACGACCTTCACATCGCGGCCCAGGCCCGAAGTGAAGGCCTCACCCTGGTACCCAACAACCTGCGCGAGTTTGAACGGGTGGACGGCTTGCTGCTGGCCAACTGGGCTATCTAGCGCCGCTCAATCCACCTTGGCGCCAGACGCCTTGACCACGGTTTCGTACTTGGCAAGCTCAGCCTTCATGAACGCGCCAAACTGCTCGGGCGTGTTGGGCACGGGCTCGGCCATCAGGCCGGCAAAGCGGGTTTTGGCTTCGGGTGAATTGAGCGCGGCCACAAAGGCCTGGTTCAGTTTGGCCACCACGTCGCGCGGCGTGGCGGCCGGCGCCACGATGCCCCACCAGGTGTCAATGGCAAAACCCTTCAGCGTATCCGCCACCGGCGGCACATCGGGCAGCGCGGGCGAGCGGCCCAGTGTGGTCACCGCCAATGCCTTGAGCTTGCCCCCGCGGATGTTGGGCGCGGCCGTGGCCAGGTTGTCAAAGTTGAAATCCACCTGCCCGCTGAGCAAGGCCAGCTGCGCCGGGTTGCCGCCGTTGTACGGAATGTGCACCGCAAAAATGCCGGCGTCGCGCTTGAACATCTCGCCGGCCAAGTGGCCCGCGCTACCGTTGCCGCCGCTGCCGTAATTGAGCTTGGCCGGGTTGGCCTTGGCATAGGCAATCAGGTCGGCCAGGGTGTTGATCTTCAGCCGCGCTGCGGTGTCGGCGTTCATGACCAGCACATTGGGCACGCGCAGCATTTGCGTGACGGGTGCAAAGTCTTTGGCCGCGTCATACGGCATCTTGCTGAACAGCCAGGGGTTGATGGCATGCGTGGCCACGGCCGCAATGCCGATGGTCAGGCCGTCGGCCGGCGCCTTGGCCACAATGTCGGCGCCGATGTTTCCACCACCGCCGGGCTTGTTGTCAATGATCACCGTGCCCAGCGAATCCTTCACGCGCTCGGCCATGAGCCGGGCTGTCACGTCAATGGGGCCGCCGGGCGCATAGGGCACCACCAGGCGGATGGGCTTGGCCTGGGCCAGCGCCAGCTGCGGCGCAGCCAGCGCCACGGCTGCGGCGGCAATAACCAGGTGGCGGCGGTGCAAACCCGTGCGTGAAATCATGCTGTCTCCTTGTGTTTGTCGGCTTCGGTGGTGAACGAATCGGCGTAAAACTCCTCGGGCGGCAGGCCGGCCTGCGCGCTGTATTCAGCCCGGGCAGAGTCCACCACAATGGGCGCGCCGCAGGCATACACCTGGTGGCCCGACAGGTCGGGGAAGTCTTCCAGCACCGCGCGGTGCACAAAGCCCGTGCGGCCCGTCCAGTTGTCTTCAGGCAAGGCGTTGGAGATCA
>CALRZF020000289.1:0-5167 GCA_943372585.1 Ramlibacter sp. 2FC | reverse complement strand
CTTTTCCATCTTGAAGTCGGGAATACCGTAGCGCAGCAGCCCGCCGATACGGTCGTTCTTCTCGAACAGTGTCACGTCGTGGCCAGCGCGCGCGAGTTGCTGCGCCGCCGCCATGCCGGCGGGGCCGGAGCCGACGACGGCAACCTTCTTGCCGGTCTTGTGCTTGGGCGGCCGCGGCGTGACCCAGCCTTCGGCCCAGGCGCGATCAATGATGGCGTGCTCGATCGACTTGATGCCGACCGGGTCGTCATTCACATTGAGCGTGCAGGCGGCCTCGCACGGGGCGGGACAGATGCGGCCGGTGAACTCGGGGACGTTGTTGGTGCTGTGCAGCACGGTGATCGCGTTCTTCCAGTCGCCGCGGTACACCAGGTCGTTGAAGTCCGGGATGATGTTGTTGACCGGGCAGCCGCTGTTGCAAAACGGCGTGCCGCAGTCCATGCAGCGTGCGCCCTGCACCTTGGCCTGCGTGTCGTCCAGGCCGATCACGAATTCCTTGTAGTGCTTGAGCCGTTCGGGCACGGGCTTGTAGCCCTCTTCAATGCGCCCGTATTCCATGAAGCCGGTGATTTTTCCCATGCTGGTGTCCAGTCTCTGTCTGTATCGTGGAGCGGTGTCGTGCGCGCCTTACTTGGCGGGCACCGCTTCTTTTTTGGCCGTGGCGGAGCCGGCTGCCGTTTCCGTCGCGGCTTCCAGCTTGCGGTCGTGCATTTCCTGCAGGGCACGCTTGTATTCGCTGGGGAAAACCTTCACGAACTTGCCGCGTGCTTCGGCCCAGGTGTCCAGCAGCTCGCGCGCGCGCTTGCTGCCGGTCCAGCGGTTGTGCTCTTCCAGCAACTTGCGCAGCTGGGCTTCATCGGTCTGCTCGCGGTGCCACAGGCCCTTGTGGCTGGCGGCTTGCTGCTCGGTGGCGCTGACCACCTTTTCCAGCGACACCATGGACGTGTTGCAGCGTTTGGCAAACTGGCCGTCCTCGTCATAGACATAGGCCAGGCCGCCGCTCATGCCGGCGGCGAAGTTGCGCCCGGTCTTGCCCAGCACCACCACCGTGCCGCCGGTCATGTATTCACAGCCGTGGTCGCCCGTGCCTTCCACCACCGCCGTGGCGCCCGACAGGCGCACCGCGAAACGCTCACCGGCCACGCCGCTGAAGAACGCCTCGCCCGTGGTGGCGCCGTACAGCGCCGTGTTGCCGATGATGATGTTGCGCGTGGCTTCACCGCGGAAGTCGATGCTGGGGCGCACCACCACGCGGCCGCCCGACAGTCCCTTGCCGGTGTAGTCGTTGGCGTCGCCGATCAGGTACAGCGTGATGCCCTTGGCCAGGAACGCGCCAAACGACTGTCCACCGGTGCCTTCCAGCTGGATGCGGATGGAGTCATCCGGCAGGCCCTCGGGGTGCACCTTGGTCACCGCGCCGGACAGCTTGGCGCCCACCGTGCGGTTGACGTTGCGCGCCACTTCGATGAACTGGACCTTTTCGCCCTTGTCGATAGCGGCGCGCGACTTTTCGATCAGGCGCGTGTCCAGGTTGTTTTCCAGGCCGTGCTCCTGATTTTCCACATGGTAGCGGGGCACATCGGCGGGCACCTGCGGCATGGCAAACAGGCGGCTGAAGTCCAGGCCGCTTGCCTTCCAGTGGTCCACACCTTTCTTGATGTCCAGCAGGTCCGCGCGGCCGATCATGTCGTCGAACTTGCGGATGCCCAGCTGCGCCATGATCTGGCGGACTTCTTCAGCCACGAAGAAGAAATAGTTGACCACGTGCTCAGGCTTGCCGCTGAACTTCTTGCGCAGCACCGGGTCCTGTGTGGCCACGCCCACCGGGCAGGTGTTCAGGTGGCATTTGCGCATCATGATGCAGCCCTCGACCACCAGCGGCGCAGTGGCAAAGCCGAATTCATCGGCGCCCAGCAGCGCGCCGATGGCGACGTCGCGGCCGGTCTTCATCTGCCCGTCGGCCTGCACGCGCACTCGGCCGCGCAGGCGGTTGAGCACCAGGGTCTGCTGGGTTTCGGCCAGGCCGATTTCCCAGGGGCTGCCCGCGTGCTTGATGGACGACCAGGGCGATGCGCCCGTGCCGCCGTCATGGCCTGCGATCACGATGTGGTCGCTCTTGCACTTGGTCACGCCCGCAGCGATGGTGCCCACGCCGACCTCGGACACCAGCTTGGTGGAAATGCTGGCGTGCGGCGCCACGTTCTTCAGGTCGTGAATGAGCTGCGCGAGATCCTCAATGGAATAGATGTCGTGGTGCGGCGGCGGGCTGATCAGGCCCACGCCCGGCACGCTGTGGCGCAGGAAGCCGATGTAGTTGGACACCTTGCCGCCGGGCAGCTGGCCACCCTCGCCCGGCTTGGCGCCCTGGGCCATCTTGATCTGGATCTGGTCGGCACTGCTCAGGTATTCAGCCGTGACGCCAAAGCGGCCCGACGCCACCTGCTTGATGCGCGAGCGCAGCGAGTCACCGTCTTGCAGCGGCATGTCGACTTCGACCACGTCTTCACCGATCACGCTCTTGAGGGTCTCACCCTTCTTGATGGGAATGCCCTTGAGCTCGTTGCGGTAGCGCGCAGGGTCTTCGCCGCCCTCACCGGTGTTGCTCTTGCCGCCGATGCGGTTCATGGCCACCGCCAGCGTGGCGTGGGCTTCGGTGCCGATGGAGCCCATGGACATGGCGCCGGTGGCAAAACGCGTGACGATATCCTTGGCCGACTCGACTTCTTCCACGGGAATGGCCTTGGCCGGGTCGATGCGGACCTCGAACAGGCCGCGCAGCGTCATGTGGCGGCGGCTCTGGTCGTTGATGAGCTGCGCGTACTCCTTGTAGGTGTTCCAGTTGTTGGCACGTGTGCTGTGCTGCAGCTTGGCAATGGCGTCGGGCGTCCACATGTGTTCTTCGCCGCGCACGCGCCAGGCATATTCACCGCCCGCGTCCAGCATGCCGGCGAGCACCGGGTCGTCGCCAAAGGCAGCCTTGTGCACGCGAATGCCCTCCTCTGCGATCTCGAACACGCCGATGCCTTCGACCCGGCTGGCGGTACCGGTGAAATACTTTTCCACGGTTTCGCTGTTCAGACCGATCACCTCAAACAGCTGGGCGCCGCAATAGCTCATGTAGGTGCTCACGCCCATCTTGGACATGATCTTGGACAGGCCCTTGCCAATCGCCTTGACGTAGTTGTAGATCGCCTTTTCAGCGCTCAGGTCGCCCGGCAGTTCCTTGTGGATGGACGCCAGCGTCTCCATCGCCAGGTAGGGGTGCACGGCTTCTGCGCCGTAGCCGGCCAGCACGCCAAAGTGATGCACTTCGCGCGCCGTACCGGTTTCCACCACCAGGCCGCAGGTGGTGCGCAGGCCTTCACGCACCAGGTGCTGGTGGATGGCCGACAGCGCCAGCAGCGCGGGGATGGCCACCTGCTCGGGCGCCACGGTGCGGTCGCTGATGATCAGGATGTTCTTGCCGCTCTTGATGGCGTCCACGGCCTCGGCACATAGCGACGCCAGCTTGGCTTCCACACCCTCATGGCCCCAGGCCAGCGGGTAGGTGATGTCCAGCGTGTAGCTCTTGAACTTGCCCTGCGTCGTCTGGTCGATGTCGCGCAGCTTGGCCATGTCGGCAAAGTCCAGGATGGGCTGGCTGACTTCAAGCCGCATGGGCGGGTTGACCTGGTTGATGTCCAGCAGGTTGGGCTTGGGGCCGATGAACGACACCAGCGACATCACGATCGCCTCGCGGATCGGGTCAATCGGCGGGTTCGTCACCTGCGCGAACATCTGGCGGAAGTAGTTGTACAGCGGCTTGTTGCGCGAGGACAGCACGGCCAGCGGGCTGTCGTTGCCCATGGAGCCAATGCCCTCTTCGCCGGCCTGGGCCATCGGGCTCATCAGGAACTTGATGTCTTCCTGCGAGTAACCAAAGGCCTGCTGGCGGTCCAGCAGCGACACGTCGCTGGCCGGCGCGTTGCCCGAGGTTTCAGACAGGTCGTCCAGCTTGATGCGCAGGTTTTCAATCCACTGCTTGTAGGGCTTGCTGTTGGCGAGGTTGGCCTTGAGCTCCTCGTCGTCGATCATGCGGCCCTGCTCGAAGTCGATCAGGAACATCTTGCCGGGCTGCAGGCGCCATTTGCGCACGATCTTGTTCTCGGGCACGGGCAGCACGCCCGACTCAGAGCCCATGATGACGAAGTCGTCGTCGGTCACGCAGTAGCGCGCGGGCCGCAGGCCGTTGCGGTCCAGCGTGGCGCCGATCTGGCGTCCGTCGGTGAACACGATGGACGCGGGGCCGTCCCACGGCTCCAGCATGGCGGCGTGGTATTCATAGAACGCGCGGCGGCGCTCGTCCATGGTGGTGTGCTGTTCCCAGGGCTCGGGGATCATCATCATCACGGCCTGGCTGATGGGGTAGCCGGCCATGGTCAGCAACTCAAGGCAGTTGTCGAACGTGGCGGTGTCGGACTGGCTGGCGAAGCTGATGGGGTACAGCTTCTTCAGGTCGGGGCCCAGCACGGGTGAAGACATCACGCCTTCGCGCGCCTTCATCCAGTTGTAGTTGCCGCGTACCGTGTTGATTTCGCCGTTGTGGGCGACATAGCGGTACGGGTGGGCCAGCGGCCACTCGGGGAAGGTGTTGGTCGAAAAGCGCTGGTGCACCAGGCCCAGGGCCGACACGCAGCGCGGGTCCTGCAGGTCGCGGTAATAGGTGCCCACCTGGTCGGCCAGCAGCAGGCCCTTGTAGACCACGGTGCGGCTGGACATGCTGGGGACGTAGTATTCCTTGCTGTGCTTGAGCTTGAGGTTCTGGATGGCGGCGCTGGCTGTCTTGCGGATCACGTACAGCTTGCGCTCCAGCGCGTCCTGCACGATCACGTCGCTGCCGCGGCCGATGAACACCTGGCGCAGGATGGGCTCCTTTTCACGCACGGTGGGCGACATCGGCATGTCGCGGTTGACCGGCACATCGCGCCAGCCCAGCAGCACCTGGCCTTCGGCCTTGATCGCGCGTTCCATCTCCTGCTCGCAGGCCAGGCGGGATGCGTGTTCCTTGGGCAGAAAGATCATGCCGACGCCGTATTCGCCGGGCGGGGGCAGCTCAACGCCCTGATGCGCCATTTCGGCGCGGTACAGCAGGTCAGGCAACTGGATGAGGATGCCGGCGCCGTCGCCC
>CALRZF020000288.1:0-5210 GCA_943372585.1 Ramlibacter sp. 2FC | reverse complement strand
CCCGCCGCGCGAAGGCGCCTTCGCGCTGGCCAAGGCCCTGGCAGACATGCACCAGGCCCGCATCGGTTCGCCAGACGCGCCACCGTTGCCCGAAGGCGCAGCGGGCTGGACGCCGCCAAAACGCATCGTCTACGTCAGCTGCAACCCGGCCACGCTGGCGCGCGACGCGGGGCTGCTGGTGCACCAGGCCGGATACACCTGTACTGCTGCGGGTGTGGTGAACATGTTCCCGCACACGGCGCATGTGGAGAGCATGGCGGTGTTTGAGTTGTCGGCTTGAACGGGCCACCGGCCCGCCCAAGTACAAAGGACAAAGGGGCCTTTCGGCCCCTTTGTTGAACTCGGCGAAGCGTCCAGTTAATCGTTGCTGCCGCCCGTGAGGCCCAACAGGGCCAGCAGGCTCTGGAACACGTTGAAGATGTCCAGGTACAGCGCCAGGGTGGCGCTGATGTAGTTGGTCTCGCCGCCGTCAATGATGCGCTTGAGGTCGTACAGCATGTAGGCGCTGAAAATGCCGATGGCCATCACGCTGATCACCATCATGCCCACCGTGGAGCCGACAAACACGTTGATCACGCCGCCCACCAGGATGGCCAGTGCGCCCACGAACAGGAACTTGCCCATGCCCGACAGGTCGCGCTTGATGACGCTGGCCAGGCTGGCCATGACGAAGAACACGCCGGCCGTGCCGCCAAATGCCGTCATGATCAGGCTGGGACCGTTCTTGAAGCCGAGCACCATGGCGATCAGGCGCGACAGCATCAGACCCATGAAGAACGTGAACGCCAGCAGCACCGGCACGCCAGCGGCGGAGTTCTTGGTCTTTTCAATCGCGAACATGAAGCCGAAGGCGCCTGCCAGGAACACGATCAGGCCCACGCCACCGGTCAGGCCGCGCGTGATGCCGGTGGCCACGCCCATCCAGGCGCCCAGCACGGTCGGCAGCAGGCTCAGGGCCAGCAGCCAGTAGGTATTGCGCAGCACCTTGTTGCGCTGCTCGGTGGTGGATACGGCATAGCCGTAGTCAATGGTCTGGTCGTTCATATCGATGACTCCTTTAGGTTCCTGCGGAGTGCAGATGGGCGCATTCTAGGTGGATTCAAGCCCCTGCTGGGCAATAGCCGCACAGCCGTTATGCTTGAGCCCATGAAAACCAAACCCATCCTCGAAGCGGCCGACATCAAAGCCATCGGCGCTGCCGCTGAAGCCGAAGCCATCAAGAACAACTGGGCTGTCACGATCGCCATCGTGGACGACGGCGGCCACCTGCTGTGGCTGCAGCGCCTGGACGGCGCAGCGCCGATTTCCGCACATATTGCACCCGCCAAGGCCAATACCGCCGCTGTGGGCCGGCGCGAGAGCAAGGTCTATGAAGACATGATCAATGGTGGACGGGTCTCGTTCCTGAGCGCGCCGGATCTCAAGGGTCTGCTGGAAGGTGGCGTTCCCATCGTCAAGGACGGCCAGGTATTGGGCGCGGTAGGCGTCAGTGGCGTGAAGTCCACCGAGGATGCGCAGATTGCGCGCGCCGGTATCGCGGCCATCGGCCTCTGAAGCCGCGTTGCCCCGAAACCCATGAAAAATGCCGGCCATTGCGGCCGGCATTTTTGTGGGTGTGTGGGAAAAAATGCGTGGCTACCTGGGAAACCCGTTGGCTGGCAAAAAACGACCTTGGAGACTGGAAGCCTCGGGTCGCCCCACGATGAAACTTACTTGGTCAGGATCAGCTTGCCCAGCTTGGTGGACTGCAGCCGGTAGATCGCGCCGTTGTGGTTGATCTCCACGGCCTTGCCACCTTGCAGCAGGGCGGTGCTGGGCACTTGCCTGCAGGGCCCGTCAAGCTCCTGGCCCGCTGCGTACGGTGCTGCGTCGCCACGGGGCAATTCAGTCGGTGTCGGTTGGGTGAGGGCAGTGGACATGGTGGTTTGAACTCCTGATGCAAATGATAATGATTCTCAAAAAGAAATGCAAGTCATTCGCATCAAGAGTCGTGGTCTATTTGTGCTGTCTGGTTACTGGCCGGTTTGCGGCTCGGTGATGAAGCCGATCTTGCGCAGGCCTGCTTGCTGGGCTGCCGCCATGGCCTGGGCGACCTTTTCATAGCGCACGGCCTTGTCGCCGCGGATGTGCAGCTCCGGCTGCGGGTTTTTGGCGGCTTCTGTCTTGAGCAGGCTTGCGAGGTCCTGGTCAGCCACCTTGTTCTCGTTCCAGTAGTAGCTGCCCGTGGCGTCCACGCTCAGGCGAATGGTCTCTGGCTTGGTGTCCTGCGGCTGGTTGGTCGCGCGCGGCAGGTCGATGTTGACCGCGTGCTTCATGACTGGCACGGTGATGATGAAGATGATGAGCAGCACGAGCATGACGTCCACCAGCGGCGTCATGTTGATCTCGTTCATCACGTCATCGGTGTCGTCCTGGGTTCCGAAGGCCATGGCAATTACGCTTTCTTCATGGGCACCACGCGGCCCGGGCCGTTGGCCGTCACGCGCGCGCCGGTCACAAAGTACGCATGCAGGTCATGGGCAAAGCGGTTGAGCTTGGCCAGCACGCTCTTGTTGCCGCGCACCAGGGCGTTGTAGCCCAGCACCGCGGGGATGGCCACCGCCAGGCCCAGCGCGGTCATGATCAGCGCCTCGCCGATCGGGCCCGCCACCTTGTCGATGGTGGCCTGGCCTGCGACACCAATCGCCATCAGCGCGTGGTAGATGCCCCAGACCGTGCCGAACAGGCCGACGAACGGGGCGGTGGAGCCTACTGAGGCCAGCACGGCCAGGCCGGACTGCAACTTGGCCGTGGATTCGTCAATGCTGTTGCGCAGGCTGCGGGTGATCCAGTCGCTGGCGTCCAGGCTGTCGTGCAGTTGCGGTTTGGCGCTGCCGTCCTTGTGCAGGATGTGCGCCGCGGCGTCGCGGCCTTGCACGGCCAGCAGGTGAAACGGGTTGGCCGGGTCGGTGCCCAGCTTGTGCATGCCCTCGGCAAAGTCGGCGGAGTGCCAGAAGCTTTCCGTGGCCCTGGACTGGGCGCTGAATTTGCGCAGATCCAGCGCCTTGGTGAGGATCACGATCCACGAGGCCAGCGACATGCCCAGCAGCAGGATGAACACGCCTTTGGTCACCAGGTCACCCTGTGCCCAGACATTGAGAAGGCCGAATTGCGATTCCATGACTTGATTTACTCCAGAACAAAATTGATGGGTACGTTGAACCACATGGCCTCGGCCACGCCGCCGCGCTTGCCGGGCACGTAGCGCCAGCGCTGCACGGTCGTCAGCGCTGCCTGGTCCAGCCGGTCGTAGCCGCTGGACTGGCGAATCTCCGCGCGCTGCGCCGTGCCGTCCACGCCGATCAGCACGCGCACGATGACCTTGCCTTGCTCACCCAGGCGTTTGCTGATGGCGGGGTAGGCCGGCTTGGGGTTTTGCAGGTAGTCGGCGTCGCTGGACGGCAGTTCGACCTTGGGCGGGGGCGGCGGTGCCACGGGGGCGGTGGCGACCGGCGCGGCGATGGGCGGGGCCGGCGGCTGCGGCGCCGTCACCCCGGTGGGGGCGTTGGGTGCGGGTGTGGGGTCGGCTATGGCCACCGGCATGGGTGGCGGGGGCAATACCTCGGCCTTTTTGATGACGGGTTGCTTCACCGGTACGGGTGGCTTGGGCACCGGCGGCGGGGGCTCGATCTTGGGCTTGGGCGGCTCGATGAATTCAGCAATGATCTGCGCGGGAACGATGATTTCCACCGCCCGGCGCAGCAGCCCCGTTTGCAGCGCCCACAGCGCGGCCACGTGGAACAGCACCACGCTGGCGGCGATGATGGCGTTGCGGCTCACTGGGGGCGCGGGAAGGGGACGGTCAAGCGTGGTCATAGTTTAGAGGGGCTGCCGCCGCAGCGGGGGAGGCGCGATGGGTGCCAGCGCACCGGCGCAAGTGCTTATTTGCGAAAGATCCACCAGGCCGAGCCGACGACCAGGATCAGGCTGCCGCCGAGACTTGTGAGGAGTTCCATGCCCTGCTTTCCGTGATGGTGTTGGCGAGCTGGATGGTAGCGACCGGATGGGTCGCGCTGCATTGGGCTACGACATCCCGGGCACAGCCCTCGCAGCGGCCACACTGGGTGGCCACGCCGAGCTCGAATTGGATGTCGTCAAAACCCATGCCCGCACGCACGTGGCGGGCGATGTCGCGATCAGAAACTCGGTGGCAGACGCAGACGATCATGGCGGGCGGCAGGCTGGTTGATTGGCTTGCTGTTGATGATGACTCAATTATAAATGCGAATCCATCGCATTTGCAATAACTATGGTGCCAGTAATGTCAGCGGGTGAAACACAGCCGCACAGCGCCTGGGCAATTTCGAACTCATCGCGCAGCAGCCGCAGCACATGCGCGGCCCCCACGGCCCCTGCATTGGCCAGGCCCCAGATGCAGGGGCGCCCTACCAGCACAGCGCGTGCACCCAGTGCCAGCGCCTTGACCACGTCGGTGCCGCGGCGGATGCCGCCGTCCACCAGCAGGGGCAGCGTGCTGCCCACTGCATCGGCGATGCGGGGCAGGGCCCAGGCGGTGCTGACGGCGGTGTCCAGCGTGCGCCCGCCATGGTTGGACACGATCAGCCCCGCCACGCCAAGTGCTGCAGCCTGGCGCGCGTCGTCGGGGTGCAGTACGCCCTTGAGCAGCACGGGCAGGCGCGTGTTGCCCAGCAACCATTGCACATCGGCCCAGGTGGGCGCCGTGTCCAGCAGCGATGCAGCAGCCGGTGCGCCTTCCAGATGGACCGAGCCAATACCCGGCGGCAGGCGAAAGCCCGCACGCCGCTCGCGGTCGCGCGCGCCCTGCACGGGGGCGTCCACTGTCAGCACCAGCGCCTGGTAGCCCGCGGCCTCAGCGCGTTGCACCAGCTGGCGGGTAAATCCGCGGTCGGCCTGAAGGTACAGCTGGAACCACAGCGGCCCGGCTTCGGGGTAGGCGGTGAAGGCTTGCGCCACGGTCTCCAGGGGCTGGCTGGCCTGCGTGCTCAGCACCAGACCGGCGCCTTGCGCGGCAGCAGCGTGGGCCATGGCCATTTCGCCGTCGGCATGGGCCATGCGCTGCCAGGCCATGGGGGCCACCAGCAGCGGGTGGGCCAGCGTGCGCCCCAGCAGTTCGACCTGTGTGGTGAAGCCTGCCAGTGGCTTGAGCACACGCGGCAGCAGGCTCAGGCGGTCCCAGGCACCGCGGTTGG
>CALRZF020000287.1:0-5251 GCA_943372585.1 Ramlibacter sp. 2FC | reverse complement strand
GCAAACAGGCCCGCCGCGGCGCAACCCAGCACGATGAATGCGCGGCGCGGTTTGCTTTTGCGGTCGGGCGCCGTAGCCACATCGACCTGCTGCAGCAGCGGTGCATCGCGCGCTTCGTCTGTCTTGGCCAGCTGAAACTGCTGAAGCATGGCCGAATAGATCGCCTCCTGGTACCTCAATTCACGGTACAGGCGCACATTGGCCAGCGCCGCCTGGGCGTCGCCCTTGCCGCTGCGCTGGGCGCTGGTGCCGCCTTCCATTTTGGACAGCTGCGCCTGCAGGCTGGACAGCTCGGACATCAGGCGCCGAAGCTCCGGGTTTTCGGGCCCCGCATAGGGGCGCAGCGCCTGCAGTTGCACTTCACGCGCGACGATCTGGCCGCGTATTTGCGCTGCGGCGCCAATCAGCGTCTGGGTTTGCGCGTCCACGCTGACCAGGCCGCCCTGGTCCTGCGCCTGGCGCACGGCCAACTCCGCCTTGGCCAGCTCGTCCTTGGCCTTGGTCATCTGCTGTTCAAAGAAGGCGCGGCGCTGCTGCGCTTCGGTGACGGCAATGCGGCCCATCAGCGTGCGCAGCTCTTCAGCATAGGCATTGGCCAGCTGGGCAGCAAACGCAGCATCGGCGTCGTCGGCTTCCACAGAGATGAGCGTTGACTTGCGGTCGGCGCCAATGCGTACGTTTTGGGCCAGCTCGCTGCGGGTATTGACCAACGTGCTCTGTTCGTACCGCTCCTTGAGCTTGAAGCGGTTGATCAGGGCGTTGGCTACGGTGTCTGTCTTGAGCAAACCCACGTACAGCTCTTCTGGCGTTTTGAACGCAGCGGCAATGCCGGTGGTGGCCGCCAGCGCACCCAGCGATGCAGCCATGCCGGCCGATGCGCTTTGGCTTTGCTGTGGCGGCAGCAGCGTGGTTTTGGCCGTGTAGGTAACGGGCAGTAGCAGCGCCGCGGCCAACCCGATGACGCCCGCAAGCGCAGTGATACCGGCGATCAGGGCCTTTTCTTCGCCTACGGCGGTCAGCAGGTCGACCAGCGTGAACTCTGGCTGAGGCTCTGGCAGGTTGTGTTGTTCTGTCATTGCCAAGCCTCAGTCCTTCAATACCTTCAAACCTGCGGCCCCCAGTCCGAACTGGTAGAAGATGGCCGTGAGGTCCTTGGCGCCCTCAATGAAGCGGGTGTAGGCAGAGCGCTTGTCAAACTTCTCGGGCACAAACACCGTGTCGCCGGGGTTCAGGCGCCTGTCGAGCACGCCCGTGTTAAAGCTCAGCAGGCTGCGGCCCACGCCGGAGTTCACATCCACCGTGCCGTCAGCACGGATGATTGCCACGTAATCCTCATCGGCATCACGCGTGGGGCCTGCCCTGTCCAGATAATCGCGCGCTGTGTAGTTGTATTTATGCAGGAACGACGCCTCCGCCGTCACGGCGCCAAACACGCCCACAAAGCTGGGGGTGGTAGGCACGGTGATCTGGTCGCCGTCTTCCAGCACGATGGGGGGAACGTTCTGGCTGCGTGGGTCCAGTTCCAGCGCTATGCGGCCACTGGCCTTCAGGCTTTGCAGGCGAGCCAGCAACAGGCGCTGGGTGGCCAGCTGGGCCTGCAAGGATTCTGCGGCCTTGTCGTTGTCACGCACGTTCTGCAGCGCAGCGGCGGCCTGCGAATTGATGTCGGCTTCCATCCGGCGCGTGGCGCGGTCCAGGTTGGTCTGCTGCTGCACGCGGGTGCTTTCACGCAGGAAGATGGTGCCGTACACAAAGGCGTTCTGGCTGAAGCCACCGGCGCGGCGCACCAACTGGTCCAGCGTTTCACCCGGGGTCAGCTGGTACACACCGGGCACCTTCACTTCACCGCCAATGCGCACGTACTGCGTGCGTTTTTCCACCGGCACGGGCAGGTCGTTCACACTGAAAATGGTGACGATATCGCCGGGCAACAGCTCTACGTTCGCGGCGGGATCCTTGTCGCGCACCGCGCGGCCCAGGTTGAAGGGGATCAGCTGCGAGCGCAGCTCTTTCGAATCCAGCCGCTCGACCACGGCGTAATCCCAGTTGATTTCCTGCAAGAGGTTTTTGACCTCATTGGCCACGCGGCTATCGCTCACGTTGCGGCCGCTTTCGTACTGCACCACCAGATTGCGACGGGTGTAGTAGTCAGGCTGGATCAAGGCTTCACGCTCGGGGATCAAATCCGCCACGCGCATGCCGGGGCGGTAGGCATAGCGCAGCGGTGCGGCCACGTTGCCGCGCAACGTGACCGCGTTGCCAAATTCGGGGCTGATCTTGAACAGCGTCACCACGTCGCCATCGCGCACGGTGCTTTGCAGGCCTTTGGCGTCCAGCGCACGTTCGTCCACGCTGCGGGGGGCCTTGGCCTTGCCTGCATCAATGCGCTCGACGAGTACCTTGTGCGGGGTGGTCAGCGCCTGGGTGCGGCCACCGTATGACAGCACCTTGCCCAACGGCTCCTCGGTGCCGGTCAGCTCAAAAATCGCTGGCTGGTCCAGCGCGCCCGTCACGGCCACGCGGGGGCCGGCGGGGGGGATGACGATCACGTCGCCCGGCTGCAGGCGTGCGTCTGCCGTCTTGTCACCCTCGTTGATGAACTTGTACAGATCGATGGTGGACACCGTCTTGCCGTCACGCTTGAGCTGGATGTTGCGCAGCGTGCCGGTGGCCGCGGGGCCGCCGCTTTCAAACAGCGCGCTGATCAGGGTTGACAGGCTGGACACGGTATAGGCGCCGGGGCGGCGCGCCTGCCCCACCACAAACACCTGGATGGACCGCAGCTGGCCCAGGGTGGCGCTGAGCTGGAAGTTGTTGTACACGCGGCTGACCTGGCTGCGCAGGGTGGGCTCCAGCTGCGACGCCTTGATGCCGGCCACATTGACCGTGCCCACGCGCGGAATGTTGACTTGGCCGTTGCGGTCAACCGCCAGGCGCAAGTCAGCGTCAACGGCGCCCCAGAGCTTTAGGTCGATTTCATCGCCGGGGCCCAGGACATAGTCGGTGGGCACGGGTACGTTTTGCAGCGAAGGGAATGCGCCCGCGGTGAACAGGTCATAGCCAAACAGGGGCAGGTTGCGGCCTGTAGTGTCTTGTACAAAACGCTGGTATTCGGTCGTGGCCAGTGGCGGCAATGAAGGGGCCGACGCTCGCACTGGCGCAGGGTCAGCGGTAGATCGGGTATTGAAAGTGGGAGTCAGCCTGTCCGGGCCGCTTGGCACTGCGGCCAATGTGTTGCTGGGCATCAGCCCCAACCCCGTCAGACCAGTTGATCCGGCTGATCCGGCTGATCCGGGCATAGCTTGCCCGTGTGCAGGGGCACCCATCGACGCCGCCAGCGCCAGCCCGGCCACCAAGGCAACAGACCTGCGGTGGAGTACACCTTTACAACTATTCATCCCCTGTCCCGCTCATGAATTGCTAACAATTGGCATCTTAACGACTCAGGCACGCGCAAATCCAGTACATCAATGCACTTTGGCGAATTGCAACGCACACAGACGGGGTATTGCCAAGAGTTCGTTTTACTGTCATGCGTTCAAGTCCCTGCACTTGTCTCAAGATTCGTTCAGGTGCATCCTCTGTACGTGGCATTTCCCACCGCAGGCCAGGAGCCCACCATGCGCACGCTGCACCGGTTTTGGATCGTCATCTCCACCTCGCTGCTGGCGTTCGCCCACGCAGCCACCCCGCAGCCCCCCGCCGCCCAGACCGTCATTGACGCGCTGACGCGCGCCAATGCCTCTGTGGTGGGCGTGCAGGTGATGGCGGCGGCTGGCGCCCGATCGGCTGAAACCTTGGGCCGCGAACGCAGCGGCTCGGGCGTGGTGATCGGGCCCGACGGCCTGGTGCTGACCATCGGCTACCTGTTGCTGGAGGCCGACACCGTGCAGATCACCACCCAGGACAACAAGACGCTGCCGGCGCGCACCGTGGCCTATGACCTGGCCACCGGCTTTGGCCTGCTGCGCCCGCTGCTGCCGCTGCGCGGTGTAGCGCCAGTGCCACTGGGCAGTCAGGCTGACGCCGCCACCGGCGAAGCCCTGATGGTGGCTACCGGCGGCGATGACGGTGACGTGACCATGACCCAGCTGGTCAGCAAGCGGCCGTTTTCGGGCTATTGGGAATACCACATTGAATCCGCCCTGTTCACCAGCCCGCCGGTGGGCAACCACAGCGGCGCGCCGCTGTTCAACCAGCGCGGCGAGCTGCTGGGCATTGGCAGCCTGTTTGTAATGGACGCCATGGGCGGCAACCGGCGCCTGCCGGGCAATATGTTTGTGTCTGTGGATCTGCTCAAGCCCATATTGGCCGAGCTGCAGCAAACCGGCAGCAGCAAGCCCAGCCGCCGGCCCTGGCTGGGCCTGACCTCCAGCGAACAGGCCGGGCGTGTGCAGGTGGTGCGCGTGAACAAGGACAGCCCCGCCCAGGCAGCCGGGCTGCAGCCCGGCGACGTGGTACTGGCCGTGGACGGCACGAAGGTCGCCACGCTGGAGGCGTTTTACAAGCAGGTGTGGCAGCACGCCAACCCGGACGACGAGATTCAGCTGACGGTGCTGCAGGGTGCAGAGATCAAGACCCTGACGCTCAAGGCGGTAGACCGCATGAGCACGATGCTGAAGCCGGCGGGGATTTAGAGAGCGGGTACATCCCCGCTCTCAAATGGAAACCTCCTACCGGAACTGCACAATAGCGTTGCCAACAGAGGGCTTCTACCAAGCTCCGCCCTAGTGGAGAGTCTGGTCGAATCGTGAAATCATTTGATCGCTCTGGTTTCGCACTGCCATCTCCTGTCATCGTCAACAGCTTCTTGCAGGCCATCAAAAGCTGGGACGACGCAGCCAGCCAGCTTGAAGGTCCGCGTACATTCCCCCCAACGGTACAGAATGATTTGGCTCAGCACTTGCATTCCTAGGATCACCGTGCCAGAGGTCTGTTCGGTGACTCGATCAGACTTTCCTGGGCGCCGATGACCTCTCGCGTTGCCCCAACCTGATTCGAATTTGGCTTGCCACGCTTCCGCATCACAGCAGTTCAATTTCGGGCGCGACACCAGTAAACGTAACTACTGTCCATTCCGGCCCCGTCAGCGGGCTCAGGCTCTGCGGCTGGCTGGAGTCCCCACCCTTCCAGATCGCGTTCTGCCCCGTCGTCGCGTTGCGCCACAGGATGTCCGCCTTGCCGTCCCCGTCAAAGTCCCCGCTTCCCGCAATCTTGAAGTCGTTGCCCATCACCGTCGTGACGACTTGCA
>CALRZF020000286.1:0-5253 GCA_943372585.1 Ramlibacter sp. 2FC | reverse complement strand
CTGGTCGTACGCCTTGGCTTCGCCGCCGAACTTGCTCGACAGCACCGTCGTGATCGCCGCCGTCAGCGTCGTCTTGCCATGGTCAACGTGGCCAATCGTGCCCACGTTCACGTGCGGCTTGGTACGTTCGAATTTTCCTTTTGCCATTTTTCGACTCCGAAAAAGTAACTAGATCAACAAAACTGGTGCCCTTGGCGGGAATCGGACCCGCGACCTCTCCCTTACCAAGGGAGTGCTCTACCACTGAGCCACAAGGGCGAAAACTCATCGCCGCGTGCCGGGTCTTGACTGTGGAGCGGGAGACGGGAATCGAACCCGCGTCATTAGCTTGGAAGGCTAGGGTTCTACCATTGAACTACTCCCGCGTCGGGCGCAAATTTCAACGACCCTTGCAGGCTCCCCAGAGCGCCACACAAATCAATCTTCAACACATTTCGCCAAGCCTCAAAAAGAAGCTGGTGGAGGAGGCTGGATTCGAACCAGCGTAGGCGTAAGCCAACAGATTTACAGTCTGCCCCCTTTAGCCACTCGGGCACCCCTCCGGCGAACCTCGAAATATAGCACGGTTTTATGTCGGCTTCACAGCCCTTGTGCCATCGAACTGCCAGAATGGGTTCGATGAACGCCATCGTCTCACCGCCCACCCGCACCATCAGCCTGGCCTTGCAGGGCGGCGGCTCCCATGGCGCCTTTACCTGGGGTGTGCTGGACGCCCTGCTGGCGGACCCGCGCATCGCCATTGAGGGCATCAGCGGCGCCAGCGCGGGCGCCTTCAATGCCGTAGCGCTGGCCAGCGGATACGCCCGTGGTGCCGCCGCGGGCACCGACCCACGCCAGGCAGCGCGCGACGCCCTCGCCCGTATTTGGGGGGAAGTTGTTTCATTGGGGCGCGCCGGTGCGGTTCCGCAGAATTTGATTAACCTGATTTGGGGCGGCTTGCCAAAAGAGTTTGCACCCACAAACTTTTTAACTTCGGCGATGCGGAACTGGTTTTCTCCGTATCAGGCCAACCCGCTCAACATCAACCCGCTGCGGGATCTGTTGGTCCGTGAGATCGACTTCAAGGCCGTAGCCGCCCTGAAGACACCCCGGATCTTTGTGTCGGCCACGCATGTCAGAACAGGCAAAGCGGCACTTTTCAGCGGCTCGCAGCTGTCGGCGCAGGCGGTCATGGCGTCTGCGTGCCTGCCCATGCTGTTCCACGCCGTAGAAATTGATGGCGAACCTTACTGGGATGGAGGGTATTCAGCCAATCCAGCGGTCATGCCCCTGGTCGATCACTGCGCCAGCACCGATATCGTGCTGGTCCAGATCAACCCGGTCCTGCGCGAGCAAACACCGCAAACCCCCGGCGACATCCTGGACCGGGTGAACGAGCTGACCTTCAACGCCAGCCTGATGACGCAGATGCGCGAGATCGATTTCATCAACCGCCTGCTGGCCCAGGGCCTGCTGCAGGGCGACCGCTGCCGCAGCGTGCTGCTGCACCGCATTGACGGCGGCGCCGCGATCCAGGGTTACCCGGCTTCTTCACGCGGTTCAGCGGACGCGGGGCTCATCCGCACGCTTTTCGAGCTGGGGCAGCAATCGGGCCAGCAGTGGCTCAAGCGTCACTTTGACGATCTGGGCCAACGCAGCACGATCGACATCCGCCGCGATTACCTGGACGACACGCGCGTGGACAGCGTACGGCACGCCAACAGCGACACGCCGGTGCCCCGGCGCGGCCTGGGCTCGTTGATCAGCGCCCTGTTCAGCCGAAAGAAACGCTGACGCCGCGCGCGGCCAGCCAGCTGCGGGCGACTTCAAAGTGCCCACAACCCATGAAGGGCACGGGCGGCCGGTTGGCCGATAGCGGCGACGGGTGGTTCGCTGTGAGGATCAGCGCATCGCACCCATGACGCGCCGCCGTGGCCGAGATCAATGCTGACTTGGCCTGGGCATGCGCACCCCACAGCATGTAAACGCAGGGCGTCGCCTTGGCCGCCACCGCTGCCAGCAATGCATCCGACAGTTGCTCCCAGCCCTGCCCCGCGTGGCTGGCGGGCAGCCCCTGCTCCACGGTGAGGCTGGTGTTGAGCAGCAACACGCCTTCGCGCGCCCAGGCTTCAAGCGAACCCGACACGGGAATCAGCGTGCCCAGGCTGCGCTGGCGCTCCTTGAAGATATTGCGCAATGACGGCGGCAGGCGCACGCCGTGCGCAACCGAGAACGCCAGGCCCTCAGCCTGGCCGGGGCCGTGGTATGGGTCCTGACCCAGGATCACGACCCGGACCGACGCAAGGGGTGTGAGTTCAAGTGCGCGAAAAGGCTGCGGCGGGTAGACCTTGGCACCCTGTGCAAGCTGCGCCTGCACAAAAGCCGCGAGCCCCTGACCCGGCGCGCTGGACAGGAACGAGTCGAGAACGCCCTGCCAGTCCGCCGCCACGGGCCATTGGTGCGGCGCCCATTGCGCCAGCGCGGGCGCCTCGCCAAACCCCAGGTCAACTTGACTCATCGGGATTCAGCCGCCGAACAGTGCCGCCAACGCCCGTCCGGGATCGTCCGCGCGCATGAAGGCCTCGCCGACCAGAAAGGCGTGCACGCCGGCATCGCGCATCTTTTTGACGTCTGCCGGTGCCAGAATGCCCGACTCCGTCACCAGCAGACGATCGGCCGGCACCGCGGACAGCATGTCCAGCGTGGTGTCCAGCGTTACCTCGAAGGTGCGCAGGTTGCGGTTGTTGATGCCCACCAGCGGTGTCTTGAGCTTGAGGGCACGGTCCAGCTCGGCGCGGTCGTGCACCTCCACCAGCACCGCCATGTCCAGGCTGCGGGCAATGGCCTCAAATTCCGCCATCTGCGCGTCGTCCAGACAGGCGGCGATCAGCAGGATGCAGTCAGCGCCCATGGCGCGCGATTCGTAGACCTGGTAGGCATCAATCAGGAAGTCCTTGCGCAGCACCGGCAGGTCGCACGAGGCGCGGGCCTGCTTCAGGAAATCCACACTGCCCTGAAAGAACTGCTGGTCGGTCAGCACCGACAGGCAGGCCGCGCTGGTCTTGCCGTCGCCCTCGGCGTAGCTTTGCGCAATGTCGGCGGGGATGAAATCGGCACGCAGCACGCCCTTGCTGGGGCTGGCCTTCTTGACTTCGGCGATCACGGCCGCCTGGCCGGCGGAGATTTTGGCGCGCATCGCACCCGTGAAATCGCGCGTGAGCACGCGGCTCTCGGCATCGGCGCGCATGGCAGCCAGTGGCCTTTTGCGCGATGCAGCGGCCACTTCGTCACGCTTGACGGCCACGATCTGGTTGAGGATGTCTGACATGGGTTGCCTTTCTGGCGTCGTCAAAGCTTGCGGTAAATGTCTTTGCGGTGTCCGACCTTGACGACGGTGACAAGCACCACATCGTCCTGAATCTCATACACCACACGGTAGGAGCCGCTTCGCACCCGGTACAGATCTACCTGTCCCGAAAGCTTCTCGCAGCCGGCTGGCCGGGCGTCCTGCGCCAGGGCGCCGATGCGCTCCACGACGCGCTGCCTGTCCGCCTTTCGGTCAATCGACTCAAGTTCCCTGGCCGCGCTGGCCTTGATGGCAATGCGGTAAACCAACGCGAGGCTCAGATCTTGCCGCTGGCCTTGAGCGAAACCACCAGGTCTGCAAAGTCGACGACCGGCTCGCCGGCGCGGTCGCGGTGCGCCTGGACATCGTCAGCGTCTTCTGCCAGCGCAGCACCCACGGCCCGATTCACCAGCTCAGAGATGGTCAAACCCGATGCCGCGGCTTTGAGTCGCAGCGCACGATGCACATCGCCGTCAAAGTAAATGGTGGCGCGGCTGGAGTTACCCGTAGATTGCATGGTTGGCACCATAACGTCAAAGCGTTAAGGCGTCAAGACGCCTGAGTAGCCGCGACAAACTGCGCCAGCCTCGTCTTGGCCGCGCCTGACTCGATCGCGTCGCGGGCCTTCTCCAGCCCTTCTTTCATCGTGCCAGCCACGTTGGCGGCGTACAGCGCAACACCCGCGTTCAGCATCACGATGTCGCGCGCCGCACCCGGCTGGTTGTCCAGCACACCCATCAGCATGGCGCGCGACTGGTCGGGCGTTTCGACCTTGAGCGCGCGGTTGCTGGCCATGGGCAGGCCGAAGTCCTCGGGGTGGATTTCATATTCGGTGATTTCGCCGTTCTTGAGCTCGCCCACCAGCGTGGCCGCGCCCAGGCTCACCTCGTCCATGCCGTCGCGGCCATAGACCACCACGGCATGCTCGGTGCCCAGACGCTGCAGCGCGCGCACCTGAATACCCACCAGGTCGGGGTGGAACACGCCCATCAGGATGTTGGGCGCGCCAGCCGGATTGGTCAGCGGGCCCAGGATGTTGAAGATGGTGCGCACGCCCAGTTCCTTGCGTACGGGCGCCACATGCTTCATGGCGCTGTGGTGGTTCGGCGCGAACATGAAGCCGATGCCCACGTCCTCAATGCATTTGGCAATGGCCTCGGGCTTGAGGTTGATGTTGACGCCCAGCGCCTCCAGCACGTCGGCGCTGCCGCTTTTGCTGCTGACGCTGCGCCCACCATGTTTGCTGATCTTGGCGCCCGCCGCAGCCGCCACGAACATGGAGCAGGTGGAGATGTTGAACGTGTGCGAGCCGTCTCCACCCGTGCCCACGATGTCCACCAGGTGCGTCTTGTCGGCCACATTGACCTTGGTGGAGAACTCGCGCATGACCTGCGCCGCCGCCGTGATTTCGCCAATCGTTTCCTTTTTGACGCGCAGGCCGGTGATGAGCGCGGCCATCATCACGGGCGACAGCTCGCCGCTCATGATCATGCGCACGACCTTGAGCATTTCGTCGTGAAAGATTTCGCGGTGCTCAATGGTGCGCTGCAGCGCTTCCTGGGGGGTGATGGGCATGGTGTTCTCCATTGATTTATTGCGCCGGATTGTCTGTCAGGGCGAGCTTCAGGCCAAAGCCCATGAACATCGCCCCTGCGATGCGGTCCAGCCAGTGCATGCCTTTTTGCACGGCGCCAACGCGCGATGCAAGCCAGGCCGCAGCCAGGGCCCAGCCTATGTTGACCCACAGGCCATTGAAGTTGAACAGCAGGCCCAGCAGCAAGAAGGCCAGCGCCTTGTTCTCCACCGCCGGCGCAATGAACTGTGGCACGAACGCGAGGAAGAACAGCGCCACCTTCGGGTTCAACGCGTTGGTCCAGAAGCCGCGAAGGAAGATGGTCTTCAGATCCACCGCCAGCGGCGTTGCACCG
>CALRZF020000285.1:0-5284 GCA_943372585.1 Ramlibacter sp. 2FC | reverse complement strand
CAGCCCTGCACCACCTGGATCAGCCGCAGCGCGCTGAAATCGGCCAGCAGGATGCCAAACGCCAGCCCGCTGACCACCATGCCCACCAGCAGCATCACATGCATCAGCGCCACCATGCCGGGGCGGGTGTCTTCGGTGGCCATGTCGGTGGCAAGCGCCAGGCCGCTGGTCTGCGTGATCTGCATGCCTGCGCCGGTCAGCAGGAAAGCCAGCGCCGCACTCACCGGCCCGATCCACGCCGGGCCGTTGGTAATGTCGCCTGACAGCAGGATCAGCGCGAACGGCATGATGGACAGCCCGCCGAACTGGATCAGCGTGCCCATCCAGATGTAGGGCACGCGCTTCCAGCCCAGCACCGAGCGGTGGGTGTCCGAGCGAAAGCCCACCAGCGCACGAAACGGCGCAAACAGCAGCGGCAGCGCGACCATCATGGCCACCAGCCACGCCGGCACGCCCAGCTCCACGATCATCACGCGGTTCAATGTGCCCACCAGCAGCGCCGCGGCCATGCCCACGGTCACCTGGAACAGCGACAGGCGCAGCAGCTGCAACAGCGGCAGCTCGGGCGTGGCCACGTCGGCAAACGGCAAAAACTGCGAACCCAGCCGGGTCCAGCCTTGTGCAAATTTGTTGTTCAGGCGTCCCATGGATCGTCTCAGGCTTGCTTGCGCACCAGCTCGAAGGCTTGCGATTTGTAAAACCCGCTGGAGATGCGCAGGGTGCGTCCCGGTGCGAAGGGGGCAAGCCCCGTGTCTTGCGCGATCAGCCGGCGCAGGTGCTGCTCGGCCACGGGTTCAATGAAGGGTGCACGGTCGCCGCGCGGCAGCAGGCGGCCCACGCCGATCATCAGCTTGAGCAGCGGTGTGCCGGGTGCAAAGGTGAACAGCACCGAACCGTGCGTGCGTTGGGCCAGACCGGACAGCACGCGCACCACGTCGCGCGGTGTGTAGTGAATCACCGAGTCCATCCCCACCACATGGTCGAAGCTGCCCAGCGCCGGGTCCAGCATGTCGCCCGACAGAAATTCAATGCGCCCGCCGTTTTGCAGCGGCGGTGTGCGTTCACGCGCCAGCGCCACCAGCGTGGGCGACAGGTCAATCGCCACCACATCGGCGCCGCGGTGGGCGGCTTCCACGGCCAGTGCGCCGGTGCCGCAGCCCGCGTCCAGCAGGCGCATGCCGCGCAGGTCGGCGGGCAGCCAGTCCAGCAGCGTCGCACGCATGCGGTCGCGCCCGGCGCGCACCGTGGCGCGGATGCCGCTGACCGGTGCGGTGGACGTCAGGCGCGCCCAGGCGTCGGCGGCGGTGCGGTCGAAATAGGTTTCGATCTGGCCGCGCCGCTGGGTGTAGCGGGCCTGGGCTGCGTCGTGGGTGATGTCGTTCATGGGGTGCTCTTTTGGGGCGGCTCAGTCAAAACCCAGCAGGTCGAAAATGTCGCGGTCCTTCATGGGCACGGCGCTCAGCGGGTCGGTGCCCAGCCACAGCGCGGCGGCCAGCCGCATGTATTCCTTCTTGACGGCGTCCAGCTCGGGCGAGTCTTCCATCTCGAACAACACCGACTTTTTCAGGCGGCTGCGCCGGATCACGTCCAGGTCGGGGAAGTGCGCGGCCAGCTTCAGGCCGATCTGGTTGTTGTACTTGTCGATCTGGTCGGTGTCCTTGCTGCGGTTGGCGATCACGCCGCCCAGGCGCACGTTGTAGTTCTTGGCCTTGGCACCGATCGCCTGCACGATGCGGTTCATCGCAAAGATCGAATCAAAGTCGTTGGCGGTGACGATCAGCGCGCGGTCGGCGTGCTGCAGCGGCGCGGCAAAGCCACCGCACACCACGTCGCCCAGCACGTCAAAGATCACCACGTCGGTGTCTTCCAGCAGGTGGTGCTCCTTGAGCAGCTTCACCGTCTGGCCCACCACATAGCCGCCGCAGCCCGTGCCCGCGGGCGGGCCGCCAGCTTCCACGCACATCACGCCGTTGTAGCCGGGGAACACAAAGTCTTCCACGCGCAGTTCCTCGGCGTGAAAGTCCACTGTTTCCAGCACGTCAATGACGGTGGGCAGCATCTTCTTGGTCAGCGTGAAGGTGGAGTCGTGCTTGGGGTCGCAGCCGATCTGCAGCACGCGCTTGCCCAGGTGCGAGAACGCAGCCGACAGGTTGCTGGACGTGGTGCTCTTGCCGATGCCGCCCTTGCCATAGATGGCAAAGACCTTGGCGTTGCCGATCTTCAGGTTCGGGTCCAGCTGAACCTGAACGCTGCCCTCACCGTCGGCGCGCAGGTTGCGGCGAACGCCGGGCGACTTGATGTCGGGAAAGGGGATGGTTGTCGTGCTCACGCAGTTGCTCCTTCATACACGCCCTCGAGGCGATCCTCGAGTTCTTCACCGGCACGTTTGAGTGCGTCCAGCATCCGGGCATCCGGCTTCCAGTACTTGCGCTCGGACGCTTCCAGCAGCCGGCTGGCCACCTTGGCGGAGGCCGTCGGGTTCAGCTGGGCCAGGCGCTCGCGCATGGCTGGGTCCAGCAGAAATGTTTCTGTGAGCTGCTGGTACACCCAGGGCTGGACTTGCCCCGTGGTGGCCGACCAGCCCATGGTGTTGGTGACATGCACCTCGATCTGGCGCACACCTTCGTAGCCGTGCTTGAGCATGCCCTCGTACCACTTGGGGTTGAGCATGCGGGTGCGGGTTTCCAGCGCCACCTGTTCACTCAGCGTGCGCACCGTGCCCTCGCCCTGGGTCTGGTCACCGATGTAGACCGGCGCCATCTGCGCGTCCTTGCCCTTGGCGCGCTTGACGGCGCGGCTGATGCCGCCCAGCGTGTCAAAGTAGGTGTCCACCGTGGTCACGCCCAGCTCTACTGAATCCAGGTTCTGGTAGGCCAGCTGCACGCCGGCCAGCACGCTTTGCAGCAGCGCAGCCTGCTGCACGGGGCGGCCGCTGCGGCCGTAGGCAAAGCCCTTGCGGCGGCTGTAGGTTTCGGCCAGCTCGTCTTCGTCTTCCCAGCGGCTGTTGTCCACCAGGTGGTTCACGTTGGAGCCGTAGGCGCCTTCGGCATTGCCGAACACGCGCAGTGACGCGGTTTCCAGGTCGCCGCCGTGCTGCGCCTGGTAGGCCAACGCATGCTTGCGGATGAAGTTCTGTTCCAGCGGCTCGTCGGCGCTGGCGGCCATGAAGGCGGCCTCGGCCAGCAGCTTGATCTGCAGCGGCAGCAGGTCCCGGAAGATGCCCGACAGCGTGATCACCACGTCCACCCGCGGACGGCCCAGTTGCTCAAGCGTCATGAGCTCGGCACCGGCCAGCCGGCCATAACTGTCAAACCGCGGCTTGGCACCCATCAGCGCCAGGGCCTGGGCAATCGGCGCGCCTTCGCTCTTGAGGTTGTCGGTGCCCCACAGCACCAGGGCAATGGATTCAGGAAACGGGTGGCCGTCGTCCATGTAGCGCGTGAGCAGGCGCTGCGCCTGGCGTGCGCCGTCCTGCACGGCAAAGGCGCTGGGGATGCGGAAGGGGTCAAAGCCGTGCAGGTTGCGGCCGGTGGGCAGGATGGCAGGCGTGCGCAGCACATCACCGCCGGGGGCCGGGCGCACAAAGCGGCCGTCCAGCGCGCGGATGATGCCGGCCAGCTCATGGTCTTGCGACATCAGCACATTGATGCCTGCGAGCGACTGCAGCAGGGCGGCCAATGTGGCGTCGTCGCCTGCGAGTTGTTGCGGGGTCTGGCCTGCCACCAGCGCTTCGATCAGGCTGCGCTCGGGGCGCGTGCCGTGGGATGCTTCGGCGCAGGCCATCAGGGTGTCCACCCGCTCGCTCGCGCCGGGTACCTCGCCCACGATGTGCAGGCCATGCGGGATCAGCGTGTATTCCAGCTCCAGCACGGCGTTGGCCAGTGCGGTGATGCGTGCGTCCCCATCACTGTTCATGCCACCGTCCCATGCGGGCTCGGCCGTGGCCAGCTCCACCGCTGCAGCCTGCGCCTGGATCAGCGCCACCAGCTCGCCGCGCTCATGCGCCGCATCAGGCTCCAGGCCACGAAAGCGTTCGATCGAGCCCTTCAGGTCCACCAGGCCGCGGTACAGGCCGGCCTGCGCCACCGGAGGCGTCATGTAGCTGATCAGCGTGGCCGCGGCGCGGCGCTTGGCAATCGTGCCTTCGGACGGGTTGTTGGACGCGTACAGGTAAAAGTTGGGCAGGTCGCCAATCAGGCGGTCAGGCCAGCAGGCGCCCGACAGGCCCGACTGCTTGCCCGGCATGAATTCCAGCGCGCCGTGCGTGCCAAAGTGCAGCACGGCCTGGGCGCCGAAATCTTCACGCACCCAGCGGTAAAAGGCCGAGAACGCATGCGTGGGTGCAAAGCCCTTTTCAAACAGCAGGCGCATCGGGTCGCCTTCGTAGCCAAAGGCGGGCTGGATGCCGACAAACACATTGCCAAAGCGCTCGCCCAGCACAAAGATCGATTCGCCGTTGCTCTGCTGGCGCCCGGGCGCCGGGCCCCACTGGGCTTCGATGTCCTTGAGCCAGCGCTCGCGCTTGACGTGGTCGTTGGTGCTGACGCGGGCATGCACATTGGCGGTGGCGCCAAAGGTCGCGGCGTTGCCGTTGATCACGCGTTCGCGCAGGTCGTCTACCGTTGCCGGCAGCTCCACCGTGTAGCCCTCGCGCTGCATGGCCTGCAGCGTGTTGTACAGCGATTCAAACACCGACAGGAAGGCGGCCGTGCCGGTGTTGCCGGCGTTGGGGGGGAAGTTGAAGATGACCGCGGCCACCTTGCGTTGCGCGCGTTCGCTGCGGCGCAGGTCCACCAGCTTGCCTACGCGCGCGGCCAGTGCGTCGGCGCGCTCGGAGCACACATGCATGTCGTGGGCGTCGTCGGCCACGGTGAACTTGCACTGGCGCGAGCAGCCCGTGCAGGCCACACCGGTGGCGTCGGCGCGGCCGCCGTACACCATGGGCCCGGTCGAGCCGTCCAGCTCGGGGATGGCCACCATCATGGTGCTTTCCACCGGCAGCATGCCGCGCTCGGAGCCGCCCCAGGCCTCCAGCGTCTGGAACTCCACCGGGCTCACGGCCAGGTAGGGAATGTCCAGCTTGGCCAGTGTGTCCTCGGCGGCCTGCGAGTCGTTGTAAGCGGGGCCGCCAACGAGCGAAAAGCCGGTGAGCGAGACCATCGCGTCAATCTGCGTGCGGCCGTCCTTGACAAAGAAGGCGTCAATCGCGGGGCGGGCGTCCAGGCCGGTGGCAAACGCGGGGATCACGCGCAGGCCGCGCGCTTCCAGCGCGGTGATCACGCCG
>CALRZF020000284.1:0-5292 GCA_943372585.1 Ramlibacter sp. 2FC | reverse complement strand
GTCACGTACCGGCCGCGCCGCCAGTTGCTCGTAACGGTGGACGATGGCTCGGACACCTGCGTGCTGCGCTTCTTCAGCTTTTACCCTTCGCAGCAAAAGGCGCTGGCCGTGGGCACACGCGTGCGGGTGCGGGGGGAGTTGAAGGGCGGCTTCATGGGCTGGACCATGATGCACCCGTCGTTCCGGCCGGCGGGGGGCGAGCTGCCCACAGCGCTCACGCCCGTGTACTCCACCGTGGCGGCGCTGCCGCAGGCCTACCTGCGCAAGGTGGTGCTCAGCGGTTTGGCGCGTGCCGACCTGTCAGACACATTTGCGCCAGAGATGGCGAGCCAGATCGGGCGCCAGAAACCGTGGCTGCTGCGTGAGGCGCTGCAGTTCCTGCACCATCCTACGCCCGATGTGCCGCTGGCCACGCTGGAGGACCGCAGCCACCCGGCCTGGCAGCGGCTGAAGGCCGAGGAACTGCTGGCACAGCAACTTTCGCAACTGCAAAGCAAGCGTGAGCGCGCCCGGCTGAAAGCGCCGCCGCTGGGCGCTACGAAGGGCGGCCTGCATGAACAGCTGCTGGCCGTGCTGCCGTTTGCGCTGACCGCAGCACAGCGGCGCGTGGGTGAAGAAATCGCGCGCGACCTGCTGCGCGCCGTGCCCATGCACCGCCTGCTGCAGGGCGATGTGGGTTCGGGCAAGACCGTGGTGGCCGCGCTGGCTGCGGCCATTGCGATTGACGCCGGCTGGCAATGTGCGTTGATGGCGCCCACCGAAATTCTGGCCGAGCAGCACTTTCGCAAGCTCATCGGCTGGCTGGAGCCCATCCTGGCGCCGCGTGGCCTGCGCGTGGCCTGGCTCACTGGCAGCCAGAAAAAGAAAGAGCGCACCGCCATGGCTGCGCTGGTGCAAAGCGGCGAGGCCGCGCTGGTGGTGGGCACGCACGCCGTGATCCAGGACCAGGTCGAATTCAAGAACCTGGCGCTGGCCATCATTGACGAGCAGCACCGCTTTGGCGTGGCCCAGCGGCTGGCCCTGCGCAGCAAGATGCGGGAAGAGGGCCATGAACCGCACCTTCTGATGATGAGCGCCACGCCCATCCCGCGCACGCTGGCCATGAGCTATTACGCCGACCTGGACGTGTCCACCATCGACGAACTACCGCCGGGGCGCACGCCCATCGTGACCAAGGTCATCTCCGACCAGCGACGCGAAGAGATCATCGAGCGCATCCGCGCCCAGGTGACCGAAGGCCGGCAGGTCTACTGGGTCTGCCCCCTGATCGAGGAGAGCGAGGCGCTGGACCTGACCAACGCCACGGCCACGCATGAATCGCTCAGCGCGTCGCTTCCGGGGGTGATGGTGGGCCTGCTGCATTCGCGCATGCCGCAGGCCGAGAAAAAAGCAGTGATGTCGCTGTTCACCAGCGGACAGATGGCTGTGCTGGTCAGCACCACCGTCATTGAAGTCGGCGTGGACGTGCCCAATGCCTCGCTCATGGTCATCGAGCACGCTGAGCGATTCGGTCTGAGCCAGCTGCACCAGTTGCGTGGCCGGGTGGGGCGCGGTGCGGCCGCATCCGCCTGCGTGCTGCTGTATTCCACGGGTGACGGCCCGCGCCTTGGAGAAACGGCCCGTGCGCGGCTGAAGGCCATGGCTGAGACCAACGACGGTTTTGAAATCGCGCGGCGCGACCTGGAGATACGTGGCCCCGGTGAATTCCTGGGCGCGCGCCAGTCGGGCGCGCCCCTGCTGCGTTTTGCAGATCTGGCCACCGACACCGAACTGCTGGAATGGGCCCGGCACGCAGCCCCCTTGATGCTGGACCGCCACCCTGAAAAAGCCCGGCAACACACGCAGCGCTGGTTGGGTGGAAAATCCGAGTTCTTGAAAGCGTAAAGGCATGACCCTCACCGAACTCAAATACATCGTCGCGGTCGCACGTGAAAAGCACTTCGGCAAGGCGGCCGAGGCCTGCTTTGTCTCGCAGCCCACGTTGTCGGTGGCGATCAAGAAGCTGGAAGACGAGCTGGAAGTCAAGCTCTTTGAGCGCAGCGCCAATGAAGTGACGGTCACGCCGCTGGGTGAAGAAATCGTGCGCCAGGCGCAAAGCGTGCTGGAGCAGGCCGCCAACATCAAGGAAATTGCCAAGCGCGGCAAGGACCCCCTGGCCGGCCCGCTGAAGCTGGGCATCATCTACACCATCGGCCCCTACCTGCTGCCCGACCTGGTGCGCCAGGCCATCGCGCGCACGCCGCAGATGCCGCTGATGCTGCAGGAGAACTTCACCGTCAAGCTGCTGGAGATGCTGCGCACCGGCGAGATCGACTGCGCCATCATGGCCGAGCCTTTCCCCGACACCGGCCTGGCTACAGCCGCGCTGTATGACGAGCCCTTCATGGTGGCGCTGCCCAGCAACCATCCGCTGGCGGCGCATACCCACGTGAACGCCGACGAACTCAAGAAAGAAACCATGCTGCTGCTGGGCAACGGCCACTGCTTTCGCGACCATGTGCTGGAGGTCTGCCCCGAGTTCGCACGATTTTCCAGCGACGCCGAAGGCATCCGCAAGAGCTTTGAAGGCTCGTCGCTGGAGACCATCAAGCACATGGTGGCCGCCGGCATGGGCGTCACGCTGGTGCCGCGCCTGTCCGTACCCAAAGAGGCGCTGGACACCCGCAAGCGCAAGAAAGACGAAGACGCATTTGTGAAATACCTGCCCTTTGAAGGTGAGCCGCCCATGCGCCGCGTGGTGCTGGCATGGCGGCGCAGCTTTACACGGTACGAGGCGATTGCCGCGCTGCGCAACGCCATCTACGCTTGCGAGCTGCCCGGCGTGAAGCGCCTGTCCTGATTTTCACTGAGCTGCCCACGACAAGAAGATGAGCAAAACTTACCAACCCGGCATTTATGACGGCGTGCCCGCCGTTGCGCGTTATGTGGTGTTCAACCTGGCCGACAAGGGCGTCGATACCCAGGCCATCAAGGACGCGCTCACCCGCCTGTCGCCCCTGGCCAATGGCAGCGATGTGGTGCTGGGCGTGGGTCCTTCGCTGGCCGCGGCGCTGGGCGCTGACATCCCCGGCTTGCACGAATTCCCCGACATGAGCGGCCACGGCGTCAAGGTGCCGTCCACGCCCGGCACGCTGTGGTGCTGGGTGCGCGGCGACGACCTGGGTGACCTGCTGCACCTGACCCGCAAGGTCCAAAAGGCGCTGGCGCCGGCCTTCACCGTGCGCCATGTGGTGGACGCGTTCCGGCATTCGCTGGGCGAAAGCGGCCATGGCAAGGACCTGACCGGCTACGAGGACGGCACCGAAAACCCCTCGGGTGAAGCCGCCGAAGAGGCTGCGTTCACGCAGGGCGCGGGCGGCGGCCTGGATGGCGGCAGCTTTGTGGCGGTACAGCAATGGGTGCACGACCTGGATGCGTTCGAGGCGCTGGCCGAGGGCGACCGCGACAACCACTTCGGCCGCCGCCTGTCCGACAACGAAGAGCTGGAGGATTCCCCCACTTCGGCCCACGTCAAGCGCACCGCGCAGGAGGACTTTGATCCGCCCGCGTTCATGCTGCGTCGCTCCATGCCGTGGATGATGAGCATGCAGGCCGGGCTGATGTTCGTGGCGTTCGGCAAATCGCTCTATGCGTTTGAAGCGCAGATGCGTCGCATGGCGGGGCATGAAGACGGCATCGTCGATGCGATGTTCAGCATTTCCCGGCCCGTGTCGGGCGCGTACTTCTGGTGCCCCCCGATGCGAGACGGCAAGCTGGACCTGCGCCGCCTGGGCCTGTGAGCTTGCGCGGACGTATCGCGCTCTGGCTGGACCTGATCCGCTGGAACCGGCCTGCCGGCTGGCTGCTGCTGCTGTGGCCCAGCCTCAGCGCCTTGTGGATCGCATCGCACGGCTGGCCGGGCTGGCATTTGCTGTCAGTGTTTGTGCTGGGCACCATCCTCATGCGCAGCGCCGGCTGCTGTGTGAACGATGTGGCCGACCGCGACTTTGACAAGCACGTCAAGCGTACCGCGCACAGGCCTGTCACGTCGGGCAAGGTGTCGGTGAAAGAGGCGCTGGCGCTGGGCGCGGCGCTGGCGCTGGCTGCCTTTGGCCTGGTGCTCACGACCAATGCTGTGACCGTTGCCTGGTCGTTTGCCGCGCTGGCCATTGCGATTGTTTACCCGTACGCCAAACGCTTTGTGTCCATGCCGCAGGCGGTGCTGGGCGTGGCGTTCAGCTTTGGCATTCCGATGGCCTTCGCCGCTGTGCAAGGCGGCGATTCGTTCCGCCTTTCGGCTGTGCAGTCGGCGGTGCCCGCACTGGCCTGGGTGCTGCTGGCGGGCAACCTGTTCTGGGTGCTGGCGTATGACACCGAATACGCGATGGTGGACCGCGATGACGACCTGAAGATCGGCATGAAGACATCGGCCATCACGCTGGGCCGGTGGGACGTCACCGCCATCATGGGCTGTTACGCGGCCTTCCTGGCGATCTGGGTGTGGGCGTATCAGACGGCGGCGCCGGGCCCGGCGTTTTACGCAGGCATCGCCGTCGCAGCCGCGCAGGCTGCATGGCACTGGACGCTGATCCGCAATCGCACGCGTGAGGGCTGCTTCAAGGCATTCCGCCTGAACCATTGGGTGGGGTTCAGCGTGTTTGCGGGCATTGCGCTGGATTACGCCCTGAAATGACAAAGCCGCCCGAAGGCGGCTTTGTGAGGGAGTGCCCGGCTTTCAGGCTGCCTTGGCTTTTTTCGCCTTCTTGGCCTTCTTGGGGGCCTTGGTCTTTGCAGGCTTTGCCTTGGCCGGTTTGGCTGCGTCCGCGCCTTGGGGGGCGGCAGCCGGGGCCTGGGCGAAAGCGGCGGTGGGCGTAACCAGCAGCGGGCTGGCCAACAGGGCGGCGCTCACGAGCGCAGTCATCAGTTTTTTCATGGTGTTTGACTCCTTGCAGTGAATGGACGAAGGGCGCCGGCGGCGGCCTGCATGCTTAACGCCCTTGGCTGCGCGCCCGTTGACCCGTCATCGCAAGTCAGGTGGTGGTCAGGTTCCGAACTCGTCACCCAGTTCTTTGGCGCGCTGGCGCGCTGCATGCAGCGCCTTGATGAACAGCGCGTTCACGCCGTCGTGCTGCATGGATGTGATGGCCGCGTAGGTGGTGCCGCCCTTGGACGTGACGCGCTGGCGCAGCACGTCGGGCGCTTCATCAGACGCGCGCGCCAGCTCTGACGCACCGACGAACGTGCCTACCGACAACCGGTGGGCCTGCTCGCGCGGCAGGCCCATCTCCATGCCGGCGGCCGTCATGGCCTCCA
>CALRZF020000283.1:0-5299 GCA_943372585.1 Ramlibacter sp. 2FC | reverse complement strand
CGCGCCACCGAGCGCGCCGACATGAAGTACAGCCGCACCGCCGACAAGCTGTGCGAGCTGGGCCGCTTCGGCCAGAAGACCGGCGCAGGCTGGTACGACTACCAGGCGGGCAAGCGCGACGCGATCCCGTCGGACCTGGTCAACAAGATGATCGAGGACCACCGCAAGGAGCTGGGCATCACGGCGCGCAAGATTTCTGACGACGAGATCGTGCAGCGCCTGGTGTTCGCGCTGGTCAACGAAGGCGCGCACATCGTGGAAGACGGCATTGCGTCCCGCGCCAGCGACATCGACATGGTGTACCTGACGGGTTATGGCTTCCCCATGTACCGTGGCGGCCCCATGATGTACGCGGACCAGGTGGGCCTGTTCAACGTGGTGCAGGCGATGAAGCGGTTCCAGCGCAACCCGCTGGACGACGCGAAGTTCTGGGAACCCGCGCCGCTGCTGGCCAAGCTGGCCGCTGAAGGCAAAACGTTCAGCTGAGCGCCATGATCAAGCGCGTGCTCCTGGGCCTGCTCGGCCTGCTGGTGTTGCTGGTGGCCGTGCTGGCCATCAACACGCTGCGCCAGGGCTCGCGCCAGCTCAGCGTGCCGCCGGTCGCCAAGCTGGCCGTGGACGAAAAGGCGGCGGCAGAGCGACTGGGCGGGGCCATCCGGTTCCAGACCATTGCCAGCCGCGACGACCCCGAAGCGAACGCCGCCGAGTTCCGCAAACTGCACGACTACCTGCAGCAGCGTTACCCCAAAACCCACGCCACCCTCCAGCGCGAGCTGGTGGGGGGCTTGAGCCTGCTGTACACCTGGCCCGGCACCGACCCCAAGGCCAAGCCCATCCTGCTGCTGGCGCACCAGGACGTGGTGCCGGTGTCCCCCGGCACAGAAAGCAAATGGGACGTGCCGCCGTTTTCCGGCGAGGTCAAGGACGGCTACATCTGGGGCCGCGGCTCCTGGGACGACAAGGGCAACCTGATCGCCCAGATGGAGGCGGTGGAAATGCTGGTGGCCAGCGGCTTCAAGCCGCGCCAGACGGTGTACCTGGCCTACGGCCACGACGAGGAAATCAGCGGCCTGCGCGGCGCTGTAGAGATCGCCAAGCTGCTGCAGTCGCGCGGCGTCAAGCTGGACTTTGTGCTGGACGAAGGCCTGCTCATCACCGAGGGCATCATGCCCGGCCTGGCCCAGCCCGCGGCGCTGATCGGCATTGCTGAAAAGGGCTTTCTCTCCATGGTGCTCAAGGTGCCGGCCACGCCCGGCCATTCGTCCATGCCGCCGCCCAAAGGCAGCAGCGCCATCGGCATGATGAGCGCCGCGCTGCGCCGGCTGGACGATGAACAGCTGCCCGCTGGCATCCGCGGCGTGGCGCAGGAAATGTTTGCGACGATGGCGCCCGAGATGGGCGGCTTCCAGCGGGTGGCGCTGTCCAACCTTTGGCTGTTCGGCCCCGTGGTGCAGGCCCAGCTGGAGAAGGGCGCCAGTACCAATGCCTTGCTGCGCACCACCACGGCGCTCACAGTCATGAAGGCCGGCAACGCCGAGAACGTGATCCCAGGTCTTGCTGAGGCCACGGTCAACTTCCGCCTGCTGCCGGGCGACACCATTGCCAGCGTGACCGAGCATGTGCGGCAAAAGGCCGGCAGCGACCGGTTCGAGCTGATCGCACTGCCGGGCGCGGCCGAGGCATCCGCCGTGTCGCCCACGGCGTCGGCCTCGTACCAGCTCATCAACCGCACCATGCGCCAGCTGTTCCCCGACGTGCTGGTGGCGCCGGGCCTGATGGTGGCTGCTACAGATTCGCGTCACTTCACGGCGTTGAGCGACCACATCTACCGCTTCTCGCCTGTGCGCGCCAAGACCGAAGACCTGTCGCGCTTTCACGGCACCAACGAACGCATTGCTGTCACGAACCTCGGCGAGGTCGTGCGCTTCTATCACCAACTGCTGCTCAACACGGCAGCACCCGCCAACTGATTCCCTGAAATTCCCTTACTGAAAGGCCCTGCCATGACCTCCGCCGTTATCGTCTCCACCGCCCGCACGCCGCTTGCCAAGAGCTGGAAGGGCGCGTTCAACATGACCCACGGCGCCACGCTGGGCGGCCATGCCGTCAAGCACGCCATCCAGCGCGCCGGCATTGAAGCCGCCGAAGTGGACGACGTCATCATGGGCTGCGCCAACCCCGAAGGCGCCACCGGCGCCAACATTGCGCGCCAGATCGCGCTGATGGCCGGCTGCCCCATCACCACCTCGGGCATGACGGTCAACCGTTTCTGTTCGTCGGGCCTGCAGACCATTGCCATGGCCGCGCAACGCGTGATCGCCGGCGAAGCCGACATCTTTGTGGCCGGCGGTGTGGAAAGCATCTCGTGCGTGCAGCAGGAAATGAACACGCACATGATGCGCGACCCGGCGCTGGACAAGCTCAAGCCCGAGATCTACTGGAACATGCTGCAGACCGCCGAGCAGGTGGCCAAGCGCTACAACATCAGCCGCGACGCCATGGACGAATACGGCGCCGCCAGCCAGCAAAAGGCCACGGCCGCGCTGGAAAAGGGCCTGTTCAAGGACGAGATCGCCGCCATCACCGTGCAGGCCGGCGTGGCCGACGCCGTGCTGGGCCTGCGCACCAAGGAAGTGACGATCTCTGACGACGAAGGCATCCGCCCCGGCACCACCAAGGAAGGCATCAGCGGCATCCGCCCGGCCATCCCTGGCGGCGTGATCTCGGCCGGCAATGCCAGCCAGTTCTCTGACGGCGGCGGCGCCGTGGTGGTCATGAACGAAGACGTGGCCAGCCGCAAGGGCCTGCAGCCGCTGGGCCGCTTTTTGGGCTTCGCCGTGGCCGGCTGCGAGCCGGACGAGATGGGCATTGGGCCGGTGTACGCCATCCCCAAGGTGCTGAAGAAGTTGGGCCTGACGGTCAACGACATCGACTTGTGGGAGCTGAACGAAGCCTTTGCCGTGCAGGTGATCTACTGCCGCGACAAGCTGGGCATCCCCGGTGACCGCCTGAACGTCAACGGCGGCGCCATTGCCGTGGGCCACCCCTATGGCGTGAGCGGCCAGCGCCTGACTGGCCACGCCCTGATCGAAGGCAAGCGCCGCGGCGCCAAGCGCGTGGTGGTGACCATGTGCATCGGCGGCGGCATGGGTGCGGCTGGCGTGTTTGAAGTGCTGTAAGCAACGTGAGCCTACGCCCCACGCTGGACTTCCTGCTCTACGACTGGTTGCAGGCGCAGGGCCTGAACCAGCGTGAGCGGTTCGCGGACCACAGCCGCGAAACATTCGACGCGGTGCTGGACACCTGCGAACGCATTGCACGTGAAAAGTACGCACCGTTCAACCGCACGGTGGACACCCAGGAGCCGCAGTTTGACGGCGAGAAGATGATCCTGCCGCAGTGCACGCACGACGCCAACCGCGCCTATGCCGAGTCCGGCATGCTCAGTGCCGCGCAGGACTACGACGAAGGCGGCATGCAGCTGCCATACACCATTGAAGCGGCAGCCAACGGGTTTTTCGGCCTGGCGTCGGTCAGCATTGGCTCCAGCCTGCTGACCAAGGGCAATGCCAACCTGCTGCTGGTGCATGGCACCGGCATGCAAAAGGCCGTGTTCGCGCGCAACGAATTCAACGGCCGTTTCTCGGGCACCATGTGCCTGAGCGAGCCGCAGGCGGGCTCGTCGCTGAGCGACATCACCACACGTGCGGTCCCGGATGGCGAGGGCGCCGAAGCTGATCCGTTGGGGCCCCGCTACCGCCTCAAGGGCAACAAGATGTGGATCTCCTCGGGCGAGCACGAGCTGACCGAGAACATCATCCACCTGGTGCTGGCCAAGATTCCCGGGCCAGACGGCAAGCTGATCCCCGGCACCAAAGGCATCTCGCTGTTCATCGTGCCCAAAAAACTGGTGGACACGGACGGCCAACTGACCGGCGTGCGCAACGACGTGGCGCTGGCGGGTCTGAACCACAAACTGGGCTGGCGCGGCACGACCAACACACTGCTGAATTTCGGCGAGGGCAAGTTCCCGGTGGATGGAAAGCCCGGCGCCGTGGGCTACCTGGTGGGCAAGCCCCACGAAGGCCTGCGTTGCATGTTCCACATGATGAACGAGGCGCGTATCGGCGTGGGTACCGCTGCGGTCATGCTGGGCCTGGCCGGGTACTACGCGTCGCTGGACTATGCGAAGAACCGCCCGCAAGGCCGCCCGATCGGTGCCGCTGGCAAAGACCCCGCTCAGCCGCAGGTGCGCATCATTGAACACGCTGACGTCAAGCGCATGCTGCTGGCGCAAAAGAGCTACTGCGAAGGCGCGCTGGCGCTGGAGCTGTACTGCGCCCGGCTGGTAGACGAGCAGCACACCGGTGACGCTGCGTCGGCCGATGAGGCCCGCCTGCTGCTGGAGGTGCTGACGCCCATCGCCAAAAGCTGGCCCAGTGAATGGTGCCTGGAGGCCAATTCACTGGCGATCCAGATCCACGGCGGCTACGGCTACACGCGTGACTTCCCGGTGGAGCAGTACTGGCGCGACAACCGCCTGAACATGATCCATGAGGGCACCCACGGCATCCAGGCGACCGACCTGCTGGGCCGAAAGGTGCTGATGGAAGGCGGCAAGGGCCTCATGCTGCTGGCCGCACGCATCAACGCCACGATTGAGCGCGCCATCCAGCAGCCGGCGCTGGCGGCGCACGCCAACGCGCTGGGCCAGGCGCTGCAACAGGTGGGTGCCGCTACCAAGGCCGCCTGGGCCACGGGTGAACCTGCCGACGCGCTGGCCAATGCAGTGCCCTACATGCAGGCCTTCGGCCACATGGTGCTGGCCTGGATCTGGCTGGACGTGGCGCTGTCCGTGCCCGCCGACACCCAGCCGGCAAATCAGGGCAAACTCGCAGCCATGCGCTATTTCTTCCATTACGAGCTGCCCAAGATCGGTGCCTGGCTGGCCGTGGTGCAAACGCGCGACGCCACCTGCGCCAGCCTGGCCGAGGACGCGTTCTGATGACGTCCGCCCGGACGCTGGCCCGTATTGAAGCCTGGGTCTGGATCCTGATTTACGGCGGCCTGCTGACCCTGGTGCTGGGCCTGGCCGTCGGGCGTATCGAGCCCGTGCTGGGCGGCGTCATGGCCTTCGTGGGTGCGGTGCTGGCGTTGGCCGGTGCAGTGCTGCTGTGGGTGCGCTCGCGCCTGAAACAAGACGAAACCTGAAAGAGGACTCCTTCGATGACCCGTACGGTGAAACAACTTTTTGACCTGACCGGCAAGACCGCCCTGGTCACCGGCGGCTCGCGCGGCC
>CALRZF020000282.1:0-5314 GCA_943372585.1 Ramlibacter sp. 2FC | reverse complement strand
ACCTCATGGTCAAGGCCATTGCCGAGGACCGCGGTGTCAAAATGCCCAGCTTCTTCGGCTACATGGCCTGGTCGGGTGCGTTCCTGATCCCGCTGTTCATCGCCATGACATTTATCTGGTTCCGCTAAGGATTTTTCATGAGCAAACCCAAGGTTCTGGTCGCCCGCGCGATCTTTCCCGCTGTCCTTGAGCGCCTGTCGCAGCACTTCGAGATTGAAACCAACCAGGCGGACGACGTCTGGCCCAAGGACGAACTCGCGCGGCGCATGTCAGACAAGGTCGGCGCCTTCACCACCAGCAGCGAGCGCATTGACGTTGCCGTTCTGGACGCCTGCCCGCACCTCAAGATCGTGGCCAACATGGCGGTGGGCTACAACAACTTTGACGTGGATGCCATGACCGCGCGCGGCGTGCTGGCCACCAACGCGCCTGACGTGCTGACCGAAACCACGGCCGATTTCGGCTTTGCACTGCTGATGGCCACCGCCCGGCGTGTGACCGAGAGCGAGCACTTCCTGCGTGCCGGCCAATGGACGAAATGGAACTACGAGATGGTCTCGGGCTCGGATGTGCACGGCGCCACGCTGGGTATCCTGGGCATGGGGCGTATCGGCCAAGGCATCGCCAGGCGCGGCGCGCATGGCTTTGGCATGAACGTGATCTACCACAACCGTTCTCGCCTGGCGCCTGAGCTGGAAGCTGCCTGCAAGGCCCGCTATGTCAGCAAGGAAGAGCTGCTCAAGACCGCCGACCATCTGGTGCTGGTGCTGCCGTATTCGCCGTCGTCGCATCACGCCATCGGCGCGGCGGAGCTGGCGCAGATGAAGCCAACCGCCAACCTTATCAACATTGCGCGCGGCGGCATCGTGGACGACGCAGCCCTGGCCGCGGCCTTGCGCGACAAACAGATTGCCGCAGCCGGCCTGGACGTATATGAGGGGGAACCCACCGTTCATCCCGAACTGCTGAAGGTACCCAACGTGGTGCTGACACCTCACATTGCCAGCGCCACCGTTCCCACGCGCCTGGCCATGGGCAACCTGGCGGCTGACAACCTGATCGGGTACCTGGTCAATGGCAAGCCACTCACACCGTTGAACCCTGAAATCCTGAAGAAGTAAACGCAGTGGAACTCTGGTTGCTGATCGCGCTGACTGCGCTGAACCTGCTGCTGCTGGCAGTGCTTTTGCTGCGCAAGCCGGCAACCCATGGCAACGACGCCGCCCGCGCTGAGTTGCTGGCCGCCAATGAGCGCATGGAGCGTGAACTGCGCCGTGAGATCAGCGAATCATCACGCGGTGCGCGTCAGGAACTGACACACAACCTGGCCACCTTTCAGGACGCATTGGTCAAGCAGGGCGCAGAGGCCACGCGCACGCAGAACGCGCAGATTGACGCCTTCGGCCAGCAACTGGCGCTCTTGCAAAAGACGCTGTCTGACACCTTGACGCTGCAGTTGCAGGGCCTGAGCGAATCCAACGCCCGCCGCCTGGGCGAGGTGCGTGCCACGCTGGAAACACAACTGGTGCAGATGCAGCAGACCAATGCCGCCAAGCTGGACGAGATGCGCAAGACGGTGGACGAGAAGCTGCAGACCACGCTGGAAACCCGCCTGGGCGAAAGCTTCAAGCAGGTGGCCGACCGGCTGGAACAGGTGCACAAGGGCCTGGGCGAAATGCAGTCACTGGCGCAGGGCGTGGGTGACCTGCAGCGCGTGCTGACCAACGTCAAGACCCGCGGCATGTTCGGCGAAGTGCAACTGGAGGCACTGCTGGAGCAGGTGCTGACAAACGAACAGTACGGACGCCAGGTCGAAACGCGGCCCCACAGCAACCAGCGCGTCGATTTCGCCGTGC
Source organism: Ramlibacter sp. 2FC (assembly GCA_943372585.1). GTDB lineage: Bacteria > Pseudomonadota > Gammaproteobacteria > Burkholderiales > Burkholderiaceae_C > RAM1. The sequence goes on along the minus strand of CALRZF020000282.1, from coordinate 3,458 downwards.
GCTTTCCGGGCCGCAGCAGTGATGGCGTGCCGGTGTGGCTGCCGATCGACGCGAAGTTTCCGCGCGAAGACTACGAACGCCTGCTGGAGGCGCACGACCGCGCGGACGCTGCCGGCGTGGAGCTGGCCGCCAAGGCGCTGGAAGCGCGCATCCGGCTGGAAGCCAAAACCATCGCTGCCAGCTATCTGGCGCCGCCGCACACGACGGACTTTGCCATCCTGTTCCTGCCCATCGAAAGCCTGTATGCCGAGGTGCTGCGCCGCCCCGGACTGATGGACAGCCTGCAACGCGACTTTCGCGTCACGTTGGCCGGGCCGACCACGCTGCTGGCCATGCTCAACAGTTTGCACATGGGCTTTCGTACCCTTGCGCTGGAGCAGCAGGCGTCGCAGGTCTGGAAGGTGCTGGGTGCCGTCAAGACCGAGTTCGACCGTTACGGCAAGTGGGTTGAAACCGTGCAGGAGCAGGTGCGCAAGGCCTCGGTCACGCTGGAGAACGCTGCAACGCGTTCCAACCAGATGCGCCGCGCCCTGAAAGTCGTTGAGGCTTTGCCTGAAGGGGAAGCGCAGGCCTTGCTGCCGCCAGCCGATGAGGGTGACGCTTGACCGGTGAACTGGCCCGGCTGATTGCGGGCCATGTGTTCCTGCACGCCTGCATGGCCGGCATGCGCATGGCGGCGCCCCTTTTGGCGCTGCGCGAGGGGTATAGCGAGGCGGCTGTGGGCGTCCTGCTGGCGCTGTTTGCACTCACACAGGTGTTTCTGGCGTTGCCGGCCGGCCGCTACGCGGATCGCCAGGGGCTCAAACGGCCCGTCGCCTTCAGCGTGATGGTGGCCGCTTTGGGTGCGGCGATCGCCGTGGCTTTTCCGGTATTTCCCGTGCTGTGCCTGAGCGCCCTGATGACCGGCGGCGCGACCGGTGCGGCGTCCATTGCACTTCAGCGGCATGTGGGCCGCGCCGCGCAGAACCCCACGCAGTTGAAGCAGGTGTTCTCGTGGCTGGCCATCGGGCCGGCGGTGTCCAATTTCCTGGGGCCGTTCTGCGCAGGCCTGGTGATCGACCACGCGGGGTTTCGCTATGCCTTCCTGTTGATGGCGTTGCTGCCGCTGGCGACCTGGTTCTGGGTGCGGCAGACGAAGGAACTGCCACCGGTGATCCGTGCCGAGGGTGAAAAGCCCGGCCGCGCCTGGGACCTGGCACGCGAACCCATGTTCCGCAGACTGCTGATCATCAACTGGATCCTGGCGTCGTGCTGGGATGTCCACACTTTCGTCGTGCCGGTGCTGGGCCACGAACGTGGGTTGAGTGCATCCGTCATCGGGTCCATCCTCGGGGCGTTTGCCATTGCCGCCGCCATCATTCGCGTGGTGCTGCCCTGGATCGCCGAGCGCCTGAGCGAAGCCGTTGTCATCGCCACCGCCATGGTCGTGACGGCCGTGCTGTTTGGCATTTACCCGATGCTGCATTCGCCCCTGGGCATGGGCATGTGCTCCGTGCTGCTGGGCCTGGCGCTGGGCTCTGTCCAGCCCATGGTCATGAGCACGTTGCACCAGATCACACCCGAGGCCCGCCATGGCGAGGCACTGGGCCTGCGGCTGATGGCCATCAACGCATCCAGCGTGGTCATGCCCATATTGTTTGGCCTGACGGGTGCCGTGATCGGGATCGCAGGCGTGTTCTGGTTCGTGGGCGCAGTGGTGGGCGCGGGCGCCCACTCGGCGAGCAAGCTCAGAGCTGGTAAAACGCCTTGATGATGTCCCAGGCTGTCTGCGGATCGTCCGCAAATTGCAGCAGGTTCAGGTCGTCGGGTGAAATCACCCCCTCGTCGACCAGCAGGTCAAAATTGATCAGCCGCTTCCAGTAGTCGGTGCCGAACAGCACGATGGGCACGGGCTTGGCCTTGCGTGTCTGCACCAGCGTGATCACTTCAAACAGCTCGTCCAGCGTGCCAAACCCGCCCGGAAAGGCCACCAGCGCCTTGGCACGCATCATGAAGTGCATCTTGCGCAGCGCAAAGTAGTGAAAGCGGAAGTTCAGCGCCGGGGTGATGTACGGGTTGGGTGCTTCTTCCATCGGCAAGGCAATGGTCAGGCCCACGCTGATGCCATTGCCCTCATGGGCACCCTGGTTGGTCGCCTGCATGATGCCGGGGCCGCCGCCCGTGCAGATGAACAGCATGTCGGCGGGGTCCTTGCCGGTGCTGTACTCGGCCACCAGCCTGCCAAAGGCGCGGGCCTTCTCGCAGTAGTGGGCATTGCGTGCGAGGCCGCGGGCACGGCGGATCAACGCTGCATCGCCGGTGGCCTCAGCCTGTTCGACCAGGGCGGCCGCCTCGGCTTCGCCGCGAAAGCGGGCGCTGCCGAACACGACGATGGTGTTCTCAATGCCGTGCGCCTGCTGTTCCAGGTCGGGCTTGAGCAGCTCCAGCTGGAAGCGGATGCCGCGCGTTTCGCGCCGCAACAGGAACTCAGGGTCGGCGAAGGCCAGGCGGCTGGCGTCCGGCGTCAGGGACGCGCCGCCGCGCGAATGCGCCTGGAGGGTGGCCCAGGCATCAGCCAGGCGGGTGTCGTGCAGGTCTTGTGTGGTTTCCATGGGGCCTATTCTGAGCTAATTCTGTAGCGCCAACTCACAGTGCCATCGCACGGTTTCTCGGCTATCCTTGCGCGCGGACCGGGATACAAGAGGAGCCATGGGCAGAGACAACGCGACGGTTTACCACGTGCTGCTGGAAGGCCGCAGCATGGGTCCGTACGACCGCCGCACGATTGTCGGCATGTGCATCAAGAAGGCGCTAGCCAGTGATACCGAGCTGATCGACAGCCATGGCGCCCAGCTGACGGTGGGTGACCTGCTGGCAGAGCGAAGCCCGCAAAACACGTTCAACGGCACGCGCAGCGGCGCCTTTTCTTTCTCTGTGGTGCAGGCCACATTCACCGCCGCACTGCTGCAGGTCAAGGGCAAAGGCTTCGCCATTCCCGCGTTCAGGGGCGAGGTGGAGGCGCGCGTGCAGGCCGGCATGCTGCGGGTGGCAGGGCGCCACCGCCGTGGCCTGCGCTGGCGCGACGACCGCGTGAAGCTGCCGCTCAAGGCTTTTGTGCACGCGCGCATCGTGGGTTCGCGGGTCGACCTGTGGCTGCGTCCGGAAGGCACCAACGCATCTGCCCCGTTGCAACAGGTCTCCATGGAGCTTTTCAGCCCCGAGGCCGCAGGCGCGCTGGTGGAATGGATGCCTGTGGCTACACCGCCGCTCACCGGTCTGGCGTCGAATTCTGTTCAGCCGGGGGACGGCCGCTACCTGGTCTGGATCGCTGTCATTGGCGTGGTCACTGTCGTCGCTCTGGTCGCGCTGGTATTGGCCGTCCGGGTTTTCTAGCGGGCTGCGCCCAGCCAGGCCAGCAACGGTGCGCGGGCTGTTGCCAGATTCTTGTAGGCCAGCACGGCGGGTGTCATGGATGCCAG
>CALRZF020000281.1:0-5351 GCA_943372585.1 Ramlibacter sp. 2FC | reverse complement strand
GATCTGGCCGAGATGCTCATCAAGATGGGCGCGAAGATCGAAGGCCATGGCAGCAGCCGCATCCGCATCCAGGGCGTGGAGCGCCTGCACGGTTGCACCCACCAGGTGGTGGCTGACCGCATTGAAACAGGCACTTTCCTGTGCGCTGTGGCGGCCGCGGGCGGTGAGGTCTTCCTGCGCCATGGCCGCGCCGACCACCTGGACGCAGTGATCGACAAGCTGCGTGAAGCCGGCGCGACGGTCACCGCTGCGCCCGATGGCATCCGCGTGGCAGCCAGCGGCCGTCTGAAGGCACAGTCGTTCCGCACCACCGAATACCCGGGTTTTCCCACCGACATGCAGGCGCAGTTCATGGCGCTGAACGTGATCTCCGAAGGCACATCCAAGGTGACGGAGACGATTTTTGAGAACCGCTTCATGCACGTCAACGAGATGGTGCGGCTGGGCGCCAGGATCCAGATCGACGGCAAGGTGGCGGTGATTGAAGGCGTTGAAAAACTCTCGGGTGCCACTGTCATGGCGACCGACCTGCGGGCATCGGCCAGCCTGGTGATTGCCGGCCTGGTGGCCGAGGGCGAAACGCTGGTGGACCGCATTTACCACCTGGACCGCGGCTATGACCAGATGGAAGCCAAGCTGCGTGGCATTGGCGCAGACATCGAGCGGCTCAAATGACCATCACTCTGGCCCTGTCCAAGGGACGCATCTTTGACGAAACCCTGCCGCTGCTCAAGGCGGCCGGCATTGAGGTGCTGGAAGACCCCGAGAAGTCGCGCAAGCTGATCCTGGCGACCAACCAGCCCGATGTGCGCGTGGTGCTGGTGCGTGCATCCGATGTGCCCACCTATGTGCAATATGGCGGTGCCGACCTGGGCGTGACGGGGCTGGACACGCTGATTGAGCACGGCAGCCAGGGCCTGTACCAGCCGCTGGACCTGCAGATTGCCAAATGCCGCGTGAGCGTTGCCGTGCGCTCTGACTTTGACTACGCATCTGCCGTCAAGCAGGGCTCGCGCCTGAAGGTAGCCACCAAGTACGTGGGCATTGCGCGCGACTTTTTTGCCGCCAAGGGCGTGCACGTGGACCTGATCAAGCTGTACGGCAGCATGGAGCTGGCACCGCTGACCGGGCTGGCCGATGCCATCGTGGACTTGGTGTCCACCGGCAACACGCTCAAGGCCAACCACCTGGTGGAAGTGGAACGCATCATGGACATCAGCTCGCGGCTGGTGGTCAACCAGGCCGCGCTCAAGCTCAAACAGGAACCGATCCGCCGGATGATCGACGCGTTCGCCGGCGCGATCAGCAAAAACTGACACCATGGAACTCAAAGCCGCACCGCTACGCCTGGCCACCACAGACGCCTCGTTTGAGGCGGACTTCAAGGCGCGGCTGCATTGGGCTGCTGATGCCGATGCCGCCATCGAGGCACGCGTGGCAGAGATCCTGGCCGACGTGCAGCGCCGGGGCGACGCCGCTGTGCTGGAGTACACCAACCGCTTCGACAAGCTCAACGCCACCTCCATGAAAGAGCTGGAGTTGGGGCAGGCCGAGCTCAAGGCCGCGTTCGAGGCCATCCCCGCCGCCCAGCGCGACGCCCTGGAAGCGGCAGCCCGGCGCATCCGCAGCTACCACGAGGCGCAGAAGAAAGCCGGTGGCGAAACCTGGACCTACCGCGACGAAGACGGCACGCTCCTGGGCCAGAAGGTCACGCCGCTGGACCGCGTGGGCACCTATGTGCCGGGCGGCAAAGCAGCCTACCCGTCCAGCCTGCTCATGAACGTGATCCCGGCGCATGTGGCGGGTGTCAGCGAAATCATCATGGTCGTGCCCAATCCGGGAGCGCAAAACCTGCTGCTGCTGGCAGCCGGCTACCTGGCCGGCGTGACGCGCGCCTTCACCATTGGCGGTGCCCAGGCCGTGGGTGCGCTGGCTTACGGCACTGAAACCGTGCCCCGGGTGGACAAGATCACCGGCCCCGGCAACGCGTACGTGGCCAGCGCCAAACGCCGGGTGTTCGGCCAGGTCGGTATCGACATGATTGCAGGCCCGAGCGAAATCCTGGTGCTGGCCGACGGCAGCACCCGCCCTGACTGGGTGGCCATGGATCTCTTCAGCCAGGCCGAGCACGATGAGCTGGCACAAAGCATCCTGCTGTGCCCCGATGCGGCCTACATTGACCGCGTCCAGGCCGAAATCGACCGCCTGCTGCCCACCATGCCGCGTGCGGCCATCATTGCCAAAAGCCTGAACGACCGCGGTGCGCTGATCCACACCCGCAGCATGGAAGAGGCTTGTGAGCTGAGCAACCGCATTGCACCGGAACACCTGGAAGTCTCCAGCACCGACCCGCACCGCTGGGAGCCGCTGCTGCGTCACGCGGGTGCGATCTTCCTGGGCGCCTTCACCAGCGAAAGCCTGGGCGATTACTGCGCCGGCCCCAACCATGTGCTTCCCACCTCGGGCACGGCGCGCTTTTCGGGCCCGCTGGGGGTGTACGACTTTCAAAAGCGCAGCAGCCTGATCGAAGTGAGCGAGGCCGGTGCGCAGAAGCTGGGCAAGATCGCCGCCGAGCTGGCCTATGGCGAAGGCTTGCAGGCCCACGCCCATGCGGCAGAAATGAGGCTCAAGCCATGAGCGATCTGGCGACCCGCGTCTTTCGTGCCGACGTGCAGTCCATGCACGCCTACGCCGTGCAACCTTCAGCCGGGTTGCTCAAGCTGGACGCGATGGAGAACCCGCACCGCCTGCCGCCGGATCTGCAGGCGCACCTGGGCCAGCGCCTGGGCGCGCTGGCGCTGAACCGTTACCCCGGTGACCGCGTCAACGACCTGCGTGCTGCGCTGGCCGCGTACGCCGGACTGCCCGATGGCTTTGACCTGATGCTGGGCAACGGTTCGGATGAACTGATCTCGCTGCTGGCCATGGCCTGCGACGTGCCCGGCGCGTCCATCCTGGCGCCCATGCCCGGTTTCGTCATGTACCCCATGAGCGCGCAGCTGCAGGGGTTGAAATTCATTGGCGTGGACCTGACGGCGGACTTTGAGCTGGACGAGGCTGCCATGCTGGCCGCCATCGAAAAACACCAGCCCACCATCGTCTACCTGGCCTACCCGAACAACCCCACGGCCAACCTGTGGGACGACGCGGTCATTGAAAAAATCATCGCCGCCGCCCCCGGCCTGGTGGTGATGGACGAGGCCTATCAGCCGTTTGCCAGCCGCAGTTACATCGACCGCGTGGCGCGCCACCCGCATGTGCTGCTGATGCGCACGCTCAGCAAGTTCGGCCTGGCTGGTGTGCGGCTGGGCTACATGATGGGGCCCAAGGCGCTGATTGCCGAGGTAGACAAGGTGCGCCCGCCGTACAACATCAGCGTGCTGAATGCCGAGGCGGCGCTGTTTGCGCTCGAGCATGCAGACGTGTTCGCCGCCCAGGCGCAGGACCTGCGCGCCCAGCGCGAGCGGCTGCAGCAGGCGCTGGCCCGACTGCCCGGCGTGAAGAGCTGGCCGAGCGACGCCAACATGATCCTGGTGCGTGTACCCGACGCGGTAAAGACCTTTGAAGGCCTGAAAACCCGCGGCGTGCTGGTCAAGAACGTTTCTAAAATGCACCCATTGCTGGCCCATTGCCTGCGCCTGACCGTCGGAACGGCTGACGAGAACACGCAGATGATGGCCGCGCTTGAAGCCTCCCTATGACCACCGACCGCATTGCCGAAGTTGCCCGTAATACGGCAGAAACCAAAATCACTGTCCGGGTCAACCTGGACGGCACAGGCCGCGCGTCTCTTGCCACCGGCATCGGTTTTTTCGACCACATGCTGGACCAGATCGCCCGCCACGGCCTGATCGACCTGGACATCCACGCCGACGGCGACCTGCACATTGACGGCCATCACACGGTGGAAGACGTGGGCATCACGTTCGGCCAGGCGGTGGCCAAGGCCATTGGCGACAAGAAAGGCATCCGCCGCTACGGCCATGCCTATGTGCCGCTGGACGAGGCGCTGTCGCGCGTGGTGATCGACTTTTCCGGCCGCCCCGGCCTGGTCATGAACGTGCCGTTCAAGAGCGGCATGATCGGCACCTTTGACAGCCAGCTGGCGCACGAATTCTTCCAGGGTTTTGTGAACCACGCGTTCGTCACGCTGCACATCGATAACCTGCGCGGCGAAAACGCCCACCACCAGTGCGAGACGGTCTTCAAGGCATTTGCGCGCGCACTGCGTTTTGCACTGGAGCTGGACCCGCGCTCGGCCGGCACCATCCCCTCCACCAAGGGTTCACTCTGACACCTGCCGGTTGACCTGAAGCCTCATGAAAACTGTTGCAGTCGTTGATTACGGCATGGGCAATCTGCGATCGGTTTCGCAGGCGGTTCAGCATGTCGCCCAGGACAGCGGCTTCACCGCCGTGGTGACGTCGCGGCCCGAGGACGTCCGCGCCGCCGAACGTATCGTGTTGCCGGGCCAGGGTGCGATGCCTGACTGCATGCGCGAGCTGCGCGAATCGGGCCTGCTCGAATCCGTGCTGGAAGCCGCAGCGTCCAAACCCCTGTTCGGCGTGTGTGTGGGCATGCAGATGCTGCTGGACGCCAGCGACGAAGGCCCCACCGACGGCCTGGGACTGATCCACGGAAGGGTGGTCCGGTTTGACCTGGCGGGGCAATTGCAACCCGACGGCAGCCGCTACAAGGTGCCGCAGATGGGCTGGAACGAGGTCTGGCAAGCCCAACCGCATCCCGTCTGGGCTGGCGTGCCGGACGGCAGCTACTTCTATTTCGTCCACAGCTACTATGCGCAACCGTCAGATGCGCGCCACAGCGTGGGCCAGGCGGATTACGGCCAGCGCTTTACCGCCGCCATTGCACGCGATAATATTTTTGCAACCCAGTTCCACCCCGAGAAGAGCGCAGAGCAGGGCTTGGCCCTGTACCGCAATTTTCTCGCCTGGCAACCCTGACCTCCACCCGCTGCCTTCAGCACCATGCTACTGATTCCCGCGATTGATCTGAAAGACGGTCACTGTGTGCGCCTCAAACAGGGCGACATGGACCAGGCCACCACCTTCAGCGAGGACCCGGCGGCCATGGCCGCCAGCTGGCTGGACAAGGGCGCGCGCCGCCTGCACCTGGTGGACCTGAACGGCGCGTTTGCCGGCAAGCCGCAGAATTTCGCGGCCATCAAGTCCATTCTCAAGGCGGTGGGCGACGACATCCCGGTGCAGTTGGGCGGCGGCATCCGCGACCTGGACACCATTGAAAAGTACATCGACGGTGGCCTGCGCTACGTGATCATCGGCACGGCCGCGGTCAAGAACCCCGGTTTCCTGAAAGACGCCTGCACCGCG
>CALRZF020000280.1:0-5353 GCA_943372585.1 Ramlibacter sp. 2FC | reverse complement strand
GTCCTCGCTGATGCGTGACGCACGCTCATAAGCGGCCTGCACAGCGGGCCTGGCCTGGCCCCATTGCAGGCTGGCGTCCGTGCGCCCCTTGTCCCATTCCTCGACCAGGCGCGGCTCGGCCACATCAAACGGGCCGGTGTAAACACCTGCCGCCGACCAGCCCAGCGAGTACGCGGGATGGTAGTCGTCATACACACGGCCCTTTTCGTAATAGGGCTCGCGCTCGTAGGCGTCGCGCCAGTAGGCCTCCTCGGCGGTGGGGTTCACGGCTTCGGCGGCAGCCTTGCCACCCAGGCCGCCGACCACGGCACCGGCAATGCCGCCGACGGCTGCGCCAATCGGCCCGCCCACGGCGCCCAGTGCGGCGCCGGCTGCGGCACCGCCCACGGCAGCGCCTACGCCTGTACCCACGGGGTGGGCGCCCGGCTCGTTGGTGATGGGATCGCGGTTGGCGTCACGGTATTCGTCGCGTTCTTCAGCTGACATGTCGTACTCCTTTGGGTTGGTTGTTGATACACACAAGCCATCTTCTGCCGCACCGCAAAGCGCGGCGGTCGGAAGCAGGCAGGGACCGCTGTAGGAATCCGCCCGCAGGCCGTTACAGCCACGCGGTATCCTCTGGCCCATGTACGCCCCGCACTTCGGCCTGACGCAGGACCCGTTTTCCATCGCGCCCGACCCGCGTTACCTGTTCATGAGCGAACGGCACCGCGAAGCGCTGGCGCACCTGCTGTACGGCGTGAATGGCGGCGGCGGATTTGTGCTGCTGTCGGGCGAGATCGGCACGGGCAAGACCACCGTGTGCCGCTGCTTCCTGGAGCAGATCCCCGCGCAGTGCAATGTGGCCTACATCTTCAACCCGAAGCTCACGGTCATCGAGATGTTGCGCACCATCTGCGACGAGTTCCACGTGGCTGTGCCTGCAGGTGCCGCCAGCCCCAAGGATTTCATCGACCCGCTCAATGCCTTTTTGCTGCAGACCCATGCCGCCGGGCAGAACAACGTGCTCATCATTGACGAGGCGCAGAACCTGGACGCCGACGTGCTGGAACAGCTGCGTTTGCTGACCAACCTGGAAACCAGCGAGCGCAAGCTGCTGCAGATCGTGCTGATCGGCCAGCCCGAGCTGCGTGACGTGCTGGCCCGCCCCGAGCTGGAGCAACTGGCCCAGCGCGTGATCGCCCGCTTCCACCTGGACGCCTTGAGCCAGGCCGAGACGGCCCAGTACATCGCCCACCGCCTGTCAGTGGCTGGCCACACAGGCGCCCTGCCTTTTGACACCGCAGCGCTCAACCGCATTCACCAGCTTTCGCGCGGCGTGCCGCGCCGCATCAACCTGCTGTGCGGCCGCGCGCTGCTGGGGGGGTATGCCGAAGGCCTGGGTACGGTCACGCGGCGCGTGGTGGACAAGGCCGCCGCAGAAGTATTTGGGCCGGATGCGCCCCGGCATAGCCAGCGCCGCCTCGCCCTTGCCGGTACGGCGGCCGTCCTGCTGCTGGCCGTGGGCGCCGGTCTGGGCGTGGCGCTGAACCGCAGCGGGCCAGGCACCGGCACAGCCAGCGCAGCCGACCCACTGGCCAGCCCTGTGCTGACGCTCAAGCCCGCCACCACCATCCAGTCACCCAAGGCGCCGCGCTGACATGTCCTACATCCTTGACGCCCTGAAACGCGCCGATGCGCAGCGTGAGCGCGGCCAGGTGCCGGGGCTGAATGCGCAGCCGGTGCCGGTCGCCCCGGCGTCTGGCTCGCCGCGCCGCCTGGGGTTGTGGCTGGGCGTGCTGTGCGGTGCGGCGGCTGTGGCCGCAGGCGGGCTGTACTGGCATTCGGACAGCACGCAGGCGGCCACGGCACCTGTTCCTGCACCTGTTCCTGCACCTGTTCCTGCACCTGTCCCTGCATCGGTGCCGGCCCCCACGCCCGCACCGGTTGTCGTACCTGCGCCTGTTGTTGCGCCAGCGCCGTTGCCCAGCGTTCAAAGCGTACCTCAAGCACCCCCGCCAGTGCCCGCGCCGCCGGTTGTCAAGCCTGCCCCACCACCGGCTGCACCGGCGATCAAACCCGTACCGCCGCAGCGCCGTGAAGCCGCCTCGGCAGCAGCCGCCGCGCCGCTGCCCACCCTGGGCGAACTGCCCGAGGACATCCGCCGCACCGTGCCCAAACTGGTGGTCAGCGGCTCGGTCTATTCCAGCAACCCGGGCCAGCGCATCCTGATCATCAACGGCCAGGTGCTCAATGAAGGGGCCGTACTGGCGCCCGACCTGATGCTGGAAAGCATTGGCGCCAAAAGCGCCGTGCTCAGTGTGCGCGGCACGCGCTTCCGGCTGGACTACTGACGCGGTCTTACTGGCGCGGCATCAGCTCGTAAAAGTCAAAGCCCGCGCTGCGCCCGCCCAGGCAGGTGGCCAGCGTGTCTTCCACCTTGCGCCACAGGGCCAGGCGGTTGCGCCATTTGCTGATGGCATGGCCCTCGTCTTCAAACAGCATGTACTCCACCGGATGGCCGCGCTTTTGCAGGGCGGCCACCACGTCGTCAGAGTCCTGCTTGAGCACACGGATGTCGTTGCCGCCGTGGATGACCAGCAGCGGCGCGGTGATCTTGTCCAGGTGCGTTACGGGCGAATTGGCCAGCATCTGCTCGCGGTCTTCAGGTTTGCGCGCATCTCCATAGGTACGGGCAAACCAGTGGCGGTTGCGCCAGAACGGCGGCCAGTTGTCCACCACGCGGGGCCAGTTGGCCACGCCCACGATGTTGATGCCGCAGCGGTAATCGTGCGGCTTCTGGATCAGCTGCGCCAATGTGGAAAACCCGCCAAAGCTCGCGCCCATCACGGCCAGGCGGCTGCGGTCCGCATAGCCCTGGTCAACGGCCCACTGCACGGCCTCGGCAATGTCTTTTTGCAGTCGGCCGAAGTATTCGCGGTCGGCGGCCCACAGGTGGTCACGCCCATAGCCCGTAGAGCCGCGGTAATTGACGGTCATGACCGCATAGCCGCGGTTGGCCAGCAGCTGCAGGCTGTTGAACACCGCGGGGTTCCATGAGTCGCGTGCCCAGGGGCCGCCATGGATCAGCGTCACCATGGGCGCCGGACCCGTCACGCCGCGCGGGCGGATGATGTAGCCGTGGATGGTGCGCCCGTCGGACGCCTTGAAGCTGAACGGCTGCTGCGCAGCCAGCATGGCGGCGGCTTCGCGCTCCGGCGGGTCCAGCCGCGTGACCTGGCCGGTGTCGCGATCCAGCAGCAATTCGGCCGAATCAAAATGCCCCGTGGCGCGCAACACCATGCGGCGGTTGCCTTCGGCCATGTTCTGCGGGCGGGTGATGACGGGCGGCGCGTCCAGCAGCCCCGCCGCCAGCGCCTTTTGCACGGCGGCCTGCACGTCGGCGCCCATGGCAGCGTCCAGGTAGTCCACACGCGGCATGCCGGGCTCGGTCACATAGCCCACGGGACCGCCGGTGCCGGCGGGAAACAACCCATAGCTCAGGTCCACGTCGGGGTGGCTGGCCAGCACCGTCTCCTGGCCCGTGGCCAGGTCCACTTCAGCCAGCACGGCCTTGTCGCGCCCGATGTTGGTCTGCACCCAGGCCTTGGCAGCCACCGGGTCCAGGCGGCTGACCCAGTAGCTGTCAAAGCCGCCCACCGTCTTCATCAGGCGCCAGCTGCCGTCAGGCTGCAGCAGCTCTACCGCCAGATCGGCGCCGTCTTCACGGCCCAGCTGGCGACCGCGCCCGGCCAATTGGTAATTGCTGCCGATGATCCAGCTGGTGACGTTGCCGTCGCTGCGCGCCACTTCGCGCACGGTGCGTGTGGCGGCGTCAGCCTCGTACAGGTCCAGCGTGGCGCGGTCGCGCTGGTTGCTCGCATAAAAGAATTTCGTGCCTGTGTTGCCGGAGCGTCCGTAGTACACCGATCGCACCCCACGCTGCGGTGTCACGGCCCATGGTGCAAAGGCTTGCTGTGTGTCCTGCACAAAGAGCTGGGTGTTCTCGTCGCCCGTCGGGTCTTTGCTGTACACCACGTGGCGGCTGTCGCCCAGCCAGCGCTGCAGCCCGCCGCCGCGGCCCATGTTGCCCACGGGGAACGTGGTGGCGGCACTGCCGGGCGCAATGGCGCGCACCGCCAGGCCTACGTCCGTGCCCACGGTCTGCTGCCACAACAGCCGCTGCCCGTCGGGCGAGAGGATGAAGCCGCCCGCAAAATCGATGTTGGCCACAAAACGGCGTACGGGCACCAGCGGTGCCAGCGTGCCGCCGGCCTGCGCTTGGGCCAGGACAGGGGCTGTGGGGGCGGTGGAGCAGCCCGCGGCCGCGAACAAGGCCAGTGCGGCGCCCAGGGCGGCCAGCCTGTGAGTGATGGACATCGTCCCCTCCTGCGTGTGTGTTGTGGTTTAGGTCTGCGCGCAGGAATGATAGCGGGGGGCGCTCAGCTTTCCTGGCGGTACAGCTGCGGCAGGAAATGCTCGAACAGGCCCACCTCTTCAATGTTGTGGCGCAACCAGGCCACGCCCTGCTCCTGCGTGAACACAAAGCGTTCGATCAGCGGGTTGAGCCAGCGGCGCCAGCCCGACGCACCGCCCACGATCAGGCAGTTTTCATAGAGCGTGCCGCCGTCAACCGGCGTGAAGGTGTATTCCATGCGCGCGATGCCGCTGATGCCGTGCACAACCGGGTTGTGGATGAAACCCTGCGCGTCCAGCTTTTCGATGCGCGTGCGGATGTTGACTTGGTACCGCCGGTTGGCGCCCAGGTATTCGCGCAGGCGTATCCACGCGCCAGGGCCGACGGAGCCGTCCGGCAGGCGGCGCCAGTAGCTGGCGTGCACATGGTCGTGCGGATGCCAGGCGCGGTAGCGGTTGATGCGCCGCCCTTCAATCATCACATCGCCCTCCAGGTTAGCAAACCACCAGGCCAACATGTCAGGCGTGACGCCGCGCAGCACCTGGTGACGGATCCAGAAGCACAGCCGCCCGTCCGGCAGGCGCCGCGCGCCGCTTTGGGCTGACGCCAGCGGCTTCAGGGGCCAGGGCAGCAGTGCGGGCTCGGCGGGACGGCTGCGGGTGTCGGGGTAAGCCGGCATGTCCAGGCGAGGGTTCAGGTCAAAGGGAAGGCTCAGCGGCATGAGGTTCTCCATAAATGTATAGCCATTACTATACAAATTTTCGAAAAACAGTCAAGCAATCGCTATACACTTGCTGAATGGACGAAATCACACCGCGCCGCGGCCCCGCACCCACCAAGCACATCGACATCCTGTGGTCCGCTGCGCGTCTGTTCGCGCACCAGGGCGTGGCCCAGACCACCACGCGCCAGATCGCGGCTGATGCAGCCACCACCGAGCGCACGCTGTTCAAGCAC
>CALRZF020000279.1:0-5370 GCA_943372585.1 Ramlibacter sp. 2FC | reverse complement strand
AAGCAGTTCAACCTGCCCGAGGCCGCGCTGTACCGCGTCCACGGCCCGGTGAACCTGGTGCGCCTGGGCCAGATGGTGGACCAGGTGGATGAGCCCAAGCTGCGCTTCGCCCCCTACAAGGCGTCCTTTCCCGTCGCGTTGGGGCAGGGCCAGAGCTGGTTCGAGCGGCTGCACCACGGCGACGTGCTGATCCACCAGCCGTATGAAAGCTTTGACGGCGTACTGGCGTTCTTGCGCGAGGCGGTCAACGACCCGCAGGTGCTCGCCATCAAGCAGACCATCTACCGCACCGGCTCGGACAGCGCGCTGATCGACCTGCTGCGTGAAGCCGTACGCCGCGGCAAGGAAGTGACCGCCGTAGTGGAGCTCAAAGCCCGCTTTGACGAAGAAGCCAACATCAACTGGGCGGAATCTCTGGAATCGGTGGGCGCGCAGGTGGTGTACGGCGTGGTGGGCCTGAAGACGCACGCCAAGATGCTGCTGGTCACACGCCGTGAGGGCAAGGTCATGCGCCGCTACGGTCACCTGTCCACCGGCAATTACAACCCGCGCACCGCCCGCCTGTACACCGACCTGAGCTACCTGACGGCCGACACCCACCTGACCACCGACATGGAGGCGCTGTTTGTGCACCTGGCCAGCCAGAGCAAGCTGCCCAAGCTGCACAAGCTGTGGCTTGCGCCGTTCTACCTGCACCGCCGCCTGATCGAAAAGATTGATGCCATTGCCGATGCTGCAGCACAAGGCAAGCCCGGGCGCATCGTCGCAAAAATGAACGCGCTGACCGACGAGGCGCTGATGCTGGCGCTGGTGCGCGCAGGCCAGCAGGGCGTCAAGGTGGACCTGATCGTGCGCGGTGCCTGCATGCTGCCTGCGCAGGTGCCTGGCATCACCGACAACATTCGCGTGCGATCCGTCATTGGCCGCTTTCTCGAGCATTCGCGTGTTTTCTATTTCCGCAGCGGCGCAGAAGAAGACCTGTACCTGTCCAGTGCCGACTGGATGAACCGCAACATGCTGCGCCGCGTGGAACTGGCGTGGCCGGTGACAGACCCCGCACTGCGCCAGCGGATCATCGATGAATGCCTGGTGGCCGGGCTGCATGACGGCCGCGACGCCTGGGACCTGGGGCCGGACGGCACTTATCAGAGGGTGGACACCACCCAGCCCGGCCACGGCTCCCAGGGGGCGCTGATGGCGCGCTACGCCGCGCGTGAACGCGGCCAGGACGCATGATCATGGACCTGATCCTGTGGCGCCACGCCGAAGCGGAAGACTGGGTGGAAGGCTGCGATGACCTGGAGCGCTCGCTCACTCAGCGCGGCGAAAAGCAGGCCGCCCGCATGGCCGGCTGGCTGGACCGCCAGCTGCCCGAGGCCACGCGCATCCTGTGCAGCCCCGCACGCCGCTGCGAACAGACAGCCCTGGCACTGGGCCGCAAATACAAGATCAAGCCCGAGCTGGCGCCCGACGGGACGCCCGAACAGCTGCTGGAGGCTGCGCTTTGGCCCGCGTCGCGCGTGCCGGTGGTGATCGTGGGCCACCAGCCCACGCTGGGTGCCGCTGTGGCACAGCTGCTGGCCATGCAGCACGGCAGCTGCCCCGTGCGCAAGGGGGCGGTCTGGTGGATCCGTAACCGCGAACGCGACGGCCACGCCCAGACCATGGTCGTGACAGTGCAGTCGCCCGACTCGCTTTAGGTCAATCCGCCTTGCCCGGTCGCCCGGTCTTGATGGCAGGCACGGCCGCCATGGCCGACTGGAACGCCACGTCCGACATCTGCGCCAGCGCCTTGATGCCTGCGCGCAGCACCTCGCTCTTTTTGGCCGGCGCACCCAGTTTGGCGGCGCGTTGTTTCAGGTCGTCCAGCACCGTGTATTCGGCTTTCGGGATGGTGAAGCTGTCGCGCACCAGTTTGGGCTTTTTGGGCTTTTCAGCTTTAGCCGGCTTGGGCGCTGGTGCAGGCTTGGCAGCCACTGGCGCGGCCTTGGCCGCGGGTTTGGGGGCCGCCTTGCGAACGGCGGCCTTGGGTGCGGCGGCCTTGGCCGCAACGGTCTTTTTTGCAGTTGCCACGGTGGTGGTTCCTTGTTGAGTTAAACGGTTTATACAGTTTATACCGTTTTAGAAAGCATGAAAACACCCTGCATTTCGCCCGACCGCAACATGCTGGCGGCCTACATCATGGGAGGCAGCTTGTTGCTTGCCAAGGACCCCCGTGAAAATCAGCCTCAAACTCCCCCTCGCATTTGCCGTTGCGTTGTTGCTGGTGGCAGCTGCCGCCTGCTATGGCATTTACAGCCTTAACCAGTCCCTGAACACCTATGCGGTGCAGGTGCAGGCCAGGCATGAACAACAGGTGCTATCAGCCGGCATCTCGCTGGACTTCAAGGTCCAGGTGCAGGAGTGGAAGAACACGCTGCTGCGCGGCAAGAATCCGCAGGATCTGGACAAGTACTGGGCATCGTTCCACAAGCACGAACAGGCTGTGGCCACGGCGGCGGGCAGACTGGCGGCCGCCTTGCCCCCCGGCGAGACGCAGGCCCTGACGCACCAGTTCATTACGGCCCACGCCGCGATGGGCAAACGCTACGCCCAGGCGTTTGAAGCGTTCAAGGACGCGCGTTTCGATCCCCAGGTGGGTGACAGGGCCGTGGCCGGCATCGACCGCGAATCGGTACGCCTGCTGGATGAAGTGGGGCGCAAGATCGCAGCAGAAAGCAGCGCCATTGCTGCGCAGGCCGGCGCCAGCGGCCGCCAGGCTACGGCGGTCAGCCTGGCGTTGATGGCGCTGGTGTTCTGTGTTTGCGCCGTTGGTGGTGTGCTGTTCAGCCGCACCATCACTGGCCCGCTGGGCCGTGCCGTGGCTGTGGCACAGGCCGTGGCGGGCGGCGACTTGAGCGTGCATCTGGACGCGCGTGGACAGGACGAAATGGCGCAGTTGCTCAAGGCCCTGCAGGTCATGCGCGACAGCCTGGTGCGCGTGGTGTCCAACGTGCGCGAAAACGCCGACAGCGTGGCCACCGCCAGCGCACAGATCGCCCAGGGCAACCTCGATTTGTCCAGCCGCACGGAAGAGCAGGCCAGCGCGCTGCAGCAGACGGCTGCGTCCATGGACCAACTGAGCACCACCGTGCGCACCAATGCCGACAATGCCCGCCAGGCCAGTGAGCTGGCCCAGGGCGCAGCCGAGGTGGCGGTGCGCGGCGGCAGCGTGGTGGGCGACGTGGTCAGCACCATGAAGGGCATCGACGACAGCTCGCGCCGCGTGTCAGAGATCATTGGCGTGATTGACGGCATCGCCTTTCAGACCAATATCCTGGCGCTGAACGCTGCGGTGGAAGCCGCGCGCGCGGGTGAGCAGGGCAGGGGCTTTGCCGTGGTGGCGGGCGAGGTGCGCTCGCTCGCCCAGCGCAGCGCCGACGCCGCGCGGGAAATCAAGACACTGATCGCCGACAGCGTGCAGCGCGTCGGCCAGGGCTCGGCTCTCGTGGGCGAAGCCGGCACGATCATGAACGAGGTGGTTGCTTCCATCCAGAAGGTCACCGGCATCATCGGTGAAATATCCCACGCCAGCAGCGAGCAAAGCGCCGGCGTCAGCCAGGTCACGCAGGCCGTGGGCCAGATGGACGCCGTCACCCAGCAGAACGCCGCGCTGGTGGAAGAGGGCGCCGCAGCCGCGCAAAGCCTCAAGGCCCAGGCGGGCCGGCTGGAGCAGGCCGTGGCGGTATTTCGCATGGCACCGGCCTGACGCCGGACCCATCGCGAACTAGGAGGCCACCGGCTCGGCTGGCAGCAACATGGCAATGCGTTCGCTGATGGAATCGGCCCGTTCGGGGCCTGCAGCCTTTTCGATTTCTGCCAGCATGTCGCGGCCCGCGGCGAGCATGGAGTCGCGGTCTTTGGCTGCGCGCAGCGCCTCACGGAACATCTCGGCCATCAAGGGGTCGCGCCGGGCAAACATGCGCTCACAGATATCAAACAGGAACATGCGCGTTGTCGCCAGCGACCGCTTGCCTTCGAATGAATCAGCTGCGCCGGGCGCAGCGGGTGCTGGTGTGATCGTGCGTGCAGCAGATTCCAGATAGCCCCGGCGCACCAGGTCCAGCACGATGGGCTCGGCCTGCGTGCCCATCACGGCATTGATGTCAACCAGCGACTTCGTGCCATCGGCCATCAGCAGCAGGCTGCGCTCGCGCAGGCCCAGGGTACGCATGCCGGGGCGCAGTTCATCGCGGGCCTTGTCAGTTCGTTGCAGGAGCATTGTGGCCTCCGTGGGGAGAAGCCGGCAGTGGACCGCACAACGATGACAAGGTCATGAAGACCATCCGGCCAGGCCGCCGGATGCGATCAGGCTCAGCCCAGGCGAAGCGCCCAGGGCGTCTTCTGCCAGGCCACCACTTCCTCGCGCAGCAGATGGGCGGACTGCGGGTAGGCCGTGGCCCAGTCCGCGCGCGTGGTCAGCGTCACGCTTCGTGCGCCATCGTCACTATCAATGACCAGACCCTTGAGGTCCGGGTCGCGCCGCGCGTGGCACAGGATCACGGCCAGGCGCAGCGCCAGCAGCTGGTGCACAAAGGGTGCGTCTTCAAAATCCGCTTCCAGCTTGCGCAGCTTGCCGCGGTGGCCCAGGACCAACAGACTGAGCCGGTGAAGCTCGGGCAGGGCAAAGCCAGGCGCATCGGCGTTGTCCAGGACGTACGCACCGTGCTTGTGGTAGTCGCTGTGCGATATCAGGCTGCCGATTTCATGCAGCTGCGCAGCCCACTGCAGCTTGCGTTGCGCGCGCTCCAGCTCGGCCGGTGCATCGCCCGCGCGCAGGCCGCGCAGCAGGGTGGTGGCGACTTTGCCCACACGCTGCGCTTGTGCGGCATCGACATCAAACTTGGTGGACAGGCGCTGCACCGTGGTGGAGCGGATGTCGGTCGTGCCTTGCTCCCTGTCCAGCAGGTCGTACAGCACGCCGTGGCGCAGTGCGCCCTGGGCGGCCTGCATTTCATCAATGCCCAGCAGGTCAAACACGGCACGCAGCACGCTTAAGCCGCCGCCGATGACGGCGCGGCGGTCTTCCTTCAACCCTTCCAGCTTCACGCGGTCGGCGCTGCGCGCGGCCAGCAGGCGGTCCAGCAGCCAGTCCAGCCCGTCGCGGCTCACGGTCTGCGCCGGCCAGCCGGCGGCAGCCAGCACGTCGCCCACGGCGCCGATGGTGCCTGACGAGCCATAGGCTACGTCCCAGGCGTCGCGCCGGTAGACGTTCAGCGCTTCGTCCAGCACGGCCTTGGCGGCTATTTCGGCCATGCGGAACGCGGGTTCGGTGAATTGACCGTCGGCAAAGTACTTCATGGACCAGGCCACACTGCCCACGCGAAAGCT
>CALRZF020000278.1:0-5371 GCA_943372585.1 Ramlibacter sp. 2FC | reverse complement strand
AAGCAAGGCTGAGGCCGATCTCAGGAAGACTTGGCCAGCAGCTCGAAGTGCTCGACCACCGGGGGCGCCGCAAAGAACGGCCCCACGATGGCGCGCCATTCGGCAAACAGCGGGCCGCCACGGAAGGCCACGGTGTGGTCTTCCAGCGTGTCCCAGAAGATCTGCAGGATGTAGCGCTCGGGTGATTCGATGCCCTTGTTCACCTTGAACCCCTGGAATCCCTTGGCCCGCGAAATGACCGTGGCCAGGCCGCGCTGGATGGCTTCGTCAAACGCGGCCTGCTGGCCGGGGGCAATGCGGATGTCGGCAAGTTCAAGAATCATGGCGCGGTGTCCTCGGGGCTCAGTGTTGTGATGCGGGCAAGTCTACTGCCAGCCCGTCCATTGATTCATCGAGCCTGATCTGGCAACTCAGCCGGCTGTTGGCCTGACGCGCCGCAGCGGTGAACTCCAGCATGCCCGACTCGTCGGCATCCGGCGCAGGCAGGGCAGACGCATGCGGCGCGCGTACATAAACATGGCAGGTGCCGCAGGTCAGCAAGCCGCCACAATCGGCCTCGATACCCGCAACATTGGCTGCCACAGCCGCCTCCATCAGGCTCTGGCCTGTGCGGCATGCAAGCGCAGTGGTGGCGCCCGAAGCATCTGTCAGGTAAACGGTGATGGTGGTCATGATGCGGGCCGTCAGAACCGGCTGAAGTATTCACGGCGCTGGAAATCATCCTTGTCTTCCGCCAGTTCGTAGCGGGACAGCTCCGATTGTTTGATGCGCGAAAAGTAGTGGATGAAAGCGCCGCCGAACGCCTCCACCAGCGTACTGTCACCCTGCAAGGCTTCCAGCGCCTCGCCCAGACTGGTGGGCAGGCGCACGTCAGCATCCCCATAAGGTGCGCTGGTGGCCGGCGGCGCCTTGAGCTGGCGCGCCATACCGTCCAGCCCTGCATGGATCTGCGATGCGAGATACAGGTACGGGTTGGCGGCGGGTTCGCCAATGCGGTTTTCGATGCGCGTGGCCGCGTCTGCGCATTCACCCACCACACGCAGCATCGCGCCGCGGTTGTCGCGGCCCCACAGCACCGATTGCGGCGCCAGCGCATTCGGGCGAAAGCGGCCGAAACCGTTGACCGTGGGCGTGCAGAACACCGCCATGGGACGCGCATGTGCCAGCAGCCCGGCCAGGTAACGTTCGCCCACCTCGGACAGCGTGTTGCCCGCGTCTGCTGCCGTGCTGCCCGGTGCGGGAGCATCACGGCGGAATACATTGGCACCAGTCTGTGCATCCACCAGCGACTGGTGCAGGTGCCAGCCGCTGGACATGATGTTGGCAAACGGCGGGCGGCACATGAAGGTGGCGTGGTAGCCCGCGCGGCGCAGCGCCTGCTTGACCGCACTGCGAAACAGCACCATGTTGTCGGCGGCGGTCAGCGCATCGGTGGCCTCAAACACAGCCTCGACCTGGCTCGGCCCCAGCTCGATTTCCAGCGACAGAAGCGGCAGGCCCAGCGCCTGCGCCGTGTGCTGCACGATGCGCAGCGGCTCCTCGGCCATGTCGTACCAGGCTTCGGTCAGCAGGTTGTAGCCGGGGTGCACCAGCGATACGGCGGGCGGCAGCCCCGGCCAGGCCGCCTGCATCGGGTCCATCTGGGCGTGCGTATCGTCAATGCGATAGATATGGAATTCGACCTCCAGCCCGCATTTCATGCTGTAGCCCGCCTCAGCCAGCCGCGCCAGCGCGCGCTGCAGCACGCGCCGCGTGTCCAGTTCCACGGGGGTGCCGTCCTGGAACCAGGGCTGGCATTGAACCCAACCGCTGGCGGGCGTCCACGGCAGTTGCCGAAAACTCGCCGGGTCGGCCAGCAGCAGCAGGTTGTTGGCCTGGCCGAAGCCGGGCAACTCAGCCGTGCCGCCGGGCTCGAACACCTTGAACGCCGTGCGGTCGGATGTGTCTTTCAGCATCAGTGTGCTGACCATGCCAACGCCGTCCAGCATGGCCTTGGCCGCAGCACCGGCCACCAGTGTCTTGCCGCGTGTGACGCCATGCACGTCGCACCAGGCAAAGCGCACCAGCTCCAGGTTGCCCGCCAGCAGTGCGGCGCGCTCCAGAGCCGCGGCGCGCGCGCCGTCATGGATTCCGCAGCGTTGGGCGAAGTTTGTCATTCGGCGGCCACCGGGGTGGCGGGCTTGGCCGACCAGGGCGAACGGTCGCGCTTGGCCCGCGCCTGTTCGCGCCACCAGGTGGGCCAGGTGCCCGCGGGGGCCACGCCGTCCACCGTGTCGGGGCCTGTCATGGCGGTGGCCTGTGTGGCGTCTGCCGGGCCGGGCGGCACGCCACCTGCCTGCACTGTCTCAATGGCCTTGAGCAGCACACGGCGGTTGGCCATGATGATCTTGTCGGACGTGCCCAGGTGTTCGCGCGTGCGGTCCTGAATGGCGCCCATGCTCTCTACCGCCCACTGGTCATGAACGTTGATATCTTCCTCGCCCATGCCCAGGTAGGTCTGGGTCATCTGTTCTTCGGGGTTGAAGCCCCAGTTGTTGTGGCGACCCGATTTGGGGATGTAGTCGGGCAGGCTGATGAACTGCAGGCGCTGATTGCGCATGGCCTCCTTGTCCAGCGGCCCGGCAAAGCTGGTGAAGAACGAATACCAGTAGGTGTGCGTGTCGTCCACCGGCACATGCATCTGGGTGATGGTCATGGTTTCGGACAGAGGGATCACGAAGGTGGCGGGGAAGATCGCGTTGGTCACGCGCACATGGGTAAGCTGGTCCGTCATGGGGCGCAGCGCGGTGAGCTGCATGCCGTAGGGCATGGCCTCAAAACTGATCTCGGGCTGGGCAAACTCGCGCATGATGCGCGTCATGGGCCAGTGTTCGCCGTCCACATCGCCGGCGCTCGCGCTGCGAAACTGCTTGCCCGCCGGGTTGTCGCCGATGTTGTCCAGCGCCTCGTCCTGCAGGAACCGGTGCAGGAACGAGGGGTGCGCCGGGTCAATGCCCACCTCAAACGCCTGCAGCCAATTGGCGTTCCACAGCCCCTTGAACGCAAAGGTGTGCGACGCGGGTGCGGTGAAGCAGTCGAAGGCGGGAAAGGGTGGCGGCGTCATTTCCTCTGGACCCATCCACGCAAACACCACGCCGCATTGCTCGGTCACCGGGTAGCTGCGCTGGCGCACGCGCTCGCACAGCTTGCTGCCCGCAGGCTCGGCGGGCGTCTGCAGGCAGGTGCCGTCTACCGCAAACTTCCAGCCGTGAAAGGGGCAGCGCAGGCCATCGCCCTCGTGCCGGCCAAACGACAGGTCGGCGCCGCGGTGCGGGCAGTCGCGGTCCAGCAGGCCCCAGTGGTCCTGCGCGTCCTTGAACAGCACCAGGTCCTGGCCCATGATGCGTACCGCCTTGACCGGGCGTTTGGCCATGCGCGGGTCCAGCGCGGGGTTGAATTCATCCACCAGCGCCACCGGCTGCCAGTAGCGGCGAAGTACGTCGCCGCAGGCTGTGCCGGGGCCTACGCGGGTGATCAGTTCATTCTGCTCGGCCTTCATGGTGGCTCCTTGAAAACGGTATACCGAAAATAAAATTCAGTGTACAGTCATCACCATGAGCCTGCAAGAGACCGTTTTGATTCAGTTGCGCGACCTGATCCTGCGTGGTGAATTCGAGCCCGGCCAGCGCCTGGCCGAGCAGCAGCTGGCCGAGCGGCTGGGCGCCTCACGCACGCCGGTGCGTGCCGCACTGGCCGCGCTGGAAGGCGAGGGCCTGGTGGAGGCCAACGACACCGGCAAGTACCTTGTGCGCCAGTACACCGCGCAGGAGGTCACCGACGCCATTGCGGTGCGCGGGCACCTGGAAGGCATGGCCGCGCGGCTGGTGGCCGAGCATGGCGTGTCGCGCCAGTTGCAGGGTGATCTGCAGGCCTGCCTGGACGCGGGCGACCAGGCCCTGCTGACAAATCCGCTCACTTATGAAAGCTACGCTGCCTATGCAGCCATGAACGACCGTTTTCACGCTCTGATCCTTGACGCCTGCGGCAACCGTGCCCTGCAGCGTGCCGTGGCGCTGAATGACAAGCTGCCGTTTGCGCCAGCGTCCGCCATGCTGCCCATGCAGGGCACCGTCACGCTGGACCGCGACTGGATGCTCTATGCCCACCGGCAGCATCACATGCTGGTAACGGCGTTGAAGGCCGGCGAGGGTGCGCGCGCCCAGGCGCTGGCCACCGAGCACACCGAGGTCGCGCAGATGAACCTGCGCATGGCGCTGGAGCGGCGTGCCGAAACCGAACGCGTGATGCCCGCCATCCGCCTGGTGGTGGGGCGTTGAGCACCACAGACCCGGTGACTTTCACCCGCGCCGGCATCCGCCGGGGCTTTGTCATGGC
Source organism: Ramlibacter sp. 2FC (assembly GCA_943372585.1). GTDB lineage: Bacteria > Pseudomonadota > Gammaproteobacteria > Burkholderiales > Burkholderiaceae_C > RAM1. The sequence goes on along the minus strand of CALRZF020000278.1, from coordinate 997 downwards.
GCAGCCGCTGACGCCCGGTGTGGCGCTGTATGGCCTGGTCTTTGGTGTGCTGGCGGGCGAACGCGGGCTGTCGTGGCTGTACGCCATGCTCATGAGCACCTTTGTTTATTCAGGCAGCGCGCAGCTGGCGGCGCTGCAGAACCTGAGCCAGTCGGCGCTTGTGTTGCCCATCGTCGCGACGATCCTGGTCATGAATGCGCGCTACGTGCTCTACAGTGCGGCAATCCAGCCTTGGCTGGCCGGCGCCACGCGCACCCAAAGCCTGGCCAGCCTGTTCTTTCTGGGCGACGGCAACTGGGCCATGGCCATGAAGGAATACCAGGGCGGCTACCGCGATGCGGGCTACGTGCTGGGCTCAGGCGTGGCCATGTTCGTGCCTTGGGTGGGCGGCACGCTGGCGGGCCACCTGCTGGCGCACAGCGTGCCCAACCCGGCGCAGTTCGGGCTGGACTTCATGCTGGTGGCATTTGCCGCGGCCATTGGCATTGCGGTATGGCGCGGCAAGGCAGACCTGTGGCCGGCCGCCGTGGCGGCGCTGGTCGCGTTTGCGCTGCACAAGCTGGTGCCGGGCGGCTGGTACATCGTGGGTGCGGGGCTGGCTGGTGCCGTGGTGGGGGCGCTTCGCCATGGGCGTTGACAACAGCTTCCTGATCGCGCTGGCGGCGATGGCCGTGGCTTCGTATGCCTGTCGCGTGGCGGGCTACTTCCTCATGGGCTATGTGCAGATCACGCCGCGCATCGAGTCTGCGCTCAAAGCCGTGCCGCTGTCGGTGATGATCGGCATCGTGACGCCTTCGGTCGCGGCCGGGCGGGTACCGGAGATTGCCGGTCTGGCGGCGGTGGGGCTGGCCATGAAGCTCACGCGCAATGATGTGGTGGCGGCGGTGGCAGGTGCCGCGGCGGTGGGCCTGTGCCGCTGGGCCGGCGTCTAGTTTCAGTAGTCGAACCGATAGGCTCCGGGTGTCATCGCGGGGCTGCTGCCGATGGCGCAGTCTTT
>CALRZF020000277.1:0-5375 GCA_943372585.1 Ramlibacter sp. 2FC | reverse complement strand
GAACGCCAGGATCACGAAATTCACCAGGATGGTGACGAAATTGCCCCAGGCAAAAACGGGAACGCCCGCCTTGGTCAGGTCCGCCAAGGTGCGCGGCACACCCGCCGGAATGCTGCCCAGCACCACGAACTTGTTGGAAAAATCCAGCTCTCCGACAGCCAGGCTGACCACCGGCATGATGATGTCCTTGACCAGCGAGTCCACGATCTTGCCGAAGGCCGCGCCGATGATCACGCCGACCGCCAGGTCCACCACGTTTCCCTTGACCGCGAACTCCCTGAATTCCTTCATCATTCCCATGCCGTTTACTCCTGTTGTAGGGGGTTTGCAGTATTCCCGGTTCAGGCTGGCTGTCAAGGCGCGCGTGCCCATTGAAGTTGCCTGTTTCGCTCAGCTACAATCGCGGGTTGACCCTAATACCGCGACGAGCATCGAGGATCCCCCATGAGTGATACCCCAGTCGACACCAGCAAGAGGACGTGGCTCATCGCGTCCACATGTGCCGGTGCTGTGGGCGGCGTGGCAACCGCCGTTCCCTTTGTCAGCACTTTCCAGCCTTCTGAAAAAGCCAAGGCGGCCGGTGCGGCTGTTGAAGTGGACATCTCGGCCCTCAAGCCGGGTGAAAAACTTACCGTTGAATGGCGCGGCAAGCCCGTGTGGATCATGAAGCGTACAACCGAGCAGGTTGAAGGCCTCAAAAAGACCGATGCCCAGGTCGCGGACCCCAAGTCCGATCGCAAGGCCTACCCCACGCCGGACTACGCGCGCAATGAAACCCGCTCCATCAAGCCAGAGATCTTCGTGGCTGTGGGCATCTGCACTCACCTGGGCTGCTCACCCGGCGACAAGTTCACCCCCGGTCCCCAGCCCTCGCTGCCGGACGACTGGCAAGGCGGCTTCCTGTGCGCCTGCCATGGCTCCACGTTCGACTTTGCCGGCCGCGTGTTCAAGAACAAGCCCGCGCCCGACAACCTTGAAGTTCCGCCCCACATGTACCTGTCAGAGTCCAAGCTCCTGATCGGTGAAGACAAGAAGGCCTGAGGAAGACAACCATGGCTGAATTCAAGGAAATCTCCCCCAACGCCAGCGCCGGCGAAAAGTTGCTCAACTGGGTTGACAACCGCTTCCCGGCAAGCAAGCTGTACAAGGAGCACCTGTCCGAGTACTACGCGCCCAAGAACTTCAACTTCTGGTATTTCTTCGGCTCGCTGGCATTGCTGGTGCTGGTGATCCAGATCGTGACCGGCATCTTCCTGGTCATGCATTACAAGCCGGACGCTGCCCTGGCGTTCGCGTCCGTTGAATACATCATGCGCGACGTGCCCTGGGGCTGGCTGATCCGCTACATGCACTCCACCGGCGCCTCTGCGTTCTTTGTGGTGGTGTACCTGCACATGTTCCGCGGCCTGCTGTACGGCAGCTACCGCAAGCCGCGCGAGCTGGTCTGGGTTTTCGGTTGTGCGATCTTCCTGTGCCTGATGGCCGAGGCCTTCATGGGCTACCTGCTGCCCTGGGGCCAGATGTCCTACTGGGGTGCTCAGGTGATCGTGAACCTGTTCTCGGCCATCCCGTTCATCGGTCCTGACCTGGCGCTGCTGATCCGTGGCGACTACGTGGTGTCCGATGCCACGCTGAACCGCTTCTTCAGCTTCCACGTCATTGCCGTGCCGCTGGTGCTGCTGGGCCTGGTGGCCGCGCACATCATTGCACTGCATGAAGTGGGCTCCAACAACCCCGACGGTGTGGAAATCAAGGGCCCCAAGGCCCTGAAGGACGAAAACGGCCACCCGGTGGACGGCATCCCGTTCCACCCGTACTACACGGTGCACGACATCCTGGGCGTCAGCGTCTTCCTGATGGCGTTCACGGCCGTGATCTTCTTTGCGCCCGAGTTCGGCGGCTACTTCCTGGAGTACAACAACTTCATCCCGGCCGACCCGCTGAAGACCCCGCTGCACATCGCACCGGTCTGGTACTTCACGCCGTACTACTCCATGCTGCGTGCCATCACCACCGAGATGATGTACGTGCTGGTGCTGTGCGTCGTAGCCGGTGCTGCTCTGTCGGTCACCCGCTTCAAGATGCCCAGCCTGTTCAAGGGCGCGATCATCGGCGCGGCAGTGGTGGCCGTGGCGGTCATGCTGGCCATTGACGCCAAGTTCTGGGGCGTGGTCGTCATGGGCGGCGCCGTCATCATCCTGTTCTTCCTGCCGTGGCTGGATTTCAGCCCCGTCAAGTCCATCCGCTACCGTCCCAACTGGCACAAGTACCTTTATGGCGTGTTCGTCGTGAACTTCCTGGTGTTGGGCTACCTGGGTGTGCAACCGCCGTCCCCTGTGGGCGAGCGTATTTCGCAGGTCGGCACGCTGTTTTACTTCGGCTTCTTCCTGCTGATGCCGTGGTGGAGCCGCCTGGGTGAGTTCAAGCCCGTGCCGGACCGCATCACCTTTGCCGCGCACTAAGCTGGAGACAACAACAATGAAGAAGCTCATCCTCACGTTGATTGCAGCGCTCGGTATCCTCAACGGTGCCCATGCTGCCGGCGGCGACACCATTGCCTGGGACAAGGCGCCCAAGAACACCAACGACCTGGCCGCCCTGCAAAACGGCGCCAAGCTGTTCGTCAACTACTGCCTGAACTGCCACTCGGCCGCGTTCATGCGCTACAACCGCCTGACCGACATCGGCCTGAGCGAGCAGCAGATCAAGGACAACCTCCTGTTCGGCTCCGCCAAGGTCGGCGACACCATGAAGGCTGCCATTGATCCCAAGCAGGCTGCCGAATGGTTTGGCGCCAACCCGCCCGACCTGACCCTGGTGGCGCGTTCGCGCTCTGGCCATGCCGGCTCGGGTGCCGATTACCTGTACACCTACCTGCGTACCTACTACAAGGACCCGACCAAGGCGACGGGCTGGAACAACCTGGCTTTCCCCAACGTCGGCATGCCGCACGTGCTGTGGGAACTGCAAGGCGAGCGCGAACCCCAGTACGAAACCAAGAAGGTTCATGGCCACGACACCAAGGTCTTCACGGGCTGGAAGCAGATCACCCCCGGTACCATGACGCCCCTGCAGTACGACCAGGCCATGGGTGACCTGGTGGGTTACCTGCAATGGATGGCAGAGCCCGCCCAGAATACCCGCGTGCGCGTAGGCGTGTGGGTTCTGCTGTTTTTGGGCATGTTCACGGTGATTGCCTGGCGCCTGAACGCGTCGTTCTGGAAAGACATCAAGTAACCGACATTGCGTGCCCCGGCTCGCCGGCGGCGCGTCCCTGTAGAGTGGGCTGCTTTCGCACCCACTCTTTTTTGATTTAAGGAGCCTTCATCATGATGGTGCTGTATTCGGGAACCACCTGCCCTTTTTCCCACCGTTGCCGCTTTGTGCTGTTTGAAAAAGGCATGGACTTCGAGATCCGTGATGTTGACCTGTACAACAAGCCGGAAGACATCAACGTGATGAACCCGTACGGGCAGGTGCCGATCCTGGTCGAGCGTGACCTGATCCTGTATGAGTCGAACATCATCAACGAGTACATCGACGAGCGCTTTCCGCATCCGCAGCTGATGCCCGGTGACCCGGTGGATCGCGCCCGAGTGCGCCTGTTCCTGCTGAACTTCGAGAAGGAACTCTTTGTCCACGTGAACACGCTGGAGTCGCGCGCAGCCAAGAGCAACGAAAAGGCGCTGGAAAAAGCCCGCTCGCACATCCGCGACCGCCTGACGCAGCTGGCACCGGTGTTCCTCAAGAACAAGTACATGCTGGGTGAGAACTTCTCGATGCTGGACGTTGCGATCGCACCGCTGCTGTGGCGCCTGGATTACTACGGCATTGACCTCAGCAAGAATGCTGCACCGCTGCTGAAGTATGCAGAGCGCATCTTCTCGCGCCCGGCGTACATCGAAGCGCTGACGCCTTCAGAAAAAGTGATGCGCAAATAATCAGCTGTTGATGCTGATTGCGCTTTAGATGATGAACGCCCAGGAATCCACATCCACCCGCCCGTACCTGATACGGGCGCTGTACGACTGGTGCACCGACAATGGCTTCACGCCGTACGTTGCTGTGCTGGTGGATGATTCCGTCCAGGTTCCGCGTGAATATGTCAAGAACGGTGAGATCGTGCTGAACATCAGCTTTGACGCGACCAGTTCGCTCAAGCTGGGCAACGAATTCATCGAATTCAAGGCACGGTTTGCCGGGTCGGCGCGTGAAATCATGGTGCCTGTCAGCCGCGTGATTGCCATCTACGCCCGTGAAAACGGACAAGGCATGGCATTCCCCACACCGGCACCTGCCACTGCGGCCGGGTCTGATGGGACCAAGCCTTCCCCACTGAGCAGCGTGCCGGCCGTGCCGGTTACCGGCCTGGCGGGCCCTGAAGGTGAGCCGCGCGTGGTGCAGCTGGTCACGCCGGAGCCTGCGGCGGATGCGGGCGACGTCGCTGACGGCCAGCCGGAGCCGCCACGCCCGCCATCAGGTCCGCGCCCGGCGCTCAAACGCGTCAAGTAACAAACCACAGCCGCTAAAATAGCGGCACGCCGATTTAGCTCAGTTGGTAGAGCAACCGCCTTGTAAGCGGTAGGTCATCAGTTCGATTCCGATAATCGGCACCATTTCTTTCCCCGGGGGCCTCACCGGGCGGGCATTTGTACCTTCACCCGAATTGAGGTAACCTCCCAACCCCGGTCGCACAGGCGAGTCACCAGCGCAGGAAGCACCTGCCTCAGCTTGGCTGCCGCGGCATTGCTGCTCACCAGCAGGCACCATTCAGTCCCGTCCACGGGGCCGGCGCTGATGGCGGGACGCAGTGGGGCAGGGATCAAAAGTTCCACAGCCTTGAGTCGTTCGCTGGAGTCACGCGCCAGTTCCGCCAGCCGCGCCAAAGTAGGCGAGTCCAGGGCGGCCTGTTGCAGCGTGACCGGGTGAAGGCGGCGATTCATGGCGGGATGGCATTGAGGGGATAAGTTTGCATTTCATTATCACGGATGCGTGGCTGGCAAAAAGCCGCGCCATTCACCTCAGCGGGACGCGGCTTGCCATGGCTGTCGTGACGCTTTCCATGGTGCTCATGGTGCTGGCAGCGGGTCTGTACCACTGGGTGTTCCTCAAGGGCGCGCGCGAGGGCTGGCCGGTCATTGGTTCGCTGGTGCGGCTCATGGTGCGCGATGAATTCGAGCAGCGCGACCGCTTCATGCGCGAGAACCTGGACGCCATGGCCCGCAAGCTTGGCGAGATGCAGGCCAAGATTGTGCAAATGGAAGCCTTGGGCGAGCGTGTTTCCGGGCTGGCCGGCGTGAACCCCGCCGAGATCCGAACCCCCCCTGGGCGCGGTGGCGCACTGGTGTCGGGGCGCCCGCTGACCATGGAAGAGC